>JASHOV010000029.1 GCA_030038495.1 Streptosporangiaceae bacterium
TACCTCAAGCAGTTCCCGGTGCGTGAGGTCAAGGTGGACCGGGCCTTCGTCCAGGGCGTCGCGGAGAGCAGCGTGGATTCCGCGATTGTGCGGGCCGTCATCGACCTGGCCAACGCGATCGGCATCGCTACCGTCGCGGAGGGAGTCGAGACGACCGAGCAGATGGACGGCCTGAAGTCGCTCGGCTGCCACATCGCGCAGGGTTTCCTCTTCTCCCGCCCGCTGCAGGCCGAAGCGTTCAACGAGCTCCTCGGCAAGCAGCTGGCGAAGGACAGCCGGATGACCGTCGGCGCGGCGGCACTGATCAGCCCGGCGCGGCGCCGCTAGTCAGCCCGCGCGGCCGTATCGGATATCAGTTCCAGTCCCAGCCGTTCGGCGAGGCGTTCGTGCCGTTCCATGCGGCGCTCGCCACTACGGTGCTGTGCGACGCCGTCCCGCCGGTCAGCGGGCCGTTCCAGGCGCAGCTCAGAGCCGCGCCCGAGGCCGCGATGCCGGCGGCTAAGGCGATGGCGATGGCGCGTCGAAGTGCTCGTGACATCCTTTTTTCCCTTCTTGTGAAGTTTGGCTTAAATTATGACACGGCATGATTATAGGAGTCAACAAGAACAGTCAATGGCGCTGCGGCGGAGGGCGCTGCGGCGTCAGCCGTCGGCTAGCCGACGAGGCTCAGCCGGTCCTGGCCCAGGCGGCGGCTGTAACATCGAGCAATGATGCGCCGGCCGATCGCGTTCATCCCGAGTCCGCCGGTCAGCGGATTTCACATCGGGCCCCTGTTCTTCCATTTCTACGGCCTGATGTATGTGATCGGGATCGTCCTCGCCGTCTACATCACGCGCCGCCGGTGGGCGGCCGCGGGCGGCGATCCGGACCTGGTGAACCGCATCACGTACTGGGTCGTGCCGGCCGGCCTCATCGGGGCCCGGATCTACTTCGACATCACCACGCCGTTCGACATCGAGCCTAAGCACGTGTGGTGGGGCCCGCTTGCGATCTGGAACGGCGGCCTCGGGGTGTGGGGCGGGATCGCCGCCGGAGCGCTCGTCGGGGCCTGGCGGGTGCACCGCGAGCACGCGAGCGTCACGGTGTTCATGGACGCGGTGGCTCCCGCGCTGCTCGTGGCCCAGGCCATCGGGCGCATCGGCAACTACTTCGACCAGCAGTTGTTCGGCAAGCCGAGCACGCTGCCCTGGGCGCTCGAGGTGAGCCGGGCGGCGCGGCTGAACGGCGGCATCCCGGCCTCCGACGTCAGGTTCAGCACGTTCCAGCCGTCGTTCCTGTATGAGATGATCTTCGATCTTGCCCTCGCGGCCGCGCTGGTGTGGCTGGGTCACCACACCCGGATCAGGCCACCGGGATTGTTCGCGCTCTACGTGGCCGGCTACTCCGGTTACCGCATCTTCGAAGAGACGATCCGGATCGACTCCTCGGCCTACTTTCTGGGCCTGCGGCTGAACTTCTTCGTTGCCCTTGTGATGACGGCGGCCGGCCTGATCTGGTTCCTGATCAGCCAGCGGCGCGGGCGGCTGGCGGCCAAGGGGTCGGCCGCGCTGGCTATCGGCGTTCTCTGCGCGCTCTCCGCCGGATGCGGCCAGCCCGGTCCGCACGCCACGGCGGCTCGTCCGGTGCCACCCGCAGCGGAGGCCAGAATCATGCGCTAGCTGGCTGCGTTAGCGGCTCAGCCGGCACCGGCGGCGAGCCCTGCAGCAGGATCCGGTTCATCACCCGCCGCATGCCGTGGTAGTCGTTGATCGCCATGTGCCACACCTGGCGGTTATCCCAGAACGCGATCGATCCCGGCTGCCAGCTGAATCGGGTGACGAACTCGGCCTTGCCGCCATGATCGAACAGATAGCGGAGCAGGCCCAGGCTTTCCCTCCGGGTCCAGCCCTCGAACCGGGTCGTGTATTCCGGGTTGACGTAGAGCACCGGCTTACCGCTCTCGGGATGTCGCGTGATGACCGGATGCAGCGGGCCCTCGGCCGCGTCGTATTCCGCGACCGACGGTTCCGGCGGCGAGGTCTGCTCGTAGCTGAGGCCGAGCTTGCGCACGTTGGCGTGCACCGCGCGCATGCCGAGCAGCGTGCGCTTGAGGCCCTCCGACAGCGCCGCGTAGGCCGGGACCATACCCGCGAACATCGTGTCGCCGCCATAGGCCGGGCACTCTTCGGCGAACAGTATCGTGCCCATGGGCGGCTCGTCGAGGCAGGTCATGTCGACGTGCCAGCTCTCTCCGACGTTGCGGGTCTGATCCGGCTCCTTGCGCAACTGCTGTTTCACCCGGATCGGGCCGAAGCGCAGAGCGAACCGCTCGCGCTGCTCCTCGTCGAGGAACTGGTCCCGCAGGAAGATGACGCCGTGCTCGGCTAACGCCCGCCGGATCGCCGCGTAGGTCGCGTCCGGGTAATCACGGGCAAGGTCCAGGCCGCAGATTTCCGCGCCGACGTATCCGCCAACACGTCGCACCTCGGGCAGGTCCGCTGTCATCTCGCCACCTCCCTCCGCAGCGCGGGAGGCCACATTGCCGGCCGGTCCCGTGTCCGCCTCATCATCGGATCCCGCCCGGCCGCGGCGACAGCATGTTCCTGTCGGCTGAAAGGGTTTTGCCGTGACGGCATCCGCCCGGAGGAAATGGCTACAGCATGAACGTCATCTCGTGCCGGTCACGGTCCTCCTGTCCGCGGTGCCCAGGCGGGGGAACGGGAATCAGCTCGTCCACGGCTGACGCGGCGACCACCGAGGCGACCGCGACGCCGAAATAGTCGCCGCCCTTGTGGCGCGGGTTGTCCGTGCCCCAGTGCCGCACGCGGGACTGGGGGAGCAGCTTGGGAATGTGCTTGGAGCAGTGGATGAACGCCTCGGTGACCCGCACGAGCACCCATTGGATCGGCCGCGTGCCCGGGCTAGTTCCCTGTTCGGGCAGGTCCTGATCCAGTTCCTGCACGTAGGCAGGCGTGACAATCTCGGCGTCACCGTTGACGTGCAGCCCGATGAGATCGTGAGTGAAGTCGACCATGAGGATGCCGACATGCGGATTGTCGAGGATATTTCCCAGGCTGGCCATCACCCCGTTGCCGCGGAACTCCGGGTAAGCGATGGTCCGCTCGTCTAGCACCCGGAGGAAACCTGCCTGCCCGGCGCGGAAGCTGCAGTCGCAATCACCGGCAGCGTCGCTCGTGGCGATGAATGCCATCTCCATGCGCCCAATGAACTCGATCATCTGCGGCGTGAGCTGGTCGGTGACCTGCTTGTCATAGAACTGGCGGGCACGCTCTGTCGTCCCGTATCGCTGTTGCAGGATGTGCTCGCCCCGCGATCCCGCCTGCGGCGGGCCGTGCCGGTGCCGAGCCGGAGACGAGCCACCCCGCCAGGCGAATCTGATTTCCTTCATCGGACCGTCCTTTGCGGATGGCTGGCACGCCAGCGCGGATCTGTGCCCCAATCTGTGCCTCATCCTCGCCGCCGTCCTTGCCGCCGCCTTGACGGTTCCCTTGACCGGATCGCCCGCGCGCATTCCCGAGGGCC
>JASHOV010000315.1 GCA_030038495.1 Streptosporangiaceae bacterium
GTCCGACAGGCAGTGACCCGTCCGCGGCGACCATAGACTCTCGCGAGTGACTGTCGAGGCCGTCTTCCGCCGCGAGTACGGTCGCTGCGTCGCCACCCTGATCCGGTTTCTCGGCGGTATCGACGCCGCCGAAGAAGCTGTCCAGGATGCGTTCACCGTTGCGGTCGCCAGATGGCCGTCGGACGGCCAGCCGCCCAATCCCGGTGCGTGGATCGTCACAACCGCCCGTAACCGGGCGATCGACAGGCTGCGTCGCGAGTCGGTCCGAGCCGACCGGCACGCGCAAGCGCATCACCTGTACGGTGCCGCCGCTGACGCCGCCGAGGACAGTCTTCTGGCGCAGGAGGAGGAGGCTGTGCCCGATGACCGGCTCCGCCTGATCTTCACCTGCTGCCATCCGGCCCTCAATCAGCCGGCCCAGGTCGCGCTGACCCTGCGGCTGCTCGGCGGGCTCGAGACACCGGAGATCGCCCGGGCGTTCCTCGTTCCCGAGAAAACCATGGCGCAGCGCATCGTCCGCGCCAAGCGCAAGATCAGGGACACGCGTCTCCCCTATCGCGTCCCTGCGGAAAGCGAACTTCCTGCCCGCCTCCAGCCCGTCCTCACCGTGGTCTACCTGATCTTCAACGAGGGTTACGTGGCGACCTCCGACTCTCTGATGAGGCCTGATCTGTGCACCGAGGGAATCCGGCTCGCCCGCGTGCTCGCCGAGCTGATGCCCGACGAGCCGGAGGCGCAGGGGCTGCTGGCGCTGCTCTTGCTGCTGCATGCCCGCAGCGCCGCCCGGGTGGCCGCCGACGGCTCGCTAGTCCGTCTGGCCGACCAGGACCGGCGACTCTGGGACCGGGACCTGATCGCCGAGGGCCAGGCCATCGTGCGTGCCTGCGTCCAGCGCGGCCACCCCGGCCCGTACCAGGTCCAGGCCGCCATCAACGCTGTCCATTCCGTGGCGCCCAGCTTTGACAGCACCGACTGGCGCGCCATCCTGACGCTCTACGAGCAGCTCTACGCGCTCGCGCCGACTCCGGTAATCGCACTCAACCGGGCAGTCGCGCTCGCCGAAGTCCGCGGACCCGCGGCCGGCCTGGCCGCAGTGGAGAACCTGCGTTCTTCGGGCCTCGACGGCTACCACTTGTTCCACGCGGCACGCGCCGACCTGCTCCGCCGCCTCGGCCGCAGCACCGAAGCCGCGGCCGCCTACGCCAGCGCCCGCGCCCTGACTGCGAACCCGGTCGAACAGGCTTTCCTCGACACCCAGCGGACCACGCTCAGCCAGCCAAAAACCGCAGGAGAATGAGTCCGGCGCCATGCAGTACGCGCGACGGGGCATTTGAGCGCACGGGTCAGATAGACCTGGTGGCCGTGGTCACTACGCCACCGCCCAGCGGCTAGGCAGCGGGCACTGGCGGGAGTCGCCGGAGAATCTCCTGCACTGCGATCTTCAGTTCGGCGACATCGGCCTTGAGCCCGGCAACATCGGCCTTGAGCGCGGCAACATCGTCCTTCAGTTCGGCGACATCGGCCTTGAGCGCGGCAACATCCCTGGTGAGCGTGCCGAGCAGGACCGTGTGCTGATTCTGGACGCGCCGCAGGGTAACGACGTCCGCCCGAAGTGCCCGCAGGTTCATGCTCAGCACTTCGTTCTGACCGGGTCCAGCCCAGGTCTCGAGTCGCTCGACGCGCATCTCCAAGGTCCTGATTCGCTCGCCCGTGGTCGCCATGCCCGCAACGTACTGCCGGCCTCTGACAGGATGGCACAGTCGTGCCCGGCCTGCCCCCGCTCCGAGGACACGCGCTCCCCCGGCCCATGATGATCTTGATAACGGGAACGGCGGCGCCGTCGCTGCTCGCTACTCCGCGGCGCCCGCCATGATCGTGGCGACGAGGTTTTCGACGGCCGCGGCGTCCGGCACGTCCGGCCTATCGGCGAACATCATGTGCGCGCTGCCGATGAGACTGAGACCGAGCGCGTCCACGTCCGCATCGGCCGCGATCCGGCCGATTTCCCGCTCGATGACCAGGTAAGACCGGATCATCTCCGCGGCCTGCGCCGCGACCGGAACGCCGTGCAGCCCCGCCCGGCGCAGTGCGGCCCGCAGGTCATCCCGAAACATCAGCAGGCCGACCATGGCGACGGCAACCGATCCGAACAGGTCCAGGAGCGCCCCGGTGAGGTTGCCGACCACGGTGCCCGTCCCTGCCGATGCCTGCAGGGCCGCGCTCTGGGTCTCGATCCCGGTGATGCGGTCGAGCACGAGCTCGACGAGAAATGCGTCGAAGTCCGCGAAGTGCCGGTGCAGGACGCCCTTGGCGACGCCGGCCTCGGCAGTGACGGCCCGGCTGGTCAGCGCCTGCGGCCCGTCCCGCAACAGGACGCGCTCGGCCGCGGCGAACAACTGCTCGCGGGCGTCGCGGATGGCTACCCCGGTCGGCACGGGCCGTCCTTCCTTCGCTGTCCGCGAAACCCGCTCTTGAGTGGGCGCACGCCCACTTAAAGTGGGCGCATGACCACTATACCGCCCGAGCAACCGGGCCGAAGGCCCGAGACGCATGAGTACCGGCAGGTAGCGGAGTCGTTCGGGTCCGATGCCGAGCGCTACGACCGGGCCCGGCCCAGCTATCCGGATGCCCTGGTACGGCGCATCACTGCCGCCTGTCCCGGCCCCGAGGTTCTCGACGTCGGCTGCGGCACGGGCATCGCCGCCCGGCTGTTCCTGGCGGCCGGCTGCCATGTGCTCGGCGTGGATCCGGACGGCCGGATGGCCGGCCTGGCCCGCCAGCGCGGTCTTGAGGTCGAGATCGCGAAGTTCGAGGAATGGGACAGCGGCGGGCGGCAATTCGACGCCGTGATCGCCGCTCAGGCCTGGCACTGGGTGGACCCGGTCGCCGGAGCGGCCCGGGCGGCCCGTGCGCTGCGCCCGGGCGGGCGGCTGGCGGTCTTCTGGAACGCGTTCCAGCCACCCAGGGAGGTGGCCGAGGCGTTCGCCGAGGTATACCGCCGGGTGCCGACGGGACTGCCCGTTAACCCGTCAGCCGCGCGCCGCCCGGCCATCGAGGCGTACCGGACGATGTGCGGAACGGCAGCCGACGGGATGCGGCGCTCGGGCGGGTTCGCCGAGCCGGAGCAGTGGCAGGTCGACTGGGATCGGCCTTATACCCGCGACGAGTGGCTGGAATTCGTGCCTACCGCGGGCGGGATGAGCCAGATCCCGCCCGACCGGCTGGCGGACCTGCTGGCCGGGATCGGCGCCGCGATCGACGCGGTCGGCGGCAGCTTCACCATGCACTACAGCACGCTGGCCGAGACTGCCGTGCGAGCCTGACTCGTCACGGAACGGAGGTCCCGCCCGCGCGGAATCACGATCACCGCCGGGCGGGGCGCGTGGCTGACGGCCATGATGGGAATGAACGCCACTCCACTCCCCTCGCCTAATGATGATCTTGCTCGGGAGGACAGCCGCTTGGGGCCCTGCAACGCTGCCGATGCCGGCGACACCGCCAGTGCCTGCGACATCGTGACCATCACGAGCTTGAACCTGCATTGCGGCATCGACACCCGCGGGCAGCCCTTCGACGTCCAGGCCGCGATTGCCGGCCTGGACGCACAGGTCATCGCGCTGCAGGAGGTCTGGTCGTCCGACGACGCCACCGAGGATCCCGTCGAGAGCGCGGCCAAGGCGATGGGCGCGGAGCTGTTCCGGCTGCCGGGGCGCGCAGTGACGAGCCTGGCCGGGGTGGGCGTCCTGGGGCCGTCTGCACCGGGCCGGACCGGCATGGCCGTGCTCACCACACTGCCCGTCGCCCGGTATGAGGTCGTCGCTCTCGGCCAGATGCCCGGCGATGCCTCCCCGCGGTCTGCCCAGGTCGTCACGCTCACGCTGCCCGGCGGAGGCCCGCTGCGGATGGCGTGCACGCACCTGACCCATCGCCTGACCAGCCCGCTGCAGCTGGCCAGGTTGATGTGGAACCTGGGAAACGGCCCGGCGCCAACGATCATCGCGGGCGACCTCAACATGCCCCGCCAGGCGGCCCGGCTCACGCCGGGCTACACCGCGGTAGTCCAGGGCAGGACATGGCCGGCCGAGCTGCCGGTCGTCCAGCTTGATCACGTACTGGCCGGCCGCGGCATCGGCATCCTGGGCGGCACCGTGCTGCCGCCAGCGGGCTCGGATCACCTGCCAGTCCGCGCGCGGGTCACGGTGCCGGGCCCTGGCAGCTAGGCGATCACGCCGAGGCCGCCGACGACCGACAGCTCCTGCCGGGTGAACTCGCCGGTGAGCATCGGCATCGCCCGGCCTATGGCCGCCCGCGTGTCCGGCAGCTGCAGCGAGGCGGACAGCCGGCCGCAGCATGTGCCCTCCCGAGGCTGAATTACATGGTTGTAACTCAGCGTGTCACCAGGTCGCCGGGCGCATGCCGTCGGGAAACCCGGTCCACCGCAGCGACTTCGGCAGGTGGCCCGCGTCATTGAAGCTCACCAGCGACGGCGGCATCTCGTGCCGGTACAGCAGCACGGTCAGCGCGCAGTTCTGCTGGTTCAGCCCAAGCCACCGCCAGTCCGCCGCGCCGAGTGCCTCCCGCACGAACCAGCCGATCAGGAAGTTGTGCGTGACTACCAGTTCGTGCTCATCGTCACCGGTCAGCGCGCTGTCGCCAGGCCCGGTGAATCGCGCCGTCGCCGCCCGCGCGAGGCGCGCGCCCGCCGCGCGCTCGGCCACGTCGTAGCCACCGACCAGCCGCGCGTATCCAGGCGGCAGCCCGGCCGGGTCAGGGTCGGCCGGTATGTAGTCGTCCAGCAGCCGGGACTCGGCCGTCGCCGCGCCGGGGACGTATCGGGCCACGATCTCGGCAGTTCGCGCGGCCCGGTGCTGCGGACTGTGATGGATCGTCGCGACTGGCACGCCGCCCAGCCGCTCCCCCGCCAGCCGGGCCTGCTCCTGGCCGCGAGCGCTGAGATCACCGTTCTCGGTCGCCTCGCCGTGCCGCATCAGGTAGAGAAAGCGACCCGCCACGCTCGCCTCCGTTCCCGGAATTATCGGGTCAGGCGACCTCGGCCATCGCCTGCGCAAACTGAGCCTGGTAGAGCCGGGCGTAGGCCCCGCCCGCGGCGAGCAGCGAGTCGTGCGTACCCTGCTCGACAATGTGACCGTCTTCCATCACCAGGATCAGGTCCGCGTCGCGGATCGTCGACAGCCGGTGCGCGATGACGAAGCTCGTGCGGCCCGATCGCAGCGATGCCATCGCGCGCTGGATCAGCACCTCGGTCCTGGTGTCGACCGAGCTGGTGGCCTCGTCCAGGATCAGCACGGCCGGCCGCGCCAGGAACGCGCGGGCGATGGTCAGCAGCTGCCGCTCGCCCATGCTGACGTTCGTGCCGTCGTCATCGAGCACCGTGTCGTAGCCGTCGGGCAGCGTCCGCACGAACCGGTCCACGTAGGTGGCCTTCGCCGCCTCGACGACCTGCTCATGCGTGGCTCCCTGCAGGCCGTAGGCGATGTTCTCCTCGATGGTGCCGCCGAACAGCCAGGCGTCCTGCAGCACCATGCCGGTCAGCCCGCGCAGCTCCTCCCGGCCCATCTGCGCGGTGTCGACGCCGTCGAGCAGGATCCGGCCGGAGTCGATCTCGTAGAACCGCATCAGCAGGTTGACCAGGGTGGTCTTGCCGGCCCCTGTCGGGCCGACGATCGCGACGGTCTCGCCGGGCTCCACCTTGAGCGACACGTGCTCGATCAGCGGCCGGTCCGGCACGTAGCGGAACGAGACGTCCTCGAATTCAACCCGTCCCTGCACTCCCGCGGGCCGCGCGGGCGCCTCGGCGTCCGGAGCCTGCTCGGGCGCGTCCAGCAGCGCGAACACGCGCTCCGCCGACGCCACCGACGACTGCAGCAGGTTGGCCATGCTGGCGACCTGCGTCAGCGGCTGGCTGAACTGCCTGGAGTACTGGATGAACGCGGTGACCGCGCCCAGGGTCAGCGAGCCGCCCGCGATCAGCAGGCCGCCGACGACCGCCACCAGCACGTAGTTCAGGTTCGAGGCGAACATCATCACCGGCTGGATCGTGCCGGATATGAACTGCGCCTTGTAGCTGGCCTGGTAGAGCGCCTCGTTCTGCTCGGTGAACGTCGCCATGGCCTGATCCCGCTGTCCGAATGCGGTGACCAGCGCGTGCCCGGAGTACATCTCCTCGATGTGGCCGTTGAGCTTGCCGGTGTACTTCCACTGGTTGATGAACTCCGGCTGGGCCCGCTTGGCAATCTTCCGCATGGCAAATGCCGACGCCGGGACGGTGACCAGCGCGATCAGCGCCAGCTCCCAGGAGACGACGAACATCAGCGTCAGCACGCCAACGATGGTGAGCAGCGAGGTGACCAGCTGACTCAGGGTCTGCTGCATCGACTGCTGCAGGTTGTCGATGTCGTTGGTGACGCGGCTGAGGATCTCACCGCGTGGCTGGCGGTCGAAGTAGGCAAGCGGCAGCCGGGACAGCTTGGCCTGCACCTGCTCGCGCAGGCGGAACACCACGCGCTGGACCATCGTCGCGGTCAGCCGGCCCTGGAAGAGGCTGCAGATCGCAGAGCCTACGTTCAGGGCCAGCACCACGAACAGGATCTGCGCCACGTGATGAAAGTCGATCCCGTGGCGCGTGGTGTATCCGTAGAACACGACGTTGATCGCCTCGCCGAGCAGGCGCGGGCCGAGCACCGTCAGCGTCACGGCGCTGACGGCGAGCGTGAGGGCCAGGCCCAGCAGCAGCCGGTACGGGCTCAGCATGCGCAGCAGTCGCCGGCTGGAGCCCTTGAAGTCCAGCGCCTTCTCGGTCGACATGCCGCCCATGAACCGGGCCGGACCCTGCATCGTGCCGGCCGGCCGTAGCTCGCGCTGCGGCGTCGCCCGCTCCCCCGTTCCCAGCCCCTGACCGGGATCGGTCTCCGGCGCGGATCCGTTCGCCTCATTCCCTTTCGATCCCGCGCTCACGCCGCGGCCTCCTGCTCTGTCAGCTGGGAGAGCACGATCTCCCTGTAGCATTCCGATGTCAGCATCAGCTCATCGTGGGTGCCTGCGGACACCACCCGGCCACCGTCGAGCACGAGGATCTGGTCGGCATGCCGGATCGTGCTGACCCGCTGCGCCACGATGATCATCGTCGCGCCCGTCACCTCGGTGGCCAGTGCCGCGCGCAGCCGCGCGTCAGTGGCATAGTCCAGCGCCGAGAACGAGTCGTCGAACACGTAGATCTGCGGCTTGTGCACCAGCGCCCGCGCGATCGCCAGCCGCTGCCGCTGGCCGCCGGACACGTTCGTGCCGCCCTGCGCGATGCGCGATTCGAGCCCGTCTGGCATCCGCTCGACGAAGTCGCGGGCCTGGGCGATCTCCAGTGCCTGCCACAGGTCCTCGTCGCTCGCCCGCTGGTTGCCGTAGCGCAGGTTGGTCGCGACCGTGCCGGAGAACAGGTACGGCTTCTGCGGAATCAGGCCGATCGCGTCCGACAGCGCCGCCGGATCTAGTTCCCGCACGTCGATCCCGCCGACCAGCAGCGAGCCGCCGGTCACGTCGATCAGCCGCGGGATCAGGTTGACCAGCGTCGTCTTGCCGCTGCCGGTGCCGCCGATGATGGCGGTCGTCTTGCCCGGCAGCGCGACCAGGCTGATGTCGTGCAGCACCGGCGCCTCGGCACCCGGGTACCGGAACTCCACGTGCCGCAGCTCGAGCCTGCCCGGCTCGCTCCCGGCCGGCAGCGGAGTGGCGGCCGGGTGCAGGGCAGGCTCGGTGTCCAGCACCTCCATAATGCGGTCGGCGCTGACCTCGGCCCGCGGGACGAGCATGAACATGAAGGTGGCCATCATCACCGACGTCAGGATCTGGGCCAGGTAGGTGATGAACGCGGTCAGCGAGCCGATCTGCATGCTGCCGTCGGCGATCAGGTGCCCGCCGAACCAGACCACCGCGGTCGTGGACAGGTTCAGCACCAGCATGACGGAGGGGAACATGAACGCCATCAGCTTGCCGGCCCCGAGCTGGACGCCGAACAGGTCGCTGCTGGCTCCCTCGAACCGGTCCCGCTCCTGGGGGTCGCGGACGAAGGCGCGGATCACCCGGACGCCTGTGATCTGCTCGCGCAGCACGCGGTTGATGTTGTCCAGCCGCTCCTGCATGACCTTGAAGAGCGGCCGCATGCGGGAAATGATCAGCGTCAGGATGATGGCGAGCAGCGGAACCGCGACCACCAGCAGCGAGGACAGCTTCACGTCCTGGTTCAGCGCCAGGATGATGCCGCCGATGCACATGATCGGCGCGGACAGCAGCAGGGTGAAGGTCATGATGGCCAGCATCTGCACCTGCTGGACGTCGTTTGTCGTCCTGGTGACCAGCGTCGGCGTGCCGAAGTGGTTCACCTCGCGGTCGGAGAATCGCTGCACGCGGCTGAACAGCCCGTGCCGCACATCCCGGCCCAGCGCCATGGCCACCTTCGCGCCGAAGTAGACCGCGCACACCGCGCACACGATCTGCACCAGCGTGATGGCCAGCATGAACCCGCCGGTCTTCAGGATGTAGTGCGTGTCGTGAAGGATCACGCCCTTGTCGATGATGTCGGCGTTCAGCGTCGGCAGGTACAGCGTCGCCAGCGTCTGCGCCAGCTGAAGCAGCAGCACGAGGCTCAGCGGCTTCTTGTACGGGCGCAGGTACTCGCGCAGCAGTCGGATCAGCACGGGGCTCTCTCTAGTTCTCGGGGGGAGATCTTCTCAGGACGGGAACGGGGGGTTCCGTGGCTAGCCCGTATCCGGCCGCTCATGCGTGTCTAGCGTCCGGCGCATACCGGCGGCAAGCTCATTTAGCCCTAGGCGCATTAGCGGCCCGAGCGCGGTCGGCGGATCAGAGCGCAGCCAGCGCTCCATCACCGCCTGCACCGTGCCGGTCACCGACGCGGCGAGGATGCGGGGGAACATGCTGCCGGCTGCCGCGGCGCCCATCCGGATCGCGATCGCCTCGGCCAGCGAGTACTGGATCATCGCCTGGACCTTCAGGTACTCACCGCGCAGCGCCGGGGTGCTGATCACCACGCGGATGCCCGCCATCCAGTCGGGGTCCGGCGCCCGGTCGGCGGCCCCGTACTCCGACATCACCGCATTGGTGATCGCTGTCCACAGGCACATGTCGGCAGGCTGCTCGCGCAGGGCGGTGCCGATCCGCATGGCCCGGTCGAAACCGACCGCGCAGATGGCCTCGTACTTGCTGCCGAAGTAGTTGTTGAAGGTCCGCGCCGAGACCCCCGCAGCCTCGGCGATGTCCTCGACGAGGACGTTGTCCACTCCGTTCGCCACCGCCAGCCGCATCGCCGCGACGCTAAGCGCCTGCCGGGTCGCGAGCTTCTTGCGCTCCCGCAGGCCGACGGCCGGCTCCTCCCCCGGGCCCGCGCGCAGCGCGGCGCGCAGGCGCTCGACGCTCGACAGCTCGGTCTCGGCCTCCGTACTCATAGCCGCTAGGATACCTAAACTTTCGCGGCGCGCAAATTTGCTGATCCCGAACGTTCCGGTGCGGAGGGGCGGCTAGCGGGCAGCGGCGGCCAGCTCCGGCACGAAGTACCGGGCGTCGACGGTGCCCAGGCCGGTGACCATGTCATAGCCCGGCCCGGCCGCAAAGCCAGGCACCGTGATCCGCGCGCTGCCCTGGCCGGAGCTGAAGGTGTTGTTCCCGGACACGACGTCCACGATCCCGCGGTCGTGCGCCTTCG
>JASHOV010000316.1 GCA_030038495.1 Streptosporangiaceae bacterium
CAGCTGGGCCAGGAACCACAGCCGCTGCTGCGCATACGACAGCGGCACCCGCTCCGGCCGCTCCCTGGCCGCCAGCGCCACCCGGGCCGGCCCGGCGTGCTCCAGCCGCCCCGCCAGGCCGGCCGGCGTCGGCGCCTCGAACAGCGCCCGGACGTCCATCTCCACGCCCAGCACCGACCGGACCCGGCTGACCAGCCGCACCGCCAGCAGCGAGTGCCCGCCCAGGTCGAAGAAACTGTCCTCGGGGCCGACCCGGACTAGCCCAAGCACCTCGGCGAACGCGCCGCAAAGGATCTCTTCCCGGATTGTGGCCGGCGCCCGGCTGCCCGGCGCGACCACGTAGCCGGGGGCGGGCAGCGCGTTACGGTCTACCTTCCCGTTAGCGGTCAGCGGCACCGCCTCGATCACCACCACCGCCGAGGGCACCATGTACTCGGGCAGCCGCCCGGCCGCGAACGCCCGCACGGTAGTGGCTAGCTCTGCCGTGGCTAGCCCTGGCCGCGCCAGCCCGCCGCCGTCGCCGGCATCGGCGCCGCCTTCGGCCACCGGGACCACGTAGCCGACCAGCCGCCGGTCTCCCGTGGTGTCCTCGCGGACCGTCACCACCGCCTGCGCGACCCCCGGGCAGGCGGCGAGCACGGCCTCGACCTCGCCCGGCTCGACCCGGAACCCGCGGACCTTTACCTGATCATCGGCCCGGCCGCGGAACACCAGCTGCCCGCCCGCGGTCCACCGCATCACATCCCCGGTCCGGTACATCCGCGACCCGTCGGCGGCAAACGGATCGGCCACGAACCGCTCCGCGGTCAGCGCCGGCCGCCCGGCATACCCGCGCGCCAGCTGCGCCCCGCCGACACACAACTCCCCCGCCACCCCGGCCGGGACCGGGCTCAGGCACCCGTCCAGCACATACACCCGGGTGCCGGCCGCCGGCGACCCCGCCGGCACCGCCCCGTCCGCCAGCTGCGCCGGGTCCAGCCGCGCCGTGGTTACCCCGATCGTGGTCTCGGTCGGCCCGTAATGATTGACCACCACCCGGCCCCCGACCGCCACCGCGGCCAGCTGTCCCGCCAGCCCGGCCGGGATTGCCTCCCCGCCCAGCACCAGCGCCCGGCCCGGCACCAGCCGCGCCAGCCCGCCCGCCCCGGCCAGCGCCGCCAGATGCGAGGGCACCACCTTCACATAATCGATGCCATGCGCGGCCAGGTATCCCGCCACCGCCGCCGGATCAGTGACCAGCCCCGGATCCAGCAGCTGCAGCACCCCGCCGGTGACCAGGCTGGTGAACAACACCGTGTTCCCGAAATCGGTGACCGGCGGCTGCAGCAGCCCATACCGTCCGCCCGGCTCGCCCAGCCCGGCCCGGCCCGGCACCGCCGCCAGGTAATGCACCAGCCCCCCGTGGGTGACCTGCACCCCCTTGGGCACCCCGGTCGACCCCGACGTGTACATCACATACGCCAGCTGTCCCGCCCGCACCGCCACCGGGGGCGGCTCGGCCGGGAACCCCGCCACCGCCGCCGCCACCACCGGGTCATCCACCGCGACCGCGCGGACCCGCCCCGCCGGCAGCTCATCCAGCATCGCCGACGTGCCGATGACGATCGCTGCCCGGCTGTCGGCCAGCATGAACCCCAGCCGCCCCGCCGGATACCCCGGATCCAGCGGCAGGTACCCCGCCCCCGCCCGCCAGGCCGCCAGCACCGCCGCGACCAGCTCCGCGCCCGGCGGCAGGCACAACCCGACCACCGTCTCGGGCCCCGCCCCCGCCGCCGCTAAGTACCCCGCCAGCCGCCCCGCCCGCGCCCACAGCCACCCAAACGTCCAGCACGCACCTCCGCAGCGCACCGTCACCGCATCCGGGGTCCTGGCCACCTGCGCCGCGACCAGCTCCTGCACCCCGCCCGCCGCAGGGACCGCCGCCGCTGCCCCGTTCCAGTCCGACAGGATCTGCTCCCGCTCCGCCTCGCCCAGCACCTCCACCAGCCGCACCGGGGCCAGCGGATCAGCCGCCACCGCCGCCAGCACCCGCCCCAGCCGCACCGCGAACATCCCCGCGGCGGCCGGGTCAAACAAGTCCGCCGCCACCGTTACCGATCCGCGCAACCCCGCCGGGAGGCCCTCCGCGTCGAACATCTCGCCGACCCCGACGCTCAGGTCGAACTTCGCCGCACCCGTGTCGGCCGACAACGGTCCAGGCTGCAGGCCGGGCAGCTCAAGCACCGCCGGGGCGTTGTTCTGCACGGTGAGGTTGACCTGGAACAGCGGGTGGCGGGCCAGCGAACGCTCGGGAGCCAGCACCTCCACCAGCCGCTCGAACGGCACATCCTGATGATCCAGCGCGTCCAGCCAGCGTTCGCGCACCCGGCCGAGCACGTCCGCGAACGAGGGGTCGCCGGACACGTCGGTACGCAGTATCAGGGTGTTGAGGAACAGCCCCACGAGCTCATCCAGCGCCCTGTCGGTACGACCCGCGACCGGTGACCCAACTGGGATATCGGTGCCGGCGCCCAGCCTGGACAGCAGCACCACCAGCGCGGCCTGCAGCACGATGTACATCGTTGCCCTGTGCGCCTGGGCCAGCGCGGCGAGCCGCACATGCACTCCGGCTGGGACATCCAGCGCGGCGCTGTGCCCGCGGTGGCTGGGCACCGCCGGCCGCGGCCGGTCGACGGGCAGCGTCAGCTCGTGGGGCATCCCGGCCAGGGCCTGGCGCCAGTACGCCACCTGCCCGGCCAGCACGCTGGCCGGGTCGTCCTCCTCCCCCAGCATCTCGCGCTGCCACAGCGCGTAATCGGCGTACTGCACCGGCAGCGGCGCCCACCCTGGCGCACGCCCATCGCGCCGCGCCGCACATGCGGCCGAGAAGTCGCGGGCCAGCAGCCCCATCGACCAGCCATCGGCGGCGATGTGATGCACCACCACGACCAAGACGTGCTCCGCCGGGCCGGTCGCGAACAGCCTGGCTCGCAGCGGGATCTCCGCCGACAGGTCAAACGGTTGGCCGGCCACCTCCGCCACCGCGTCGGCCAGGTCCTCCTCGGCCACCGCCGACACCGGCAATTTCCACGCCAGCTCCTCCATCTCCAGCACGTGCTGGCGGGGCTGCCCCCCTTCAGCAGGGAACACAGTGCGCAGCACCTCATGCCGGGCGATCACATCGGCCAGCGCCGGCGCCACGACGGATACGCCTAGGTTCCCGGCCAGCCGCAGCGCGACCGGATTGTTGTACGTGGCGCTCGGGCCCTCCAGCTGGGCCAGGAACCACAGCCGCTGCTGCGCGAACGACAATGGAATCATCAGAATTCCTCCTGCCTACGCCTCGGCCGCAACGCAGGCCTAGCCTTGTGGTCACCATCGAGTCGATCCAGCCGACTTGCGAGTTCGACTACCGTCGGTGCCTCGAACAGCACCCGGATCGGCATCTCCACGCCCATCTCCGCGCGGACCCAGCTGACCAGCCGGACCGCCAGCAGCGAGTGCCCGCCGAGGGCGAAGAAGTCATCGTCGGGCCCGACCTGGTCCAGCCCGAGTACCTGCGCGAACGCCGAGCAAAGGAGCTCCTCTCCGACGTTGGCGGGCGCCCGGCGCGAAGAAGCAACCGCGTAGCCGGGAGCGGGCAGCGCGGCACGGTCCACCTTCCCGTTGACGGTCAGCGGGAGCGCATCGAGCACCACCACCGCCGACGGCACCATGTACTCCGGCAGCGTGCCCGCCGCGTACGCCCGCACGGTCGTGGCTAGCTCTGGCGCGGCCAGCCCGCCATCAGCTTCATCACCGCCCGCGTCATCCGTGCCAGCGTCGCGAATCACGTAGGCCGCCAGCCGCTTGTCTCCCGTGGCGTCTTCGCGGACCGTCACCACCGCACGGGCCACGCCCGGGCAGGCGGCCAGCACCGCCTCCACCTCCCCGGGCTCCACCCGGAATCCGCGGATCTTCACCTGATCATCGGCCCGCCCGGCAAACACCAGCACCCCATCGGGAGTCCACCGGGCCAGGTCCCCGGTCCGGTACATCCGCGCCCCGGCCGGCCCGAACGGGCACGCCACAAACCGCTCCGCGGTCAGCCCCGCCCGGCCCAGGTACCCCCGTGCCAGCCCCGCCCCGGCCACATACAGCTCCCCCGCCACCCCGGCCGGCACCGGGCCCAGCCACCCATCCAGCACAAACACACGGGTATTCCAGATGGGCCCGCCTATCGCCACCGCTTCTTCTGGTATCTGTCCGTCCGGCCCGAGCGGGTAATCGGTGCATCCCACGGTCGCCTCGGTCGGCCCGTAGTGGTTGACCACAGAAACGCCCGGATGACTGCGCCGCCACTCCCGCAACCGCCCGATGCCGACCGCTTCCCCGCCCACCATCAGCTGCCCGGTCGGGGCGCAGCGTTCCGGAAGGGTATCGAGCACGGCCAGATGACTCGGCGTGACCTTCAGGAACGTCAGCCGCTCGCGGCCGAGCACCGCCGGCAGCTGCTCATCCAGCGCGGCCACATATACACGCCCGCCGCACGTGAGCGCGCCGTACAGTCCGGTGACACTGGCATCGAACGAGACCGGCGCATGCACCAGCGTGCTGCCGGCCAGCCCGGGATAGGCCTCCCAGCAGCGGACCACGTAGTTCACCAGGCTGCCGTGAGTGACGGCGACGCCCTTAGGCCGGCCGGTAGACCCGGACGTATAGATCACGTACGCCGGATGCCCGGGCAGCAGCCGACCGCTGCGGCCGGTATCACCAAGGTCAGCCGCATTCATGTCGGCCAGCTGCGCGGCCAGCCCCGCCTCACCCGCCACCAGGACCGGCGCGGTGGCCTCGCGGTTCAGTCCCGTGGCGCTGGCCGCGGTGGCCAGGATGGCCGCCGGGCGCGCGTCGCGCAGCATGTAGCCGATCCGCTCGGCCGGGTAGCCCGGGTCCACCGGGAGGTAGGCCGCCCCGGACTTCAGCACCCCCAGCAACGCCACCACCAGCTCGGCGGAGCGCTCCATCACCACCGCAACCACCGACTCCGGCCCCGCCCCGTGCGCGACCAGCACCCCGGCCAGCCGGTTCGCCCGCGCGTTCAGACCCGCGTACGACAGCCAGGCGTCTCCGCACACCACCGCCACTGCATCCGGCGTCCGCGCCGCCTGCGTCTCAAACAGCTCCGGCAGCGTAACCGCGGGCACCTCGCGAGCGGTGTCGTTCCACCCGGCCAGGATCTGCCGCCGCTGCGCCTCGCCCAGTACCTCTACCGCGTACAGCGGCGTGGCCGGGGCCACCTCCAGCCCGGCCACCAGGCTCTCGGCAGCGGTCTGCACCATCGCGCACACCTGCCCCGGGTCGGCGGGCGCGACCGCCTGCACCGTCACGCCGAACCCGGTCCCGGCGTCATCGATCGAGACCGCCAGCGGATAGTTGTTGCCGCCCCTGGTGAACAGCGTCTCGATGCCCAGCAGATCGCCACCGGTCCCAGGGCTCGGGCTCCTGCTGTGCAAATAGTTGAGGATCGAGGTGAACAGCGGCGCCGGCGCCGACACCCCGCTGGCCTGCTGCGCCAGCGCCAGCGGCGCATGCTCATGCACCAGCAGCCCGGCCAGCTGGTCGCGCATCGCGGCCACCGCATCGGCCACCCCGGCCGCGCCGGTATCGACCCGGACCGGCAGCGTGTTCATGAACGGCCCCGGCACCCGGTCGGCACCCGGCCCGGCGTGCATCCGGCCCAACAGCACCGTGCCGAACACCACGTCATCGCGCCCGGCCACCGCAGCCAGCACCCGCGCCCACACCAGGTGGAACACCGTCGCCGGGCTCACCCCCAGCGCCCGCGCCCGCTCCCGCAGCCGGGCAGCCTGCTGCCCGTCCACCGCCACCCGGACCTCCCGCGCCGCGGCGGCACCGGTGCCGTCGCCGCGGACATCCAGCAGCCCGAACGCGACCGTGGGCTCGGTGACATCGCCCAGCAGCGCGGCGAAGTACCGCTCGTGCTCTTCCTGCGGGACGCCCAGCCGAGCCTGCGCGACAAAGTTGCGGAACGGCAGCGGCGGCGGCAGCCGGTCGCCCTCCCCCCGCAGCAGCGCCATGATCTCGCCCAGCACCACCTCCAGGCCGGTGTGATCCAGCAGCAGGTGATGCATCTGCACAAGGACCAGCCACCGCCCGGTTTCCGGCTCGGCCGACATATAAGCTCGCAGGAGCGGCGCCCGGCCCAGCTCCATCCGCGACCCGGCCAGGGCCAGCAGCTGAGCCGCCGGGTCCGTGCCGCCGTCGAGGGTCACCTCGGTGGCCGGCAGCCGCGCCTGCCGCCACACCACCTGAACCGGCTCGGCCAGCCCTTCCCAGGCCACCGCGGTGCGGAGGATGTCGTGCCGGTCGATGACCTGCTGCAGCGCGCCGGTGAATGCCTCCACCTGAGCCCAGGAGTCAAACCTCAGCAGGTGCGGTCTCAGGTAGACGTCCGCGCTGTCGCCGCCGGCCATCAGGTGGTGGAAGAACATGCCCTCCTGCAGCGGCGCTAGCGGGTAGACATCGGCCACATTCGCCGCCCCGCCGTCCACCCCCGCTACGATCCGGGCGATCTGCTCGCTGGTCAGCTGCGCCAGCGGCAGCATCGCCGGGGTGATCACCGCAGCCCCAGCCGGGATCAGGCTCGGCGGCACCACCACGTCCGGCGGCTGCTCCGCCGCGGCCAGCCCGGCCGGGGTCGGGGTCTGGAACAGCGCCTGCACCGGCACCTGCACGCCGCGCTCGCGCAGCCGCTCCGCCAGTGAGACCGCGAGCAGCGAGTGCCCGCCCAGTTCGAAGAAGTTGTCCTCGACCCCGACCCGGTCCAGCCCCAGAATTTCGGCGAACGCCGCGCAGAGGATCTCTTCGCGGACCGTGGCCGGCCCGCGGCCCGACGGCACCGCTTGGCCGGGAGCGGGCAGCGCGTTACGGTCCGCCTTCCCGCTCGCAGTCAGCGGCAGCGCGCCCAGCACCACGACGGCCGAGGGCACCATGTACGGCGGCAACTGCTCCGCCGCGTACGCCCGCACGGTCGTGGCTAGCTCTGGCGCGGCCAGCCCGCCGTCCTGCTCAGCTTCGGCCGCGCCAGCACCGGCACCGTCGGCGGGGACCACATAGGCGGCCAGCCGCTTATCCCCAGTGGCGTCCTCGCGGACCGCCACCACCGCCTGCGCCACCCGAGGATGGGCGGCCAGCACCGCTTCCACCTCGCTGGGCTCCACCCGGAATCCCCGCACCTTCACCTGGTCATCCGACCGCCCGCAGAACACCAGCTGCCCGCCCGGCGTCCACCGGGCCAGGTCCCCGGTCCGGTACATCCGCTCCCCGTCGGTCCCGTACGGGCACGCCACAAACCGCTCCCCGGTCAGGCCCGCCCGGCCCGCATACCCCCGCGCCAGCTGAACCCCGGCCACATACAGCTCCCCGGCCACCCCCACCGGCACCGGGGACAGCCACCCATCCAGCACATACGCCCGCATGTTGGGGACCGGCCGGCCCACCGGCACCGGCCCGGCCGGCACCTCTTCGCCCGGCCCGGCCGCGAACGCCACGCACCCGACCGTGGCCTCGGTCGGCCCGTACTCATTCGTCACCCGCAGTCCCGGCAGGACCTGCCGGCACCCGGCCAGCGCCTCCCCGGTCACCTGCTCCCCGCCCACCACCAGATCCCCCCGCGCCCACCCCAGCGGCCGGCCAGCCAGCAGCGGCAGATGACTGGGCGTCACCTTCACCAGCACCGCACCCGGCCCCGACCCGGCCACCCCGTCCTCATCCAGCCCCGCCACCCGCACCTGCCCGCCGCAGATCAGCGGCGTCAGCAGCGCCGTCACCGTCAGATCCGCGGCCACCGCTGAGTGCAGCACCGACACCCCGCCCGCACCGGCATACGCCTCCCGCGCGAACAGCAGGTAATTCACCAGCGACCCCTGCGAGACCACCACGCCCTTGGGCACCCCGGTCGACCCCGACGTGTAGATCACATACGCCGGATGACCCGCCAGCAGCGGCGCCACCCGGTCGGCGTCGCCCAGATCTCCGGGCGGTGCCGCGTCCAGCTCCGCCACCAGGCCCGGCTCCTCCACCACCAGCACCGGCACCCCGACCAGCGCCGGCAAGTCCAGGGCACTAGCCTGCGCGGCCACGATCACCGCAGGGCGCGCGTCGCGCAACATGAGACCGATCCGCCCCGGCGGGTAACCCGGATCCACCGGCAGGTAAGCCGCCCCGGCCTTGAGCACCGCCAGCAGCGCCACGATCAGCTCCGCGGAGCGCTCCAGCACCACGGCCACCACGGACTCGGGCCCCGCCCCCCGCGCCGCCAGCACCCGGGCCAGCCGGTTCGCCCGCGCGTTCAGCTGCGCGTACGACAATCCGGCGTCCCGCCACGCCACCGCGACCGCATCCGGGGAACGGACCGCCTGCGCCTCGAACAGCTCCGGCAGCGCGGCCGGGGGCACCTTGCGGGTGGTGTCGTTCCACCCGGCCAGGATCTGCCGCCGCTCCGCCTCGCCGAGGATCTCCACCTGGTGCAGCCGGGCCTGCGGGTCGGCGGCCACCGCGGCCAGCACCCGCACGAACCGCGCCGCCAGCAGCCCGGCCGCCGCCTCGTCGAACAGGTCCGCCGCCACCGTCACCAACCCGGGCAGCCCGCCCGGCCGGCCGTGCTCAGTGAGCACCTCGGCCACGCTGATCTCCAGGTCGAACTTGGCCGCCTCGGTGTCGGCCGGCAACGATCGAAGCTGCAGCCCGGGTAGCTCGAGCACGGCGGGGGCGTTGTTCTGCACCGTGAGGTTGACCTGGAATAGCGGGTGGCGGGCCAGCGACCGTTCCGGGGCCAGCACCTCGACCAGCCGCTCGAACGGCACGTCCTGGTGATCCAGCGCGTCCAGCGTGGCCTGCCGGACCCGGCCCAGCAGCCCGGCGAACGACGGGTCCCCGGACAGGTCGGTGCGCAGCACCAGGGTGTTGACGAAGAACCCGACCAGCTCATCCAGCGCCACGTCGGTGCGGCCGGCGACCCCGGTGCCGACCGGGATATCCTCGCCGGCGCCCAGCCGCGACAGCAGCACCGCCAGCGCGGCCTGCACGATAATGAACAGCGTCACCGCGTGGGTGCGGGCCAGGCCCGCCAGCCGCCGGTGCAGCTCGGCCG
>JASHOV010000317.1 GCA_030038495.1 Streptosporangiaceae bacterium
GACGATCACGAGCGCGGTGAGCAGCAAGGTGTTCTCGGCTTTGCCGGATACGCCGCCGTCGGCGACCAGCGCGGCCGTTCCGGTCACGGCAACCTGCAGGCCGCCCGCGGCGCGGCTCACCGGCCCGGCAACTGCCTGACGGATGGCTTGGACCGCGGCGGTGTCAGTGCCGTTCTCGCTCTCGCCGTTGGTCCGCGTGGTGACATCGGCAGTGAACTCGTCGGCCTGCCCGTCTGCTGACCGCCGCGGCGGGCCGGGGAACCCGAGTCCTTCGACGTGGCCGGCACGTCGTGCCACGGCCGTACGGGCCGAGGCCACCGCCGCCAGATCTTTTGCCGTCAAGCCCTGGCCGCGGACGAACACCACGGTCGCCGGGTCGACATCGGGCTGGCCCGGCCCCTGCTGGAGCTCGACAACCCGGGTCGAGGGCGCCGAGGAAGGCAAACTGGCGGCGGCGGTGCCATTGGCCAGGCCGGACAGGGCATGAGCCAGCGGGTAGAGGGCCACCACGGCAAAAACCCAGACGATCACCATTGGCCAGCGCAGCCGCCGCAGGACCTTACCGAGTCGGCTGGTAGGTGTCATGTTTCCCTCCTGATCCGTATCGCAATGTGGCAAGCGTCGCCGAGCGCGCTATCCGCTGGGCTTCGCGAAGCGATAGCGGATCGAAGGCGAGCCAGCCGCCGGCCAGCGAATTACCATGGGCGCGGGTGCCGAGAGTGGGTCGCGGTATGCGGCGCGGGCTGGAGACCTGGTGGAGTTCAAGATCCTTGGGCCGCTCGAGGTCTGCGTCGGCTCGCAGCGGCTTGACCTTGGCGGCCCGCGTCAGCAGATTGTGCTGGCAACGCTGCTGCTGAGCGCGAACACTGCGGTCACCGTGGGCCGGCTGGAGGAGGCGATCTACGGCGAGGCGCTGCCGCAGACCTCCCGTTCGCAGGCGCAGATCAGCGTTTCGTCGCTGCGGCGCTTGTTTGCCTCGTGCGGCTATCCCGCGGCAATTGCCACGCATGCGCAGGGCTACCTCCTCGCCGCGGACGACGGGATGCTGGACTCGCTGCAGTTCACGTCCCTGGTGACCGCTGCGAGGACGGCACGCGTCGCTGGTGAAGTGGACCGTGCGGTCGCGGCTTACCGAGATGCGCTGCGGCTGTGGCGCGGCGCCGCGCTGGACGGCCTGGACAGCCAGCTGTTGCAGGCGGCGGCGAGCCGGCTCAACGAGCAGCGGATCGCGGTCAGCGAAGACCTGCTTTCGCTGGAGCTGGACCTGGGCAGGCATCACGAGCTCGTCGGCGAGCTGACCGAACTGGTCGCGGAGTACCCGTTGCGGGAACGGCTGCGCGGGCAGCTGATGCTCGCGCTGTACCGGTGCGAGCGGACGGCCGAGGCACTGGCGGTCTACCGGGAAACCCGCCGGGCCATGATCGATGAGCTCGGCATAGAGCCAGGAGAACGGCTGCGCCAGCTGGAGCACTCGATTCTGACCGGCGATCCGGCTCTTGACCCGCCGGCCGGTCCGGTCAGTCCGCAGCCGCCCCGGCCGCGGGTGCCCAGCCTGCTCCCGGCTGACATCGCCGACTTCACCGGCCGCGCAGGGCTGGTCGAGCAGGTCGGCCGGCATCTGACCGAGTGGGATGCGGGCAGGCGGGCGGCGCCGGTCATGGTCCTGACCGGGCCTGGCGGCGCGGGCAAGACCAGCCTGGCAGTGCGCGTGGCCCACGAGGTGGCGGGGCATTTCGCCGACGGGCAGCTGTTCGCCGATCTGCACGCGGGCGCCGGGAGCCCGGTCGCGCCGGGGCGGGTGCTTGAGCGGTTCTTGCGGGCGCTGGGCGTGCCGGGCCCCCAGGTCCCCGAAGACCTGGACGAGCGCGCAGAGGTCTACCGGGATCTGGTCGCCAACCGCAAGCTTCTGCTGGTGCTGGACGACGCGGCTGGCGAGGGCCAGGTGCTGCCGCTGCTGCCCGGAACCCCGCCGGCCGCGGTGCTGATCACCAGCCGGCACCGGCTGAGCGGGCTGGCCGGTTCCGCCCACGTCGAAGTCAGCGTCCTGGAGGCCGAGACCTCGCTTGCGCTGCTCGGCAAGATCGCCGGGACGACTCGGGTGCGGGCAGAGCCGTCGGCGGCGGCCGCGGTGGCCGGGCACTGCGGGCACCTGCCGCTAGCGCTGCGGGTCGCCGGGGCGCGGCTGGCGGAGCGGCCGCACTGGGACATCCAGCAGCTCGCTGATCGACTGGCCGATGAGACTAGGCGCTTGGACGAGCTTCGGCACGGTGACCTGGCCGTGCGGGCAAGCATCTCGCTGACCTATGAGGGCGCCAGCGAGCCGGCCCGGCGGCTGCTGCGCAGGCTGGCGATGCTGGACGCGCCGGCCTTCTCTAGCTGGGTGGCCGCCGCGCTGCTCGGTCAGCCGTCAGCCGATGCCGAGGAGGCTCTCGACCAGCTGGTCAGCGCACGGCTGGTGGAGACCACCGGGGTCGGCACCGGCGTGCACAGCCAGTACCGGCTGCACGACCTGATCCGCGTGTACGGGCGGGAGCGCCTGCTGTCCGACGATCCTCCGGCGGAACGGGACGCAGCGCTCGAGCGCGCGCTCGGCGCCATGCTGTACCTCGCCGCTGAGGCGAACCGGCTCTGCCCCTTCGGCGACCAGGTGCAGATCAGCAGCGACGCGACCCGATGGCCGCTGGCCGACCAGCTGACAGCACGCCTGCTGACCGATCCGCTGGCCTGGTTTGAACGCGAGCGTGTCGCCCTGGTCTCCGGGGTCCGGCAGGCCGCGCGGGCCGGGCTGACCGATGCGTGCTGGAGTCTGGCGTCCGTCACCGCCTTTCTGTTCAAGTCCCGTGCCTACTTCGACGACTCGCGGGAGATCCACGAGATCGCCCTGCGGGCCGCCACGCGGGCAGGGCACGTCCGCGGCCAGGCCGGGATCCTGAGCTCCCGCGGGTCGCTGCTCACGGCGCAGCAGGAGTACGCGCTGGCTCGCGCGGACCTCGCCGCGGCAGCGCAGCTCTTCCATGACTCCGACGACGATCACGGCCTGGCCCGCGTGGACGCGGACATCGCATTCCTCGACCTTGTCGCCGGCCGGCTTGAGGAAGCCGCACAGCGCGGTGAGCGGGCGCTCGTCGTCCTCCGAAGGACAGGAGACACGAAGCACGCGGCCTTTGTGCTGCAGAACCTGGCCGCGGTCCGGCTGCAGCTGGGCGAACTTGCTCCTGCGACCGATTACCTGTCCGAGGCTCTGCAGCTGGTGCGGGCAGCGGGAGATGGCCGGACCGAGGCGGTGGTTCTCCGCCGACTAGCTGAGGTCTACCTGCAGGCCCGACAGCCTGACCGTGCCCTCGAAACATTCGAGCGCGCGCTGGCCAAGGTCCGCGACGTCAAGGACCCGATCGGCGAGGCATACCTGCTGCAGGGCGTCGGCGTCGCAAAGACGCGGCTTGGCGAATTCGGGGACGCAAATGCGGCATTGCAGCGCGCTCTGGAACTCGCGACCGCCCTGGGTGAGCGAATAGCGGCCGCCCGGGCGCTGCTCGGGCTGGGCGACCTGGCGCTTGCCCGCGGCGACCATGGTCACGCCATCGTGCTTGCGGGGCAGGCCGCCGACGCTTTCGGGAAGCTGGGGGCACGGCCGGACGAGCTAGCGGCCCTCACGCTCCGCAGTGACGCATCTACTGCGGCCGGGTGCTTACGATCGGCTCCACAGGAGACACCGGAACGTGGCGTACGGCTGCAACTCGCCGAGAACTCTGCGGCACGCGTGCTCGGCATCGAGGGTTCGTCGTAGAGGCGCCCCGGACGATTCACCTTGCCCCGGGCACTGGCTGCCCGACTTGCCGGACTTTTACTACTCCATCGGCAGCCGCACACCCGGTCTGCGCCGCGGCACCTCGGCCACGCCGTCGCGCTTGGCGCGGTACCGGCTGGTCTTGCGGCGGTTGCCACAACTGCCCATTGAGCACCAGCGCCGCTGGCCGGGGCGTGAGCGGTCGAGGAACAGCAGAGAGCAGCCATCGCACTGCCGGACTCGCGACAGCTCGGCCCCCGTGAGCAACTCCACGCTGGCCCGGGCGAGTTCGGTGACTGCGACGGCGACCGGATCGGTAGCCAGGCGGACGACGCGCAGACCCGGCCCGATCTGCAACGCGGCGACAGCGCCGCGCGCGTATCGGTTGATCAAGTCGACGTCATCCGCAGACGGGGCAGCACCGAGACGCCCGGCCGTCAGCACACGGTAGGTCGCTTCACGCAGCAGTCTGGCGTCATCGAGCTGGGCGTCGGTGGGTATTGCGGAGGGACCAGTGCCGCCCAGCAGGCCGGCGGTTGTCAGCCATTCCGCCAGGTCCTCCGGGGCACCCAGCCGCTCGACCGGATTACCGCGTCGCGCACCGAGGGTGGCTACGAAGTCAAGGCTCAGGTGCCCGAGCCCCCAGCGGAAGTCGCTCATGCAGCGAGTGTAGCGCAAGACACCGGTTATACCGGTTGACACCTGTATAACCGGTGTTTAGGATCCGAATCGTGCTGGACATCCCGAACCGAAGACCATCCGAGCGCGGCGCGCGGACCGTGGCTGTAATCGGGTTCGTCGACGCGCTCGGAACGGGCCTGTTCCTGCCGCTGTCGGTGATCTACATGACCCGAGTCGTCCGGCTCGCCCCCACCGCCGTGGGACTTGGCCTGACGCTCGCGGGAGTCGCCGGGATCGCGATGACCCCCGCCTGCGCGGTGCTGATGCGACACATCACGCCTCGTTCCATCGTCGGTGGCTGCTTTGCCGTGAGCGCCGTCGGTTTTGTCGCCTACACGCGGGTCAGCTCCTTCGCCGGCTTCCTGGCGGTGGCCGTGGTCGTTCAGTGCGCGAGCCGGCTCGAGCGACCGGCCACCGCGGTGCTCGTCCTGGAGACCAGCCGCCGCTCCAACGGCGTCATCGCCCTCGGCTCCCGGCAGGCGCTGCGAAACGCCGGCTACGGGCTGGGCGGACTGCTTGCGGCCGTGGCTCTTCTGATCCCGGGCAGGGCCCCGTTCGACGCCGCGCTTCTCGCCAACGCCCTCTCATATGTCATGGCGGGCCTGCTGCTCACGCGCCTACCAAGCCCGCGAGTCTCGGCGCACGGTCGGGGCACGCTCAGGCAGGTCGTCCGGGACCGACGCTTCACGGCGCTGGCGGCACTCAACACCCTCATCTCCCTCCACGACAGCATCCTTCGTGTCGCGATGCCGCTGTGGATCGTCAGCCGTACACGCGCGCCGGCCGCGCTCACGGGCGTTCTGTTCGCACTTAATACGGTGCTGGTCGTCGTCGCGCAACTTCCCGTCAGCAGGGCTGTGGCGAAGCGTCATGGGATCGGGCGCAGCTATGCGATTGCCGCGGCAGCGTTCTGCGGCTGCGGTGTCGCGTTCGCACTCGCCGCCGGTGCGAGCACAGGAGTCGCGATAGCGCTGCTTGTCCTCGCGCTAACGGCGCAGACCTGGGCTGAGCTTGAGAACACCGCGGCCGAGGCCTACCTCACAGTCGAGCTCGCGCCGCCCGACCTACGCGGACAGTACATCGGATTGTTCAAGACCTCGATGGCAGTCCAGCAGGCCATCGGTCCGATCGTCGTCACCGTCGCGATCGTCCACTTCGGCCGCCTCGGCTGGGTGCTGCTCGCCGCCGTGACGACCGCCGCCACACTCATAAGCCGCAGCCTGACGGCCGGCCCTCAGGATCCGGGAACACGACGGCGAGCGACCGGCGCAAAGCCCGCAGGCGATGCACGCAAGCCTGCGCAAGCTTAGCTGCCGAGCTCCTCGAACAAGGTGAGCTGCAACCCGGCTGCCCCCGCGAGCCTGGCATTGAGCGAGCACCAAGGGGTTTGCCTGGGAGCCGCAATGAGCTGTCCGCCCGCTGCCGAGAGGCGGCGGGTCATGTTCTTCGCATCTGTCACTTCGAACGCGATGCGGATATGCGGGCTGACCGGCCGGCCAACCTCCACGGAGTCGATCATGGCCACCTGCGCGGGATTGGCGATTTCGAGCGTGGCGCGGCCAGCATCCAGGATCGCCACACGCGCGTCCCCTTCTCCTTCGAACGCGGCCAGTTGCGGCAGACCGAGCGCGTCACGATAGAACGCCAGCGCCGCCTCGTAATCCTCGGCCGTGACAACCACCCGCAGCTGCCGTACCGGGGCGGCGGCGCGTACGGGATCCAGCTCGGTCGCGTCATTCGCTGCAGTTTCTGCGCCATCACTCATGACAACACCGTAAGAGCCGCCGCGAATGCCGGGGCAAGTTCTGACGCCGCCGTCGCTGCCGTCGGGCAGAAGTGCCCATCACCGCACACCGGTCAGCCAGTAGCTAGCGGTTCAAGCAGGCGGTGCGGCGATCTGAGGGCGGCGGCGACGCGGTCGGTCCGGGCCGTGCTGCGGCTTGCGCGCGGCTCGGTGTAGATGTCGGCAGGCTCGGGGGTCAGCGCGCAGTGCCGGCACGTGCCGTTGTCGTCGAGGGCGGTGCCGCAGGCGCAGTGCCGGAAGACCAGGCTGTTGTCGGCGCAGTGGCGGGAGCCCCAGGTGAGCAGGCCGTGCAGGGCTGGCCACAAGTCCTTGCCTCGCGCGGTCAGCACGTACTGGTGCCGGCCAGCGTGTGCGGGATCGGGTGCCTTGTCGAATATCCCGGCTGTGACCAGGGCGTTGAGGCGCTCTGTGAGCACTGCCCTTGGAATGTCCAGATGGGTGTGAAAGTCGCTGAAGCGCTGAACGCCGTAGAAAGCGTCGCGGATGATCAGCAGGGTCCAGCGCTCACCGACGACCTCGAGCGCGCGGGCCAGCGCACAGTCTTGTCCCTGGTAGTCATTGCCGAGCATACGTCGATGATACCTCCGGAGTTCAATTACTGAACCCATCGGTGTATGGTGGAGTTCAGTCATTGAACTTCATAAGGAGGACTCGTGCATACTGCAGATAGGCAGGCACGGGCTGGGCGGTTGCGTGAGCCGTGGCCAGGGCCCGGCAGGGCCTGGCTGCCGGTGGCCGGGGTGCTGCTGGGCGCGGGCTGGGGTTCGAACCAGTTCACCCCGATGCTGCTGGTCTATCAGCGGCAGCTAGGGCTGCACACGGTCACGCTGGAGGCGTTGTTCGGCGCCTACGCGGTGGGGCTCATTCCCGGGCTGCTAGTCGCCGGGTCCTGGTCCGACCGGCACGGCCGTCGCGGGCCGGTGATCTGGTCAGCGGTGCTGTCACTGCTGGCCAGCGTGAGCCTGATCGCCGGCGGGCACACAGTCGCCTTGCTGTTTGCAGGTCGGCTTCTGGCCGGCGCGGGCAGCGGCGCGGCTTTCGGGGCAGGGACGACCTGGCTGCGGGAGACCTCGCTTCCTCCCCACGGCGGCGCCAGCGCGCAGGCCGCCGGGCGGCGGGCGGCGGTCGCTATGACCGCGGGTTTCGCCGCCGGCCCGCTGGTGTCGGGTGTGCTCGCGCAATGGGCGCCCATCCCTACGGTGCTGCCCTACCTACCGCACATTGCCCTGATGGCCGCAGTGGTGCTCAGCCTCCGCCGTGCGCCCGAAACCCACCAGGCTGCGCCCCGCCGCACGCGCAAGGCGCATGCCCCGACGGCCGCTGCCGGGTTCCGCCGCGTGGTCGCACCGATGGCACCCTGGGTCTTCGCCGCGCCAGCGATCGCGTTCGCGCTGCTGCCGAGCATCACCGGCGCTGGCGCCACCAGGGACGGTGTCGCGCTCACCGCCGCCGTCACATCGCTGACCGCCCTCGCCGGCGTGCTGATCCAGACCATTGCGCGGAGCCTCGACACCAGCCTGCGCGCCACCCACGGCGGCGTCCTCGGGCTGCTGGCCCTCGTGCTGGGGCTGGGCTTGGCGGCGGTCGCCGCGCACGCGCACCAGGCATGGCTGCTGCTCCCGTGCGCCGTGGTCCTAGGCGCGGCCTACGGGCTGTGCCTGATCGCCGGCCTGCTCGAGGTCCAGCGCCTGGCCAGCCATGAATCCGCCGCCTCGCTCACAGCCGCCTACTATGCCCTCGCCTACCTCGGATTCGCCGCCCCTTACCTGCTCGCCCTCGGCTCCCGCCTGGCCAGCTACCCCGTCCTCCTGCTGATCAGCGCAGCGCTCGCGCTCGTCACTGCGGCTTGGGTGCACCACGCATCTGGTTCAGGGTCGGGCGTCGAGCACCATGTTGAACTGGTTCTGAGCTGCCCGGCGGATGTGGCCGTATCCGGCTTCGGCGAGCACGGCGCGCAATTGTGCTTCGCCGGCCTGAGCGCCGAGGCCGAGGCCGACGGGCTGGGCAAGCGATGCGGGCAGGCACAGGAAGGTCGAGGCAGCGTAGTTGAGCGCTGCTGCCGGGCTGGCGAGGTTGGCGTCCATGCTGTCGCCGGCGGTGAGCGGCTCGATGAGCATGACCGCGCCGCCGGGTGCCAGCGCGGCACGGGCGTGGGCGGCCGCGCCAACGGGGTCGCCCAGGTCGTGGAGGGTATCAAAGAAACAGATGAGGTCGTAGCCGTCGGTGGCGTAGCGGCTGGCATCGGAGAGGTCGAAACGAACTCGGTCGGCGACGTCGGCGTCGGCGGCGCGCTGGCGCGCGACGTCGATGGAATCCGGGTGAGAGTCGAATCCGGTGAACCGTGACCGCGGGTACTCACGTGCCATGAGGATGAGGGCCGCTCCATGGACAGGTGGATACCAAGATCACTGCTGTGCTCGGGCTCGGCGCCACCATTCCGGTCCGTGCCGCCGTCATCGAGTACCTCAGCATCTCCGCCTGCCTGCTGGTCCTCGATAACTGCGAGTATGTGCTCGATGACGTCGGTTCGCTGGTAGAGGAACTTCTGCTCCGCTGTCCCGGCATCCGGGTGCTGGCCACCAGCCGCCGCCGACTCGGGCTGGCAGGCGAGCAGGTGCTGCCGCTCGGCCCACTGGCCGTTCCCGATGCCGATGCGCCGGAGCGGGCAGCACTGAGCGCGGCCGTGCGCCTGTTCGCCGACCGGGTCCGGCGGGTCCAGCCGTCGTTCGTGCTCACCCCGGAAGCCCTCGGCACCATGGCAGCCATCTCTCGTCGGCTCGACGGCCTGCCCCTCGCGCTTGAGCTGGCAGCGACTCGCGCAGCCGCGCTGGGCCTGGCCGCGGTGCGGGACCGACTCGACGCCAGCCTCGACCTACTCGGCGAGGATGGGCAGCTGCGCACGGTCGTCGACTGGTCCTACCGGCTGCTCGCCCCCGCCGAACGACAGCTACTCAGTATCTTGGCAATCTTCGGCACTGACTTCGACCTCGATGCCGCCGAGCAGGTAGCCGGCCCGGTCGTCGAGGGATCCGTCCCGCTAGCGCTGGTCAGCCTTGCTG
>JASHOV010000318.1 GCA_030038495.1 Streptosporangiaceae bacterium
GGTCGCTGATCCACATCTTCGCCGTCGGGTACATGTCGCACGACCCGGAGCGGCGGCGGTTCTTCGGGTACATGAACCTGTTCGTGGCCGCGATGCTGCTACTGGTGCTGGCCAACAACTACCTCGGGCTTTACGTCGGCTGGGAGGGCGTCGGCCTGGCCTCCTATCTGCTGATCGGGTTCTGGCAGTACAAGCCCGCCGCCGCGGTGGCGGCCAAGAAGGCGTTCATCGCGAACCGGGTCGGGGATGTCGGGCTGTCGCTGGCCATCATGCTGATGTTCCAGCAGTTCGGTACGGTCACCTTTACCGGGGTCGACGCCGCCGTGGGTCACGCCAGCTCCGGTGTCGTGCTGGCGCTGGGCCTGCTCCTGCTGCTCGGTGCCTGCGGTAAGTCGGCTCAGGTGCCGCTGCAGTCGTGGCTGCTGGACGCGATGGAGGGCCCGACCCCGGTGTCCGCGCTGATCCACGCGGCCACGATGGTGACCGCGGGCGTGTACCTGATCGTGCGGTCGGCGTCGATCTTCGACCTGTCGGCGGGCGCGCAGATCGCGGTCGCGATTGTCGGCGCGGTCACGCTCCTGTTCGGCGCGATCATCGGATGCGCGAAGGACGACATCAAGAAGGCGCTGGCCGGGTCCACGATGAGCCAGATCGGCTACATGATGCTGGCGGCCGGACTCGGCCCGGCCGGGTACGTGCTGGCGATCGCGCACCTGCTCGCGCACGGCTTCTTCAAGGCCGGCATGTTCCTCGGGGCCGGCTCGGTCAAGCACGAGATGGACGACGAGGTCGACATGCGACGGTTCGGCGGCCTGCGCAAGGTCATGCCGATTACCACGGTCACGTTCGGGCTTGGCTTTCTTGCGATAATCGGCATCCCGCCGTTCTCTGGCTTCTTCACCAAGGATCCGATCATCGACGCCGCCTTCGCCAAGGGCGGCACCTCCGGTGCGCTGCTCGGGACGGCCGCGATAATCGGCGCGGGCATCACGGCGTTCTACATGACCAGGGTCATGTTCATGACGTTCGCCGGGGAACGGCGCTGGGACGACAAGGTGCACCCGCACGAGGCCCCGCCGATCATGACCTGGCCGATGATCGTCCTGGCGATCGGCTCGGTAGGGGCGGGCGCGTTCCTCTATATCAACAACCGGCTGCTGAGCTTCCTCGGGCCGCTGCTGCTCGGCTCGCCGGCCGCCAACGGCCCCGTCTTCGCCAACTGGAGCTATGGCACGCTCGCGCTGGTCCTGATCGGCATCGCCATCGCCTGGGCCATGTACGGGCGGCGCGAGGTCCCTGTCGTGGCGCCCGCGGGCAATCCGGTCACCGTGGCGGCGCGCAAGGACCTGTACGGAGACGCCGTCAACGAGGACCTGCTGATGCGGCCGGGTCAGTGGCTGACGAGGCTGTCGGTGTTCTTTGACAACCGCGGCGTCGACGGACTGGTCAATACGATCGCCGCGACGTTCGGCGGGAGTTCCGGGCGGTTGGGGAAGCTGCAGACCGGCTTCGTCCGCTCGTATGCGCTGTCCATGCTGGTGGGAGCCGTGCTGCTGGTCGGCGCGCTGCTGCTGGTGAGGCTCTAGAGCTGGTGAGGCTGCGGATCTGATGAGCACATTCCCCTGGCTGACGGTGGCGGGCGCGATCCCGCTCGTCGGCGCGGTCGCGATCATGCTGACGCCGGGCCGGTCGGCGCCCGGCGGCGAGGCCGACCGGCGGTTCCGCGATCTGCTGGTCAAGCGGATCGCGCTGATCACCACGCTGGCCACGCTGGTCGTCGTGGCCGTGATGGCCGCGCAGTTCAAGACGGGCGGCCCCCGGTTCCAGTTCCAGCAGGTCTACCAGTGGATCCCGCAGTTCGGGGTGCATTACGCGGTCGGCGTGGACGGCATCGCGCTGGTGCTCATCCTGATGTCGGTCGTCCTCATGCCGGTGGTCGTGCTGGCCTCGTGGAACGACGTCGAAGGCGAGACCGGCCCGCTGCCCTCGCCGGCCGGCACGGGCCAGGCCGGTACGGGCCAGACGGGCACGGGCCAGACGGGCACGGGCCAGACGGGCACCGATCCCGCGGGGCAGCCGCCCAGCGCGGGCCGCACGAGTGCGGGTCGCGGCAGCGTGAAGTCGTACTTCGCGCTCATGCTGGTGCTCGAGACGATGATGATCGGCGTCTTCGCGGCCACGGACGTTTTCCTTTTCTACGTGTTCTTCGAGGCCATGCTGATCCCGATGTACTTCATGATCGGCAGCTTCGGCGTCGGGCAGCGGCAGTATGCGGCCGTCAAGTTCCTGCTCTACAGCTTGCTCGGCGGCCTGCTCATGCTCGTCGCGGTGATCGCCCTGTACGTGTACTCCACCCACGGCGGTCACGCCGGCACGTTCCTGTTCACCCCGCTGACCCATCTGGCGCTGAGCTCGACCGTGCAGAAGTGGCTGTTCCTTGGTTTCTTCGTCGCGTTCGCGATCAAGGCGCCGCTCTGGCCGTTCCACACCTGGCTGCCGGACGCCGCGACCTCGGCTCAGCCCGGCGCGGCGGTCCTGCTCGTCGGCGTGCTCGACAAAGTCGGCACCTTCGGGATGATCAGATACTGCCTGGAGCTGTTCCCGTCGGCGTCGCACTTCTTCACGCCGCTGATCATCGTGCTGGCGGTGATCGGGGTGCTGTACGGCGCGGTCGTGGCTATCGGCCAGCGCGACATGAAGCGGCTGATCGCCTACACCTCGGTCTCGCACATGGGTCTGATCACCCTCGGCATCCTTGCGATGACCAGCCAGGGCCAGACCGGCGCGACGCTCTACATGGTCAACCACGGCTTCGCCACCGGCGCGCTGTTCATCATCGCCGGGTTCCTGGTGGCCCGCCGCCGCTCGCACATGATCTCCGACTACGGCGGCGTGCAGAAGGTGGCGCCGCTGCTGGCCGGCATGTTCCTCATCGCCGGTCTGGCCGGGCTCTCGCTGCCGGGCCTGTCCACCTTCGTCAGTGAGTTCCTGGTGCTTGTCGGCACCTTCACCCGGTACGAGGTCGCGGCCGCGCTGGCCACCGTCGGGATCATCCTGGCCGCGATCTACATCCTGTGGATGTACCAGCGGACGATGACCGGGCCGGTCCGCCCCGAACTGGCCGAGATGCCCGATCTCAAGGCCCGCGAGTTGTGGGCGGTGGCGCCGCTGATCGCCCTGATCGTCATCCTCGGTGTCTACCCCAAGCCAGTGCTCGACATCATCAACCCGGCCGTCAACCAGACGCTGGCCCAGGTGCACTCGCCCGATCCCACGCCGCCGCATCCGGCCGCCGTCAGCGGCGGCGCTGTCAGCGGCAGCACGACGACTGACCTGCGGCACGTTATCCGTGCCGTCCATCCGGTTATCGCGCAGGGAGCCCGCGTGACATTGAAGCAAAGGAGCTCGGCGTGACCGGGACCGTGGCGGCGGCGGCAGCGACCACGATCGCTGCCCCGCAGATCCAGTGGGGATTGCTGTCCCCGGTGCTGCTTGTGTTCGGGGCGGCGATCGCGGGTGTGCTCGTCGAGGCGTTCGCGCCCGCCGTGCTGCGCCGGACCATGCACATTGCGCTGTCGCTGGGCGGCCTGCTGGGCGCGTTCGTACTGACCATCGTGCTTGCCGCGACGAACTCGATTTTCAACTCCGGTCACCCGGGCGCGACGATCGCCGAGAACACGGTGGCAGTCGACAAGCCGACGCTGTTTATCCAGGCGACGATCCTGATCCTGGCGTTCGTCAGCGTGCTGCTGATCGCCGAGTCCTCGCACGAGGTGAGCGCGTTCACGCCGCAGGCGGCCGCGGTGCCGGGCAGCGCCGAGGAGCGGGAGGGCCTGCTGGCGGGCCTCTCGCACACCGAGGTCTATCCGCTGACGCTGTTCGCCGTGGGCGGCATGCTGCTGTTCCCTGCGGCCAACGATCTGCTGACGATGTTCATCGCCCTTGAGGTCCTGTCGCTGCCGCTGTATCTGCTCTGCGGGCTGGCCCGCCGCCGTCGGCTGCTGTCGCAGGAAGCGGCCATGAAGTACTTCCTCCTCGGCGCGTTCTCGTCGGCGTTCTTCCTGTTCGGCGTGGCCATGCTGTACGGCTACGCCGGGTCGGTGCAGCTCTCGGCGATCGCGGCGGCCGCGCAGTCGACGACCGCCTCATCGACCCTGCTGTTCGCCGGCCTGGCGCTGCTGGGCATCGGGCTGCTCTTCAAGGTCGGCGCGGTGCCGTTCCAGGCATGGAAGCCCGACGTGTACCAGGGCTCGCCCACGCCCGTCACCGCGCTGATGGCGTCCTGCACGCTGGTGTCCGCGTTCGGCGCCCTGCTGCGGGTCTTCTACGTGGCCTTCGGGCAGCTCACCTGGGACTGGCGGCCGGCCATGTGGGCCGTCGCGATCCTGACCATGCTCGGCGGATCGATCGTCGCGCTGACCCAGCGGGACGTGAAGCGGCTACTGGCCTACTCCTCGATCGCGCAGGCCGGCTACATACTTACCGGCGTGATCGCGGCCAACACCGCAGGCCTGTCCGGCAGCCTGTTCTACCTGGCCGCCTATGGCTTCGCGACCATCGGCGCGTTCGCGATCGTGACGCTGGTACGCGACCACGGCGGCGAGGCATCACACCTGTCCAGCTGGGCTGGTCTCGGCAAGCGGTCCCCGCTCGTCGCCGGGCTGTTCGCGCTGTTCCTGATCGCGTTCGCGGGCATACCGCTGACGAGTGGCTTCACCGGCAAGTTCGCGGTGTTCCGGGCCGCTATCCAGGGTGGTGCGACGCCGCTCGTCATCGTCGGCGTGCTGAGTAGCGCGATCCTCGCGTTCCCCTACGTGCGCGTGATCGTGCTGATGTTCTTCAGCGAGCCCGCGGCCGAGGGGCCGGTGGTCGTGAAGCCCAGCGCGTACACCGGCATGGCGGTCGCGCTCGGCGCGGTCGCGACCGTGGTACTCGGCATCATCCCGCAACCGCTGCTGAACCTGGCCAATCACGCGGCGAGCCAGCTGTTCGTTCGGTAGGGCCGAGAGCTAGCTGCCGCGCGGACCAGCGCTTTACCTAACCGTGCGAATATCGTGGTGCTGGCGAGGCGGTACCCTCAGCTACGACTGGCTTGCCTGACCCGTCGGCGAGCCTATGAGGAGATCCATGTGATTGCCGGTGTCCCGGTGGAGATCACCGACGCCACTCTCGCCTCCGATGTCCAGGAGGGGCTCGCGCATGTCGAGGAGCGGCTGCGCGAGTCCGCGCGTGCGTACCACGAGGTCCTCGCGGTTTCGTCCATCCACCTGATGGAGGCTGGCGGCAAGCGCATCAGGCCGACGCTCGTGCTGCTCGCCGCCCAGTTCGGGGACCCGCGCGACCCGCGGGTCGTACCCGCGGCGGTTGCGCTGGAACTCACGCACCTTGCCACTCTGTATCACGACGACGTGATGGATGAGGCCAATGTCCGCCGCGGCAGCGACAGCGCGAACTCGCGCTGGGGCAATTCGGTCGCGATCCTGACCGGCGACTTCCTGTTCGCCAAGGCCTCGCGGATCCTCGCCGACCTCGGGCCGGAGGCGGTCAGGATCCAGGCCGAGACCTTCACCAGGCTGGTGACCGGCCAGATCGCCGAGACTGTGGGCAGCCGCCCCGGTCAGGATCCGCTGGATCACTACCTCGGTGTAATCAGCGACAAGACGGCCTCGCTGCTCGCCACCAGCGGGCACTTCGGTGCGCTGTTCTCGGGCGCGCCGGATGCTGTGATCGAGCGGATCACGCCGGCCTGCGCCGCCTGGGGCGTCGCGTTCCAGTTGTCGGACGACATACTGGATATTGCCAGTGAGTCGTCGCAGTCCGGCAAGACACCGGGTACCGACCTGCGCGAGGGAGTCCGGACGCTCCCAATGCTGCACGCGCTCCGCTCGGCCGGACCGGGCGACGAAAGGCTGGTTGAACTGCTCAGCCTGCCCGACCTCTCCGATCCCGACCTGCACGCCGAGGCGCTGAAGCTGCTGCGGGCCCACCCGGCAATGGAAACGGCCAGGGCCGACGCCCGGCGCTGGGCGGAACTGGCCCGGACCGAGATTCAGGGCTTGCCGGAGGTGCCAGCCAGGACAGCATTCGAGGCACTCTGCGAGTTCGTAGTGGAGCGTACGGGGTAAGCCGGAGTAATCATGACGGGCTGTCCGTCGGGGGCGGATCGGCGGATCGGCAGCGCGTCGGCGCGGAAATATGCGGCTTTCGGGGGCAATACATGAAATTCACGACCGGGTTGCTTGCGTTCGGGCTTGCCGGCAGCGCGGCGGTCGCGGTTAGCGGCTGCGGCAGCAGCACGCCGAGCGAGCCAGGCGCCGCAGCGCTGACCTCGTCGGCCCAGCACTCAGTCCGCACCGCGAGCAGCGTGCACGTTGATGGCGCGGGGTCGAACAACGGGGTGCCGGTCGCCTACAACCTGGGCGTCAACCGGGCAGGCGACCTGAGCGGCACCATCCACGAGGATGGCGCGAATTTCGACATCATCAGCGCGGACGGCAAGGTCTACATCAAGGCGACGCCCGAGTTTCTCAAGCAGGCCCATGCTCCGGCTAGCGCGTGCACGATAGTGTGCGGTCGCTGGGTCGAGCTGCCGCCCAAGGAAGCCAGCCAGCTGACCAGCAATGCCACGATGAGCAACCTGACCGGCGAGGCCAGTTTCTCGAACCTGCCCAAGCTCACCGAGGATGGCTCCACGACGGTGAACGGCCAGCCCGCCTGGGTGCTCAAGGCCCCGGACGGCAGCACCGTCGACGTAAGTCAGCAGTCGGCGCACTATCCGCTCGAGGTTAAGTCGGCTGCCAGCAGCCAGGGCTTGCTCCGCTACACGCAGTGGAACGCGGTGCCCAAGCCCACCGCTCCGCCGGCCAGCCAGGTCATCAACCTCAGCGGCCTGCGGTAGACGGGCCGGGTATCCGCAAAAGGGTCAAATGCCTAGGAAATGGGGTCTCGATCTGTGAAGGTCGTCCGACGCGCGCCGCCGACGCGACCGAGCCGGGAATCCGGCGACGCCGGGCTCGGTTAGCCTGGCTGGAGCGGGCCCGATGCAGCGCCCGACGAACCGCAACCGGGCCGAGGAGGATCCGTGAGCATTTTCGGTCTGCACAAGACGAAGATGGTGGACGCGAGCGAGGCGCTGCCCGGGCGGCCCGAGCAGATGAGTGTCCCGGCAGCGCACGAGGTCCTCGGTACGCCGCTGCGGCCGCCGTACCCGGAGGGCACTCAGGTCGCCGAGTTCGCGATGGGCTGCTTCTGGGGTGCCGAGAAGACGTTTTGGCTGACGCCAGGCGTCGTGTCGACGTCCGTGGGCTACGAGGGCGGGTTCACGCCCAACCCGACCTACGAAGAGGTGTGCTCGGGCCGGACCGGGCATGCGGAGACGGTCAGGGTCGTCTTCGACCCGGCGAAGGTCTCATACGCCAGCCTGCTGAAGGTGTTCTGGGAGTCGCACAACCCGACACAGGGCATGCGCCAGGGCAACGACATGGGCACCCAGTACCGGTCGGCGATCTTCTACCACACGCCCGAGCAGCAGGCCGAGGCCGAGGAGTCGAAGGTCAGCTACCAGAAGCGGCTTTCCGAGGCGGGTTACGGCGAGATCACTACCCAGATCGTGCCCGCGACCGAGTTCTACTTCGCCGAGGACTATCACCAGCAGTATCTTTCCAGCGGTAAAAACCCTTACGGCTACTGCCCCGACCACGGTACAGGGGTGTCTTGCCCCATCGGCGTGGTCAAGGCGAGCGACTAGGGGCTCTCGCGGAACTGCCGGAGTCAGCCTTTCGGTCAGAGGCTGGCGCTGTCTTCCTGGA
>JASHOV010000319.1 GCA_030038495.1 Streptosporangiaceae bacterium
AGCACGGCGTCGGCGCCCATGGTCCGGCCGAAGCCGCTGTGCTTGTAGCCGCCGAACGGGCCGCCGATGACGCCCGCGCCCAGCGCCGCGTTGACCGCCACCTGGCCGGCCTGCAGCCGGCGGCTCATCCGCACGGCCCGGCCGAGGTCGCGAGTCCAGACCGAGGCGACCAGGCCGTAGTCGGTGCTGTTCGCCACCTCCAGCGCCTCGTCCTCGCCGGACACCGGCAGCACCGACAGCACCGGCCCGAATATCTCCTCCCGCGCGATGCGCATGCCGGGCGTCACCTGGTCGAAGAGGGTCGCCTCGACGAAGAAGCCGCGCTCGTACCGGTCTCCGGCCGGGGTACCGCCGCCCATCACGAGCGCGGCGCCCTCCTGCTGGCCCAGCTGCATATAGTCCAGGACGCGCTCGTATTGCCTGGCGTTGATCAGCGGACCCATCTGCACGGCCTCGTACCACGGGCCAACCTGTACGTGGCTCATCCGGTCGGCCAGGCGGTCCACCAGCTCGGCGTGCACGGCGCGGTCCACGACAACGCGGGAACCGGCGGCGCAGATCTGGCCGGTGTTGAGAGTGATGCCCGCGACCATGGCCGGAACCGCGGCCTCCAGGTCCGCGTCGGCGAAGACCACCTGCGGCGACTTGCCGCCCAGTTCCAGGTGCAGCGGGGTGAGATTGCGGGCGCAGGCGGCCATGACCGACGAGCCGGTCGCGGGCGAGCCGGTGAAGCTCATCCGGCGGATGCCGGGATGCGCGGGCACCGCGGCGCCGGCCTCGGTCCCGTAGCCGGTCACCACGTTGACGACGCCGGGCGGGATGCCCGCCTCCTCGGCCAGCCGGGCCAGGGCCAGCGCGGTCAGCGGCGCGTCCTCCGCGGGCTTGATCACGATCGTATTGCCCGCGGCGATGGCCGGGCCGACGTCGGTGACGAACATCGGGCCGGGCGCATTCCACGGGATGATGCCGCCGACCACGCCGTAGGGCTCGCGGAGCGTGAGCGCGAGCGCGTCCGGGGAGCGGGTCGGCAGCGACAGGCCGCTCACCTTGTCGGCCTGCCCGGCGACGAAGCGGAGGATCCGCGCCATCGGCGGCGGCCCCCAGTCCGGGTGGCCGACCTCCAGGCACTCCAGCCGGCCGATCTCGGCGGCGCCGGCATCGATCAGGTCCGCCCATCGGCCGAGCAGCATTCCGCGGGTGGTCGCGTCGGTGTCCCGCCAGGCGGGAAAGGCCGCCTGCGCCGCGCGGACGGCCAGGTCGACGTCGGCACTGTCGCCGCGCGGCACCCGGCCGAGCACCTGGGTCGTGGCCGGGTTGATGACGTCGATCACCTGGCCGTTGCAGGCCGGCACCCACTGACCGCCGATCAGCTGCGCGTTGTCGATGATCAGCGGGCTCGTTGGGCCCGTGTTGGCCGGATCGGTGTTGGCCGGATCGGTGTTGGCCGAGCCCGGCGAGGTGACGGTCATGGCCAGCTCCTCAAGCCGCGAATGCTCGACTGCCTAATGCTCGTGGATGATGACACCGCGGATGTTCTTGCCGTCGAGCATGTCCTGGTAGCCCTGGTTGATGTCCTCGAGCCGATAGCGCTGAGTGATCAGCTCGTCGAGCTTGAGATCGCCCGATCGGTACAGCCCGAACAGGCGGGGCACGTCGAACAGCGGGCTGCAGCCACCGTAGATCGAGCCCTGCACCCGGCGCTGGAACCCGATCAGCGCGCCGGGGTTCTCGTCGATGGAACCGTTGCCCACGGCCGTGATCGTCACCTGGCCGGTCTTGCCGACGGCCTGGATCGCGTCGTGGATGACCTCGTCGTTCAGGATGCCGACAGTGATGATCGCGTGGTCGGCCAGCTCGCCCCAGGTAGTGCCGACAATGAACTCCTGGGCTTCCTTGGCGGTCGGGAATGTGTGCGTGGCCCCGAATACCGCCGCCATCTCGCGCTTGAACGGGACCGGATCGACCACGATCACGTTCTTGGCGCCGGCCAGGCTGGCCCCCTGGACCGCGTTGCTGCCGACGCCGCCGGCGCCGTAGATCACGACCGTCTGCCCGGGCCGTACGCCCGCCGCGTGCACGGCCGAGCCCCAGCCCGTCGGCACGCCGCAGGCGACCAGCGAGGCGACGTCGAACGGCAGGTCCTTGTCGATCGGTATGCAGGAGAACTCCGACACGACCGCGTACTGCGAGAACGTGCCGAGCACGCACAGGCCGCCGAAGTCCTCGCCGTTGCGGTGGAACCGGAAGGTCCCGTCGGCAAACTCGCCCGTGGCCGCGTTCTTGCCCGCGTCGCACAGGTTCTGCCTGCCGGTCGAGCAGTACCGGCACGAGCCGCAGGCGGGGATGAACGAGCAGACCATGTGATCGCCGACGGACACCCTGGTCACGCCCTCGCCGACGGCGTCGACAACGCCCGCGCCCTCGTGCCCGCCGACGACGGGGAACCGCATCCTGGCGTCGCCCTTCTGGATGTGGTCGTCGGAGTGGCACAGTCCGGCGGCGTGGAACTTGACCCGGACCTCGTTGGCCTTCGGCTCGTCGAGCTCGAGTTCGGTGATCTCCCACGGCTGGCCCGGCACGCGGCAGACCGCGGCCCGAGTGGTCATGCTCATATCGGCACGATCAGACATGCGCAGCGGATGGCGCCACACCCCTTTTCACTTCGCGGAAGACAAACGCAGGCGCCCGCAAGGTCCCCGGCTTGGTTTCTGCCGAGCGGAAGGCCCGGTTCCACCCTCCGCGCCGCCGTGCTACTTTCCGCGACATCCGGCCAGGCCGCCCCGTGGTGGAACCACAGTCCTCGGGAAGGACACCTCGTGATCGACAAGTTCCGTGCCGATCCGATGACCGCGCTGGCGCCGATCCCGTCGGGCGCCACAGTCGCCGTCGGCGGCTTCGGCAGCTCCGGCCGGCCGGACACCCTGCTGGACGCCCTGTGCGATCTCGACCGCCGCGACCTGCATGTGATCGTGAACAACGTCGGCAGCGATTTCACCGGCATCGGGCGGCTGCTGGCCGAGGGCCGCATCCGTCGCCTGACCGCCTCGTTCCCGGTCCTGCCGCAGTTCTACGACGAGTACTTCGCCGGGCGGGTGCAGCTCGAGCTCATCCCGCAGGGCACGCTCGCGGAGCGCCTGCGGGCGGGCGGCGCCGGCATCCCGGCCTTCTACACCCCGTCCGGGGCGGGCACCATGCTCGCCGACGGCACGTTTCCGCTCGGCTATGACGCCGATGGGCAGGTCGCCGAGCGGATGCCCGAGCGGGAGCACCGCGAGTTCGGCGGCCGCGAGCACGTCCTTGAGTACGGCATCGTGACGGACTTCGCGCTGGTGAAGGCGCACCAGGGCGACCGGAGGGGGAACCTCAGGTTCCGGCTGTCCGCGCGGAACTTCAACCCGCTCGCGGCGATGTCCGGGCGGCACACGTTTGCCGAGGTGGAAAAGCTGGTCGGCATCGGCGGCCTGAGGCCCGACGACATCCACCTGCCCGGCGTGTTCGTGGACGAGGTACTGCTGGCGTCCGAGAATTCGCCCCGCCAGCCAACGTTCACGGGGGTCACCCCATGACGGAGGCGGCTGCGACGCCGATCACCGGCCGCAGCCGCGAGGGCATCGCGGAGCGGCTGGCCATGGACCTGCGCGACGGCTTCGTCGTCAACCTGGGGGTCGGCATCCCGCTGCTCGTCCCGCGTTACATTCCGGCCGACGTCGAGGTGATCCTGCACGCCGAGAACGGGATCCTCGGCCTCGGTCCGCCGCCCGCCGCCGGGCACGAGGACCCCGACCTGACCGACGCCGGCAAGCAGCCGGCCACCGTGATCACCGGCGCCGCGATCGTGGATTCCGCCCAGTCGTTCGCCGTGGTCCGCGGCGGCCACCTGGACGTGACCGTGCTCGGCGCGCTGCAGGTCTCGGCCGAGGGCGACCTGGCGAACTGGTACGTGCCGGGCCGGCACCCGGCGGTCGGCGGGGCGATGGACCTGGTCGCCGGCGCCCGCCAGGTCTGGGTCGTCATGGAGCACATCGACCGCGGCGGACGCCCGAAGATCGTCGAGAAGTGCACGTTCCCGCTGACCGGCCGGCGGGTGGTCACGCGCATCTACACCGACCTGGCGGTCTTCCACGTGGCCGACGGGCGGCTGCTGCTCACCGAGTGTGCGCCTGGCGTCAGCCCCGCCGCGGTGCGGGCGCGCACGGCGGCACCGTATGAGGATGCCCGGCCGGGCGGCAGCAGCGACGCGTGACCCGGTCAGGAATCATGGAACGCGCGTCCCGGCCACGACCGAAGGGGTACCCGCCGTGCCTTCGATAGACCTCACCGGCATCACCGCCATCGACGTGCACACGCACGTGCACCGCTCGGTCCGCGGCGATGTGCAAGCGGCCAGCGACAGCCGAGAGGACATGGGCGAGTACTTCGGCATCGGCACCATGCCCCGCTACACGGTCCCCGAGCTGGCCGACTATTACCGGCAGCGAGGCATGGCCTGCGTGACGTTCACCGTGGACAGCATCTCGCAGACCGGCGAGGAGCCCGTCCCCGACAATTTCGAGGTCGCGGACCTGGCCGCGGAGGACGCCGACGTGGTCATACCGTTCGCCAGCATCGATCCGGCCCGCGGCGCGGCCGGAGTGCGGCAGGCCCGGCGGCTGATCGCCGACCACGGCGTGCGCGGCTTCAAGTTCCACCCCGGCACGCAGGCGTTCTACCCCAACGACCGCAGCGCCTACCCGCTGTACGAGGTCATCGCCGAGCACGGGCTGATCGCGCTCTTCCATACCGGCCAGACGGGGGTCGGCGCGGGCACCCGCGGTGGCGGCGGCATCCGGCTGAAGTACTCCAACCCGCTGTACCTGGACGACGTCGCGGCCGATTTCCCGGACATGGACATCATCCTGGCCCACCCGTCGTTTCCGTGGCAGGACGTGGCGCTGTCGATCGCGGTGCACAAGCCGCGGGTCTACATCGACCTGTCCGGCTGGTCGCCCAAGTACTTCCCGCCCCTGCTCGTGCAGTACGCGGGCAGCCTGCTGCGGCACAAGGTGCTGTTCGGGACCGACTTCCCTGTCATCACCCCGGAGCGGTGGATCCGGGATTTCGAGGGCCTGGCCATCAAGCCCGAGGTCCGCCCGCTGATCATGAAGGACAACGCGGCCAGGCTCCTGGGCCTGGCTCCGGACTAGCCTCCGGCCGGCCGCACGGTGCGGAAAACGTGTGCGTCCCTAGTGCCGCGCCGGCAGCACCAAGTACGCACACGTCGGAGGCGGCGGCTAGATCTCGGTCTCGTCCAGCCCGATCAGCGGCAGCGGACCGGCCAGGTCGGCCGCGGGTGCGGGCGCGTAGGCGAAGTTCCTGGCCCTGGCGCCGCCGTCGACCACGAGGTCGGTGCCCGTGATGAGGCGGGCGTAGTCGGAGCATAGCCACGCGACCGCGTGCCCGATGTCGGTCGGCGTTCCCGTCGTGCCCATCGGCACCATCGGCGGCCGCTGACCGGCCCACCGGCTCGGCCGGCGCCACGGCTCGTCCCCGGCCGGCCCGCCGATGCCGCCGGGACCGCCGGTGAGGACTCCGCCCGTGCCGAGCCCGGCCCTGGCGCGCTCGGCGAGCAGTTCCGGGTTGTCCGGGTTCGGCGCGGTCGGGGTGAAGCCGTTGACGCGGATGCCGTAGGGCGCCAGGTCCATCGCGGCCGCCCGGACGAAGTTGTTCACGCCGCCCTTGTGGAACGCGTAGGCGATGATTCCTGCGGTCCCCGACCAGCCGTTGGACGAGGAGATGCACACGATCGAGCCCCTGATACCGCGCTCGGCCATCGCCCGGCCGACGTGCTTGGTGTTGAGGAAGTAGCCCAGGGCCGTGACGCGGACGGCGCGCTCGAAGTCGGCGGCGGTCTCGTCCAGCACCCCCCGGCCGCCGAGCAGGGCCGCGTTGTTTACCAGGATGTCGATCCGGCCCCAGCGAGCGAGGATCTCGCCGATATAGGCCTGCACCGCGGACTCGGCGGTGACGTCACCCGGTGCCGCCATCGCCTCGCCGCGGTTGCGCTCGATCCTGGCGATGCAGGCCTTCACCGCCGTCTCGTCGACGTCGTTGCAGGCGACCCTGGCCCCGTACCTCGCCAGCGCCAGCGCGACGCCGCTGCCGATGTTGGGCCCGACCCCGGTGACCAGCGCGACCTTGCCCGCGAGTGAGATCTCCACCGTGCCTCGCTCCGTTTCTGCGGCGTCAGCCGGTCTCGGCCGGATAGGTCAGCTCGATCCGGTCGGGCGGCAGGCCGAGCGCCGGGGCCAGCATGGCCCGCATCAGGTCCTTGGACACCAGGCAGTCCGCGCACGCCGCCGGCCCGGCGGCGATCGTCACCCACGCGATGTCGTCAGCCGCGGTGACCCGCAGCTCGTAGTCCTCGGCCCGCAGGCTGTCGGCGATCCGCTGCAGTGCTTCGTGATCGGGTTCCACCGGCTTTTCCTCCGCTGCGGGCAGGCTGAAGTCCGACCCGCGTCACGTTCCGATCACCACGATGGTGCAGCCGTGCGCCCACGGCAGCACTGGTTCCGCCCGGCGGCAGGTTACTTCGCGGCGGCAGCGTGCCGGCCGGCCCGGCGCCCGAAGAAGGAACCCTCACCGAGCTGGGTGCCGCTGCTGTAGCCCTTGCCGTCCTGCGCGATGTTCGACGCGCACGCGCCCGCCGCATACAGGCCGGCGATCACCGAGCCGTCCTCCCGCTGCACCTGGCCGTCGACGGTGCAGCGCAGGCCACCGAGCGTGAACCCGGCATACATCGCCTTGCCGAGCGTCAGGTCGAACGCCGCCCAGGGTCCGCGGTCCTGCGGCTCCAGCCAGTCCGGGTGCTTGCGGAATTCCGGATCCTCGCCGCGGGCGGCCGCGGTGTTGTAGGCCGCGAGCGTGGCCGCCAGGTTGCCCGCCGGTATCCGCAGGCCCGCCTCCATCTCCTCGACCGTCTCCCACCCGTCGATGAAGGGAACGAGCGGCATCTCCGGGTACTCCATGTGGGCGCTGTCCACGATGAGGAACGCGGCGCTGCCGGGCTGGTCCAGCACGAAGCTCGAGGTTCGGGAGTGATAGCTGTCCTCGGCCACGAAGCGCCTGCCGTCGCGGTTCACGATGATGCCCGTGACCAGCCTGCCGGGCGGGTAGAACGGCGCGGTGATGAACGCCTGGTCCATGTGCAGGACCTGGCCGCCGGCCGACTGGCCCAGCCGGATGGCCGCGCCGTCGTCGTAGCTCGTGCCGAGGACGAACGGCTTGCGCGCGAGCTGGGGCACATGCGCGGCGACCATCTCGGCGTTCATCACGAAGCCACCCCCGGCCAGGACAACGGCGCCGGCCCGGATGCGGCCCGTTCCCTCCAGCGAGCGCCAGCGGACCCCGGTCACCCGCCCGCCCTCGGTGACCAGTTCGGTGACGGCGGTCTCGTACGTGACCTGCACGCCAAGCTTGCTCGCCCGCCTCACCAGCAGGTCGATCACGAGCTTGGCGCCCTGGGTGTCACCGGGCACCGGCACCTTATGCCCGCGCGGCGCCGGCACGGCCAGGTCGCGGAACGGCCAGACCTTCTCGTTGCCGGTGTACATCAGGCCCTGGGTCTGCGGCTGGATGACCGCCTTCTCCGGGTAGTAGCTGCGCTCGAACTCGAACCCGAGACCCTCTA
>JASHOV010000320.1 GCA_030038495.1 Streptosporangiaceae bacterium
CTCCTCCGGCGGCGGCGGCGGATCCTCGTTCCCGGCCGCCACGTTCACCACTGCCGGCGGCATCACCGTCACGCCCCTCGCCGGCCTCGCGACCAACCGGGGCAACGGCAGCGTCGTGATCACCTACGTCCTGATCCCTACCGCGACGCTACTGACCTCGAGTCCCAATCCGAGCGATCAGGGTGACTCCGTCACGCTCACCGCGACCGTGTCACCGACCGACGGCAACGGCACGGTCACCTTCTACGACCATTTCCGGCCGATCAGAGGCTGCGTCGACGTCCCGATTACGCACGTGGACCAGGCCAGCTGCGACACCAGCACCCTGCCGACCGGCACGAACCCACTCACCGCGGTGTACAGCGGTGATCCCCTGTACGGCACGTCGACCAGCAACACCGTCGACCAGGTCGTGCTGATTAATACCACGACGACGCTCACTTCCCGGCCGAACCCGAGCACCTACGGCGAGAACGTCAGGTTCACCGCCACGGTCAGCCCTAGCGACGGCGGCGGCACTGTCACCTTCAAAAACAGCGGTGTCCCCATCACCGGCTGCAGCAATCTGCCGCTCATCAGATTCTTCGGCAGCTACCAGGCGACCTGCAATACCAGCACGCTGCCCGTCGGCACCAGCCCGGTCACCGCGGTCTACTCCGGCGACGCCGCCTACGCCGGGTCCACCAGCAACACCGTCGAGCAGGTCGTGAACCCGGACCGTACCAGCCTGCGCACCTCCGGCCAGCTGACCGGGAACGGGATCATCCTGTCGGCCCAGCTGACCGGCGATGGCATGCCCTTCCCCGGCCAGCTCATCACCTTCACCGCCGGGCCGGGCGGCTTCACGGTCTGTACCGCCACGACGAACGGCAACGGGGTCGCGACCTGCCAGGCCAACAGTCAGGGCGCCGTCTACATCGCCCTGAACCAGGGCCTCTACCGGGCCAGCTATGCCGGCACCACCGACGACCAGTCATCCACCGCCGTCGGGGTCGTGAACGGCCTCTAGTTCAGTCCGTAACCGGCTCCAGGCCGGCCTGGCACGGGGCCAGGTCGGCCTGCGCCGCGGGCGACCTGGCCAACGGGTCCAGCGGGTTCGCGCCGCCGCCGCAGTGTCAGCGACCGGGGTACCGCACTATGCCCGATAATGGTCGATCGGGTCTCGTGCAATCTCACGAGCGTCGCAACCACGGCCCGCGCGACGTCCGCCGACGCTATATTCCGGTGTCATGGCAGAAACGCTCAGCCCGGCTGAGCATGCGGCCCGGATAGCGGCGGCCAGGGACCGCCTGCTCGCCTTCGCGGCGACGTGCACGGACGAGGTCTGGCACGCGACCCCGCTGGCCGCGCACGGCGACCACCGCACGGTCGGCATCATCGTCGACCACGTCGCTAACGCCTACGAGTACATGGGCGGCTGGATGCGAGAGATCCTGGCCGGCGGCGCTCCGCAGGTCGACGTCGCGCAGGTGGACAGGCTCAACGCCGCGCACGCCGCGAGCGCCGGGCACCTGACGCAGGCAGGCGCGATGGAGCACCTCACGCGCAGCGGCGACGAACTTATCGGGCTGGTCGCCGGGCTAGCCGAGGCCGACCTGGACGCCGGGGCCGGGCGGGTGCGGCGGTTCGCCGAGATCGCCGCGCGGCACCCGGACACCCACCGCGCCGACATCGAGGAAGCACTGCCGGCCGCCGGCACTCCACGCTAGAAAGCGGCACGCTGCGCGCTCACGGCAGCGAGGCGAGGAGTTCCTCCACCGACTTGCGGCGGCCGGTGAAGAACGGGATCTCGACCCGCGTGTGCCGCCGTGCGCGGGCGCCGCGCAGGTGCCGCATGAGATCCACGATCCGGTGCAGCTCGTCGGCCTCGAATGCCAGCATCCACTCGTAGTCATTCAGTGAGAAGCAGGCCACGGTGTTGGCCCGCACGTCCGGGTACTCGCGGGCCATCATCCCGTGCTCGGCCAGCAATTCCCGCCGCTCGGCGTCGTCGAGCAGATACCACTCATAGGACCGCACGAACGGGTACACGCTGACGTAGTTCTTCGGCTCCTCGCCCGCCAGGAAGGCGGGAACGTGGCTCTTGTTGAACTCCGCCGGCCGGTGCAGCGCCATCGCCGACCACACCGGCTCGCTGGCCCGGCCCAGGCCCGTGCGGCGGAACCTGGCATACATCTCCTGCAGGTCGTCCGCGGTCGGCGCCACCCACCACATCATGTAGTCGGCGTCGGCCCGCAGCCCCTGCACGTCATAGCAGCCACGGGTGATGATCCCCTTGCCGGCCGCCTGCTGGCACAGCTCGGACACCTCGACTGCCAGGCCCTCCCGGCCCCCGGCGACATCGGCCGCGCGGTCGACCGCGGTTGCGTCACTGACGCGGAAGACCGACCACATCACGTACCGGATCAGCTCGTTCAGATCCCGCGCCTTCGGCCGGCCACCGCCGGCGACTGAGGGCTGCCCCGCCTGCTCGTCATTTCCTGCCATGCTCTCCTGTTTACCAGAACCGCTCAGGCCGGGAACGCCGGGCCGCCGGGCGACCGTGACCGGTCCGCCGGCCCAGTCGGAATGCGGTCAGGGTTGACGAGCATGAGTCACTGTAATAATTTTCATTGAATGGAAGATAGTCCAACAGAGGCCGGGGAGCCGGCGAGCCGGCTCCGGCCGGGCGCGCCGCACAAGCGCTGGCATGAAGTGCACAAAGCGCTGGCTGACCCGCTGCGGATCCGGCTCCTGCAGTGGCTGGCCGAATCCCCCCGGTCGGCGCGGGAGCTGGCCGATTGCGCGGGACTGCCGGCTGATCGCCTCTACTACCACCTCGGCCAGCTGGAGCAGGCCGGACTGATCGAGGTGGCCGACTACCGCCGGCTGGACCGCGGCAAGGCCGAGCGGATTTACGCGCCTGCGGAGACTGAGCCGCCCGGCGACGACGCCGACCCGGAGGAAACGGCCGCGTTCCTCGGATCAATGCTGCAGGCCACCGCGATGGACATTACAGCGGCGTACCAGGCCAGGAAGGCCGGCCGCCGCCGGGAGGTCGACCTGCGCCGCGGCGCGCTCCGGCTCACCGATCAGGCGCTGGCCGAGCTGCGCGGCTACATCGAGCAGCTCACCTCCCGGTTCGCCGACCCCGGCGCCGACGGAACCTGGACCGGGGTGGTCCTGGCGCTCGTCGACCTGCAAGACCGCCCCGATGCCGAGCCCCCGCCAAGGAGCACCCCATGAGCGATACCAGCACGCGGCCCGCCGGGCCGGCCGTCCGCGCATCCGACGCCGAACGAGAGGACACCGTCGCGCTGCTGCAGCACAACTTCGCCGACGGCCGGCTGACACAGGACGAGCTCGAAGAAAGGGCCGGTGCCGCCTACACCGCGCAAACCAGGGCCCAGCTGCGCGATCTCACCGCCGACCTGCCGACCGCCCGGCAGCCGCGGCGCTCTGGCATGGTCCTGGACCAGCGCCTGCTCTGCATCCTGCTGTGCGTCCACCCCCCGGCCGGCCTGGTCTACTGGCTGCTATGCCGCCGCAAGCAACCAGGCCGGGCTCGAGCGTCAGGTCGCCCGCCGGCGGACCAGCCATACGGTCACGGCGATGAGCAGCACTGACATAGCGAGGAGCCAGCCGCCCTCGATCCACTGGAACGGCCAGAACCGGCTGGCCGGCTGGTAGCTGATCCACTGCGTGAACCCGTGCTGACTGAGGTACTGCACCGCGCCGAGGGATTGCGGGACGCCTCCTTTCCCGGCCGCCCGGGCTGGTGCCCCCTGAAGGACCTGGCCGGCCACGGACGGACTGACCGGCTGGCCGCCCCTGGTCCACCACCGGCTGAGCATCTGCGCGGAGCCGGGCGGGAAGTTGTTCCTGACGACCAGCGGCGCCAGGTAACGCTGGCGCAGGTACATTCCCGCCGCGACAGCGAGCCCGGCATAGACGGCCAGGGTGGCGGCGATCGCGGGGACGACCCGGCGGATGAGCATCCCGGCCAGCGCGCCGATCGCGAAGGCCACCAGCGTCCAGGCGGCAAACGCGACCCCGCGCAGGTCGAACAGGCCTCCGGACAGCGGCGACGCCTCGTGCAGGGAGAGGCTCTGATTGCCCGCGCCGAAGTAGGGCCGGTAGTACCAGGACAGCAGCACACTGAGGGCTCCGGCGGCGGCGGCCAGTACGACCGCGAGCAGCGCCAGCTTGGCGAGCGCCCAGCGGCACCGGTCGAAACCCTGGGTCCAGGCGTACCGGAACGTGCCGGTCTCCAGCTCCCGTGCCAGCACCGGTGCGCCGGCGAACGCCCCGGTCAGCGCGGGCACCACCAGCAGCACGAAGCCAGGCGCCAGGATGCCGTCCATGCCGTTGAAGCTGCTGACCAGCTCAAAGCACGCGAATGAGCTGGCCGGCCGGCAGGCGGCCGCAGCGGCGTAGGCGTGGTGGAGTCCCAGCCCGGCTCTCCACACCCATACCGCCAGCACTCCCAGGAACACGGTCACGCCGGCCAGCGCGATCCGGTGCTGGCGCCAGGTGACCCATGCCATCCGCCGCCACGGCACCGGCCGCAGGCTCGCGTCGTGCTCGGAGCGGGCGGCCATGGTCAAGGCGGTCATCTCGTCATCTCCCACGGTTCGCCGGTTTCAGTCGGCAGCGCCCGGTCGCGGGCCGGGCCCGGCAGTGCCGCGGCGCCGGGCTCGCGCAGGTAGGCCAGGGCGAGTTCCTCCAGGCCGACCGGATGGGCCTCCCAGCCCGGCGGCACCGGGTCGGCCGGTCCGCTCGTCCTGACCAGCAGGTGGGCCTGCGCTCCGCCGCGCCGGGCATGCACCACGCACAGCCGCCCGGCGTGGCGGCCGGACTCGACGGCTGGGCCGGTCAGCACTCGGTGGCTGGCGAGCAGGCCGTCGATCTCGCCGGCTACCTGGACTCGGCCGTGCGACATCAGGATGAGGTAGTCGGCCACCCGCTCAAGCTCGGCCAGCACGTGCGAGGACAACACCACCGATACGCCGTCGTCCGCCGCCGCCGTCAGCACCGTGGCCATGAAGTCGTGCCGGGCAATCGGGTCCAGCATCGCCACCGGCTCATCCAGCAGCAGCAGCCGCGGCCGCCGGGCCAGCGCCAGCGTCAGCGCGAGCTGCGCCTGCTGCCCGCCCGACAGCTTCCCTGCCTGCCGCTTCAGCGGGATGCCCAGCTCGCCCAGTCGCTGCTCGGCGTACCTTTGATCGAGTCGGCGGTTGAGATTGCGGGTCAGGTGCAGCAGGTCTGCCGCGGAGAGGTTCTTGTACAGCGGCGTGTCCTGGGCGACGAACGCGATCCCGTCGAGTGCGCCCGCCGACCCCGCTGGCCGTCCGCCGAGCACGGTAACCCCGCCCGCGGTCGGTGCCGCCAGGCCGACGGCCAGGTTCAGCAGCGTGGTCTTGCCCGCGCCGTTCGGGCCGACCAGTGCCGCCACATGCCCGGCGGGGATCGCCAGCGTGCACTCGCGCAGTGCCCACGTGCTCCCGTACCGCTTGCCCAGGCCGCTGGTCTCGATGACGTTCATGCGACGCCCTCGGTCTTGCCGCTCGCCGCGTCGCGGGTGCGCGACCCGCCGCGGCGCTCATAGAAATCCCGCAGCGCGCTGGTGAACAGCGCCACGATCCCGTCCTCGTCCAGCCCGGCCCCGTCCGCGGCGGTCAGCCAGCCCAGCAGGGCCTTGCTCAGCTCGGTCAGCTCCGGGAGCGCGATCTGGCTCAGCGTGGCCCGGACGAACGTGCCCTGGCCGGGCCGGCCGGCCGCCAGGCCCTTGACCTCCAGCTCCTTGTAGGCCTTCAGCACCGTGTTCGGGTTGATGGCAAGCGCGGCGACCACGTCCCTGACCTTGGGCAGCTGGTCACCCGGCTTCAGGTAGCCCAGCCGCAGCGCGTGCTCGACCTGGTGCACGAGCTGCAGATAGGTCGGCACGCCCGAGCCCGGGTCGAGCCGGAACTCGATCGGCGACGCCGGCCCGCGGGCATCCGCCGCGCTGATTCCTTTATCTATGGTCATAAGACAAGGGTACAGACGGTGATGCGGCTGTCAAGAAGCCGGTGCCCCGGGTTCCAGCGTGACTCTGCGTCGGCTAAGCCATCAGGGCCGACCGATCGCCGGCTGCCGGGGCGAGCTCAGCCGCGAGCGCGTCCGCGGGCAATCGGGTCTCACCAGGATGCTTGCCGCAGCACTGGCTTGATGATCTCGTCGGCCAGCCAGCGCGGGACGTTGCCGGGCGCGGGCGGCCGGACACCGAACACAATGTGCCGGAAACCCGCCGCGACCAGCCCGGTCACCGTGGCCCGCACGCTCGCCGGGTCGTCGGTGCTGATCACCAGTTGCGTCGAGCGGACGACGCTGGCCGGGTCCCGGCCGATGTCCGCGCAGTGCTGGTCGAGCACGCGACTGCGCTCGACCAGGAACTCCATGCTGGCGTGCGGCGGGCCGGGGATGTTCCAGATGTCGGCCTGCTCGGCCACCAGCCGCAGCAGCCGCGGGCCCGAGCCGCCGACGAGTACCGGCGGACCCGGCCGCTGCACCGGCTTGGGTTCGTTGATGGTCCCTGACAGCGTGTAATACCGGCCGTCGAAGTCGAACACGTCCTCGGTGAACATGCGCCGGATGATCGTGATGGTCTCGCTCAGGCGGCCGATACCCTCGCCAGGAGGCACTGCGGTCAGCCCGTACGCGGCGTATTCCGCCGGGCCGTTGCCGCCGGGTGACTCGGCCTGCCCGCTCTGCTCCGCGGCGGCGCTGCGGACCGTGCCGCCGACTCCGATCCCCAGCACCAGCCGGCCGCAGGAAATCACGTCGACGGTCGTGGCCACCTTGCCGAGAACCGCCGGCTGGCGAATCAGGTTATTGGTGACCAGCAGCCCGAGCCGGAGCCGGGCCGTCTGCGGGGCCAGCGCGGCCAGCAGCGTCCAGCCCTCGAAGAGGTTGCCGTTCGGCGGCCCGGCCAGGGGCAGCATGTGATCCCACAGCCAGGCGTGCTCGAGTTCTGGGACCTCGTCGGCCTGCAGCCAGGTGCGCCGGATCTGCTCGTAGGTGGTGTGCATCGGGGTCGTCTTGATGCCGAAAGTAACCGGCGCGCTCTCCGTCATATCGTCAGTATAGCTGATAATCAGTTGTACTGAGAATCAGCCTTCCACTGTACATTGACCCCATGACCGACGGCCTGCCCGACGCACTCGCCCACCGGCTCGGTTACCTGTTCAAGCACGCCCACCAGCGGCTGCTGGCGCTGGCCGGACCGGCCACGGCCCCGTTCGGCATCGACGGCCGCGAACTGGCGGTGCTGGCCATCCTCGGAGCCGGCGTTCCCATGTCCCAGCAGGAAGCGGCCGAGCGGCTCGGCGTCGACCGGACCACGATGGTCGCGCTGGTGGACGCGGTCGAGGAGAAGGGCCTGGTGGAGCGGCGCCGCAGCCCGTCGGACCGGCGCAAGAACATCGTCCAGCTGACGCCCGCGGGCCGGAAAACCCTGCAGGCTGCGGGGCAGGCCAGGGACGAGGCGGAGCGCGCGTTCCTGGCTCCGCTGGGCCCGGCCGGCGCGCGCAGTTTCGTGCAGGCGCTCCAGGTGCTGGCCGCCGGGCCCGCGGACAGCACCAGCCAGCGGCCCGGTCGCTGACCGCGCCGGCACGCGCTAGCGGACCGGGTCAGGCGCCGCCGGTTCCCGGTCCGGCCACGGCAGCCCGAGCGCCCAGGTAGTCGACGACCTGACCGACGGCGGTCCGCGCCGACGCGATGCAGGCCGGGATGCCGACTCCGTCGAAGGCGGCGCCGCAGACGGCCAGGCCGGGCAGACCGGAGACACCCGTCCGTACCCTGGCGACCCGGCCCAGATGGCCGACGCTGTACTGCGGCAGGCCGCCGCCCCAGCGGGTGACCCGCACGTCGGCCGGAGCGCCGCGCACCCCGGTGGCCGTGGTCAGGTCGGCCGCGGCGAGCGCGGCCAGCTCCGCGTCGTCGCGCTGCAGCACCGCCTCCTCGCCGAGGCGCCCGACCGAGCAGCGGACGATGTGCAGGCCGGGTTCGGACCGCTGCAGATGCGGCCACTTGACCGTGCTGAAGGTGACTGCCTTCACGGCGCGGCCGTCGACCGCGGGCACCAGGAATCCGCTGCCGCCTGGCTGCTGCGGAAACGCCGTCACCGGATAGGCGAGCGTCACGATCGCCATGCTCGCGTACTTGATCTCAGCCAGCGCAGCGGCCGCGGCCGCGGCCGGTCCGCCGTCGACCTGGGCGATGAGCCGACTCGCGGGCCTGGCCGGGACCGCGATGATGACCGCGTCAGCGCTGATCGCCTCCGGCGCATGAGCCGAGCCGACGGTAAGCCGCCAGCCGTCGGCGGTCCTGGCCAGCTCGCGCACCATCGCGTTGATGCGCACCTGCGCTCCGGAATGGGCGGCCAGCTCGGGTGGCAGGCTGCCCAGACCGGATGCGAGCGTCGTGAATACCGGGGGCGGGGCCGCCCGCCCGCCCAGCGGAGCCTGGGGCAGCATCGTGGCGGCCGCCTCGGCCAGTGACGCCCGGCCGCGGGCGGCCAGGGCCAGGCCCGGCAGCGTGGCCTGGAACGACAGGTCCGAGCAGCTGCCCGCATAGACCCCGCCGAGCAGCGGCTCGACCAGGCGGTCCACCAGCTCGGCGCCGAACCGCCCGCCCACCCGGGTCGCGACCGACACCTCACCCTCGGCGTCGGCGGCAGGAAGCTCCAGGTCCAGCCTGGCCCGGCCGAGCCCGTCGTCGGACAGGATCCCGGTCGCGGCCAGCTCGTCGAGGTCGGCGGGCACGCCCATGAACTGGCGCCGCGGCAGCGCCCTGATCCGGCCTCTGGTCCATATCCCCGCCGACGTCGTGCCGGGCAGTACCAGCTCTTCCGCCAGGCCCACGGCGCTGATCAGGTCGGTGCCCTCCGGCCGCCGCGCCAGCAGCGCCTCGGCGCCGGAGTCGACCGGGATGCCAGCCACATCGGAGACGGCAAGCTTGCCGCCCAGCCGCGGCGACCCTTCCAGCACCGTGACCTCAAGGCCGCGATCCCTCAGCAGGCAAGCCGCGGCCAGGCCGGAGATGCCGCCGCCGATTACGGCTACCCGGCCGGGCCCGCGCTGGCCGTCGCGCGGCTGGAGTATCGGAAGGGTCACGGCACCGATTATTGCCGCAAACGCGGAACCGGCCGCGCCGCGGGCGCGTCCGACCGGCATGACGAGCATCACATCTGCCCGCGGCGCCCTCCTCAGAAGCACAGTGCTGAGCGGCGTTATCCTGCTGTCCGGCTGCCTGCTGCTGAGTGCGTGCGGCGGTACCTCCGGACCATCCTCGGCCGCGGCCTCGGCTCCTGGCGCGGGCGCGCACGGGGCAGTGGCGGCCCCGGCGACCAACTTCGGGGCGGCGAACGGGTTTGCCAGCGGCAGCTCCGGCTCGGCGGCGACCCAGACGGCAAAGCTGGCACCGGCCACCCAGAGCATCATCTACACCGCCAGCCTGACACTCCGGTCGGCGAACGCCATGGCGACCGCGAAGCAGGCGATCGGCATCGTCACCGCCGCAGGCGGCTACACCTCGGCGGAGAACGCGGTCTCCGGCGCTACCGGCAAGTCCCCGCCGACGGTGGCGCTGACGCTGAAGATCCCGGTTGCGGTGTATCCCGAGGTGCTCGCGCAGCTGTCCGCACCGTCGCTGGGTAAGCAGCTCGCGCTGACCCAGCAGGCCACCGACGTGACCCAGCAGGTGGCGGATACCGACAGCCTGGTCACCTCGCAGCAGGCCGCGATCACGGCGCTCGAGGGCCTGCTCAGCCACGCCGCCAACGTCAGCCAGCTGCTGCAGGTGCAGCAGCAGATCAGCAACGACGAGTCGTCTCTGCAGTCGCTGCAGGCCCAGCAGCGCGCACTGAACCACGAGACCAGCTACGCGACGGTCAACATGACGCTGCTGAGCACTTCACACCGCGTGCCGCCGCGCAAGCATCACCGTGCCACCACGAGCGGATTCCTGTCGGGCCTGGGAACCGGATGGCGGGCACTGCGGCACGCCACCAGCGCGGTGCTGACCGGGCTCGGAGCTGCGCTGCCGTTCCTGGTCATCGCGGCGATACTCGCGGGCGCCGGCCTGGTGGGCCGGAGGCGCTTCCTGCGGCGTCGGGCCGGCCCGACGGCCGCAAGCTAGCCGACCGTGGCGTGCACCAGGTCCGTGAGCCGCTTGAGCACGTCCGGGTCGGTCTGCGGCAGTACCCCATGGCCCAGGTTGAAGATGTGGCCCTCGGCGGTGCGCCCGCGGGCCAGCACCTCAAGCGCACGGGGCTCGATGACATCCCATGGCGCAAGGAGTATCGCCGGGTCGAGGTTGCCCTGCAGCGCCTTGCCCGGCTCGACCCGCCGTACCGCCTCGTCGAGCGGCACCCGCCAGTCGACGCCCACAACATCGGCCCCGGCCTCGCCCATCACGCCGAGCAGCTCGCCCGTCCCCACGCCAAAGTGGATCCTCGGCACACCGGTGCCGGCCAGGGCATCGAAGATCCGCTTGCTGTGCGGGAGCACCGCCAGCCGGTAGTCGTCGAGGCTGAGCGAGCCCGCCCAGGAATCGAAGAGCTGGACGGCGCTCGCCCCCGCGGCGACCTGCGCCTGCAGGAAGCCGATGGTGATGTCGGCCAGGCGGCTCATAAGCTCGGTCCAGAGCGCTGGCTCCCCGAACATCAGCGACTTGGTGAGCTCGAAGTTCTTCGACGGCCCGCCGTCGACCAGATAGCTGGCCAGCGTGAACGGGCCGCCGGCGAACCCGATCAGCGGGATGCTGCCCAGTTCGGCGGTCAAACTGGCGATCGCCTTGGTCACGTACGGGATGTCGTCGGGCGCCAGCGGCCGCAGCCGGGCCAGATCCGCCCGGGACCTGATCGGATGGTCCACGACCGGCCCTACGCCCGGCTTGATATCGATGCCCACCCCGATCGCGCGCAGCGGCACGACGATGTCGCTGAAGAACACCGCGGCGTCGACCCCGTACCGCCGCACCGGCTGAAGGGTGATCTCCGTGATCAGGTCCGGGGTGGAGCAGGCATTCAGCATCGACGTCTTGGCCCGCAGGGCCCGGTACTCCGGCATCGACCGGCCGGCCTGGCGCATGTACCAGACGGGGGCGTGCGGCACCGGCTGGCGGCGGCACGCGCGCAGGAACACGGAGTTATCGGCGGAGTTGGTGGAGACGGTCACGGCACGATGATCCCACAGGAAGGGCGGTGCCCTGGCCCGGCCGGCCAGCGCGAGGGGTGGGACGCGCGGGGTCACCGTGACGGTTCCGCGGCAAAACCGCATGACACGCCGCCCCAGGTCCGAGGGTTGCGCCAACGGTCATGCCAGCATCGTTGGTAGCCGAAGGGTAAGGAGGTTCCAGATGGCCGAGATCATCCGGCACTGCCCTGACTGCGGCTGGGACCGCTGGTACGCACAGCATCACGCCGACCCCGGTCGCTGCCCGGACACGACCGACGGTTACTGCCCGGAGTGGTTCTGCCTCACCTGCGGCACGACCGTCATACTGGGCGGTGTGCCTGCCCCGTTCGAGCTGCCTGAGACGGTCGGCATTCGCGACCGCGTGGCATGACGGCTCCGCGCACGTGCCGGACGCCCAGACTCTGAGACCTGCCGGGCGGCCCGTGGACGCAGACTCCGGCACCGACACCTTCCGCCGCGTGCTCGCCGACTTGCAGGACGCGCTCGCCGCGCAGGCCGATGCCCGGCCGGAGCTGACGTTCGAGCGCGAGCCGCCGCCGCGGCGGCTTGCCCCCTATGCCAGCGCAGTCGCCGTGAGCGTGGCCGGTGACGACGATGCCGAGATCGCCGGCGGCCGGTTTGTGCTCCTCTTCGACCCGGCCGGGCAGCCTGGCTGGGATGGGACGTTCCGCGTGATCGCGTACATCCGGGCCGAGCTTGAGCCGGAGATGGCGGCAGACCCGCTCATCAACGCCGTCGGCTGGAGCTGGCTGACCGAGGCGCTGGACAACCGGGATGCCGGATACCGGAACGTCAGCGGGACGGTCACCACCGTGGTGACCCAGGGATTCGGCAGCAAGCAGGACGAGCCGCTGTCCACCGAGTTCGAGTTGCGGGCATCGTGGTCGGCGGAATCGGAGGCGGGCCTGCCGGGCCTGCCGGACCTGGCTCGTCATCTGGCGGCCTGGTGCGATGCGCTGTGCTCGGCGGCTGGTCTCCCGCCGCTGGCACCTGGTATCGCTCCGCTCCGGCCGCCACGGCGCAGGCGGCGGCCATGACGCCGCCGTCTCCGGCCGGTCCTGGCGGCGACGAACCTGTCCCGCTGGCGCCCGACCAGGGAACGCGGGAGCCGGAGCGCGCGATCGTGCCGCTGCTCGAGCCCCGCGAAGGCCTGCCGCCGCTCGTAGCCTCGGCCGAGGCGCTGCACGCGGCCGTCGAGTCGCTGTCCGCAGGGACCGGGCCGGTGGCGGTCGATGCCGAGCGTGCCTCCGGATTCCGGTACGGGCACCGTGCGTTCCTGGTTCAGCTTCGCCGCCAGGGAACGGGCACGGTGCTGATCGACCCGGTCGCCTGCACCGATCTGTCCGGCCTGGACCGCGCCCTGGCGGGTACCGAGGCGGTGCTGCACGCGGCATCGCAGGACCTGCCGTGCCTGGCCGACCTCGGGTACCGGCCGCGGCTGCTTTTCGATACCGAGGTGGCAGGCCGGCTGCTCGGCTACCCGCGGGTTGGCCTTGCGACGCTCGTCGAGACGATCCTCGGCTTCGGACTCGAGAAGAGCCACTCGGCGGCGGACTGGTCCACGCGGCCGCTGCCCGAGGAATGGCTGCTCTATGCCGCGCTCGACGTCGAGGTCCTGGTCGAGCTGCGGGACGAGCTGGCCAGGGAGCTGACCGAGCAGGGCAAGCTTGACTGGGCGCGGCAGGAATTCGCGGCGGTACTGGCGGCGGGCCCGCAGCCGCCGCGAGCCGACCCGTGGCGGCGTACCTCGGGCATACACCGGGTGCGGAACCGGCGCGGCCTCGCCGTCGTGCGGGAGCTATGGCTGGAGCGCGACAAGATTGCCCGCCGCCGCGACCTGTCGCCAACCAAGGTGCTCTCCGACGCGGCCATCGTCGAGGCGGCCCGGACAATGCCGGCCGGTCTCGACGATCTTGCGGCGATCCCCGGCTTCGCGGGCCGCAGCTCGAAGCGCCATCTGCCCGAGTGGCTGCGGGCCGTCAGCCGGGCCAGGGCGCTGCCGGACCGGGCGCTGCCGACATCCTCGGCGCCTGCAGGGGACGGGCCGCCGCCCGCGCATCGCTGGGCTGACCGCGACCCGGAAGCGGCCAGGCGGCTGATCGCTGTCCGCGCGGTCGTGGCAGCGCTCGCGGACTCGCACAACATGCCCGCCGAGAACCTGCTGCAGCCCGATGCCGTCCGCCGCCTGGCCTGGCAGCCTCCCGCGGAGCTGACTCCCGACTCCGTCGGAGCCGATCTGGCCGGCTACGGGGCGCGGCCGTGGCAGGTCGGGCTGACCAGCGTGCCCATATCGAGGGCACTGCTGCGCATCGAGGAGAAGGGCAGCGAGTAGGGCTCACGCCGACCGGCG
>JASHOV010000321.1 GCA_030038495.1 Streptosporangiaceae bacterium
ACCGCGGCGCCCGGCCCGACCGCGGCCCCGACCAGGACCGGGGCTGTCGGTGGCGTGCGGGCGGCCGCGAGGCTGTAGTGCCCGCTGGCCCCGGGACCCGAAAGCTGGTCCAGATCCCAGACGCTGTAGCCGATCAGCAGCAGCGCGAAGACGAACGCGAGGAGCGGCAGCTGCAGGGTTCCCATGCCGCTCATGCCACCCATGCCGCCTGAGCCGTGTGTCGCGGGCGCAGCGGTGAAGGCCAGGAACATGTACAGCATGGCCGCGGCGTGGATGAGGTGCGGTGCGCAGTGCCCGCCCGCAAGAGCGCGGACCCCGCTGGTCCGGGTGTCGCGGATCACCCGGTAGGCAAACCAGGCTGTCAGCACGGCGAAGATAACCGCCCATACGCCGTTGGGCAGGGTCTGCAGGCTGGCGGCCAGCATGCCTGCCATGGCGATGGCCATGAGCAGGTGGGAGATGTCGATGTCGGCCAGGGCCGCCTGCGTGCCCTGCTGCCAGGGACGCGCGACGGCCAGGCGGACCGCGCTCACGGCGGCGACCGCGAGCATGAGCGCGGCGAAAATGTCCAGGATCCAGGCGGGGGTGGTCATCGCGCGGTCGTCCCTTCATCGGCGCCGGCCGGGGTAAAGGCGGTGTGTGCCGGTGCGGTGACGGTGGCCCGCACCGGCCAGTAGGTGAGGGCCAGCAGCATCAGCAGCGGCCCGGAGTTGGGGTCGGTGGCCCCGCCGGCCAGGATGGCTCCGAAGGCCTCGCCGAACACCCAGATCACTGCGGCTACCACGATGGCCAGAACCAGAGTGGGCCTGGCGGCGGGCGCGGGCAGGTACACGCCGACGGCGATGATCACCAGGGCGACGGCAAGCACGACCGAGGCGGCCAGGCCCTGGTGGGCGACCAGCGATGCGGCACCCCGGTCCAGGGCGGCCAGCCAGCCCGGCTCACCGCTCTCCATGCCTGCGATCATGCCGTTCAGCGCCTGCGGCGCTCGGTTGCCGGGCAGCAGCGCGAAATAGGCGAGGCTGAGCCACAGCACCGCCCATAGCGCCCGCGCCACCGGGGCTCCGACGGCCCGCGCCGCGGTGAACGGGGCCGGCCGTCCGGGGCGGTCGGCTGGCCACAGCAGGACCGCCAACAGCGCGTAGATGATTACCGCGCCGGGGGCGCCGTTAACCGGACTGGCGGCGGGGGTCAGCACCATCCCGAGCCCCTCGCCGAACCACCACACCCCCAGCGCCCAGGCGATTGAGGCGGCCAGCGCTATCCGCAGGGTCGGCCGGCAGGCGATCCCGATCGCCAGCAGCAGCTGGATGGTGGCGAAGATCGTATTCAGCAGTACCGGGTGATGGGCGACGAGCGTGGCGTCCCAGGTGATCGGGCTGGCGACAACGCGCGGACTGCCCGCCGCCGTGCCCCCGATCATCTGGCTGAACCCGCTGGAGAACATGAAGGGCTGGTATTGCAGGAGGGCGACGAGCAGCCAGATCCCGGCCAGCGCTAGCTGCAGCCGCCGCCTGGCGTCTGGTGCCCCCCGCGCCGTCTCGGTTGCGGCGTCCAGCCTGCTGCGCCACCGGGTACGGACGCCCGCGGCCGCGATCTCGCTCATCCAGCTCTCCTCAGCCGACCCTGCCCCAGGCGCCTGCGCCTGGGGGGACGCGAATCGCCGGGACACCGGCCTCGAGTGGCCGGGAGCCGAAGTGCACCTCTCAGCAGCGTGACCCGGGAATTCGACGGAAGACTACTATCTCGCTTTCATGTGATTCAAGAGTTAGCAGCAGAAGGGTCAGCGTTACTTCTCACCGTGGGAATACCTGCAGGTGGGACAGGGTGCAGACGGTATTGAGCTGACAGGCGGATAAAACCCTACGGGGGTATCTGATAAACCACGGGAGGGTATTCGGAGAACCCTGCGGGGGTATTAGATGCAAAGGTATCCCGGCCGAAGTTCGTGACTTTTGGGTTCAGCGGGAACGCGGCTCGATGACGGCGCCCGGCGTACCCTGGCAGCGACCACCACCAACCAGGAGCCGACCGAGATCTTCCGGATCGGCGTCGAGGCCGTCAGCCGGGCCCTGATCCAGCACGCTTTACATCGCGGATCAGGCCGAGCCCGGTGCTGAGACGACCCTGGCGGTGCTGCCAGCGGCGCATCACCTTCTACGGGCGGAAGCTTTCGGCTGATCTGGCCGGCGGCCGCGGCGGCCGCCCCCGCCGCGCTGACAGCGACCCAGGAGGCGCGGGCCGCCGCCCGTGAGCGGGCCTGGCAGCTGGCCGGGACCCCAGCACCGGGTGCGAACGGGCGGCCTCGGGCCTGTGGACATCGACGCCACCATCGTGACCGCGTACTCCGACAAGGAGCAAGCCGCGCCGACCTGGAAGAAGACGTACGGTTCCACCCGCTCACGGTGTTCGCCGACCACGGCTGCGAAGGCTCCGGGGCGCCGCTGGCCATCCGGCGCGACGGCCGGGCCGCCAGCCACCGCGGCCCGTTAGGATAACGCGAGTCCGCCGCATACTCGGGCCAGCGACCCAAGATCACGAAACATCGAGATTTAATGGCATCCCGGTATTGCCCGCAAGCGATTCTGCATTTCGGATTGCATTATCGGCAATGCGGCCCAGGCCGGCAAACCCCGGTCCGGTATCAACGAAACCCCGGCCCAGTATCCGATAAACCAGCGGGAGGGTACCGTCTATACCCGGGCCGGGTATAGATTTACGGCCAAGCGTTGGGGCAAGCTCCGCTGTCGGCCGATGAGTTACTGGCACAATGGCCGACATGGCCGACTGGCGTCAGCGCGCCGGTGCGCCTGCACTGACTATCCCGGTACTGACTATCGAAGGATCGAACCCACGTCATGCTGACACCCGACAGCTCCGGCAGCGCGGGACATGAGCTCAGCCCGGCAGCACGGCTGTGTGCGTTCGTGCTGCTCGCGGTCCTGCTCTTCGTTGGCGCACGGGAGATCGGCCACCGGCTCGGACCGGTCGGGACCAGCCATGCGCGATCGGTCGTCATCCCGAGCGGCGGGTCGGGCGGAGGCATGAACATGAGCGCCGGGTACATGAATGCCCGTCGGCCGGCGGGAGCGGCACACTGAGATGGCCGTGACGGCTGGGCCAGAGACCCCGATCGAGATTGCTGTCGGCGGCATGACCTGCGCTGCCTGCGCAGCCAGAATCGAGAAACGGCTGAATCTGCTGGACGGGGTCAGCGCCACCGTCAACTACGCCACCGAGCGCGCGTACGTGACCGCGGCCGGCGGCCGGCAGGCCAGCGAGCTGATCACGGCGATCGAGGCGGCCGGGTACACCGCGGCGCTGCCCGAGCCCGTCGGCAGCCCGCCGCCGGGCCTGCCGGAGCAAGCTCGCGATCTGCGATTCCGTCTGCTGGTCTGCGCTCCGCTCGCGCTGGTTGTGGTGGTGCTGGCGATGGTCCCGTCGCTGCAGTTCACCGGCTGGCAGTGGAACTGTCTCGTGCTCACGTTCCCGGTCGCGGGCTGGGGTGCGTGGCCGCTGTACCAGGCCGCCTGGGCGCGGCTGCACCACGCGACCGCGACGATGGACACCCTGGTAAGCCTCGGCATCGCGGCCTCGTTCCTGTGGTCGTGCTACGCGCTGCTGTTCGGCGGCGCCGGCATGGAGGGCATGCGGATGCCGTTCGCGCTCCGCTTCAGTCCGGTGGGCACGCACACGCTGTACCTCGACGTGGCCGCTGGGGTGACGGTCTCGGTGCTCACCGGCCGGTATCTCGAAGCGCGGGCCAAGGACCGGGCCGGCTCGGTCCTGGCCGGCCTGGCCAGGCTCGGCGCCAAGACCGTCTGCGTGCTCCGCGACGGCGCGGAACGGCGCATCAGCGCCGACTCACTCGTGCCAGGCGAGGTCTTCGTCGTGCGGCCGGGCGAGAAGATCGCGACCGACGGAACGGTGCTCGAGGGCTGTTCCGCGGTGGACGCCTCGCTGCTCACCGGCGAGTCGATCCCGGCGGAGGTCGGGCCGGGCGACGAGGTAACCGGCGGCACCGTGAACCAGAGCGGTCGCCTTGTCGTCCGGGCGAGCCGTGTGGGCGCACACACTACGCTTGCCCAGATTGTCAGCCTGGTGACGAGCGCCCAGACGAGCAAGGCCAATGCACAGCGGCTGGCGGACCGCATCGCTGCGGTCTTCGTGCCGTGTGTCATCTGCCTCGCGGTCGTGACACTGGGTTTCTGGATCGGGGCCGGCGTACCCGCCGACGACGCCTGGGGAGCCAGCTTCGCGGTGCTGGTAGTCGCGTGCCCGTGTGCCCTCGGCCTGGCCACCACCACCGCGCTGCTGGCGGGCACAGGACGCGGCGCCGAGCTCGGCATCCTGATCCGGAACATGCAGGCACTGGAGTCAGCCCGCAGGGTCGAGGCGGTGCTTCTGGACAAGACCGGGACCCTGACCACTGGCGTCATGGCCGTGCAGCAGGTACTGGTGAGCGCCGGCGAGGACGAGAAGCAGGTGGTGCGCCTCGCCGGGGCGGTCGAGGACTGCTCGGAGCATCCCGTTGGGCAGGCCATCGCGCGACATGCGGGGCAGCAGGCCGCGCTGGCGCCCGCCACCGGCTTCGTCAGCCTGCCAGGTCTCGGAGTGATGGCCGACGTATGCGGCCAGACCGTCACCTGCGGCAGCGTGCAGCTCTTCCTCGACCGCGCTATGGCAATCCCGGCCGACCTCCGCCGGGCAGCGGACACGGCTGCGGACCGAGGTCACACCGTCGTGCTCGTCGGCTGGGACGGGCAGACCCGCGGGTTGCTGAGCGTGGCCGACTCCCTGCGGCCGACCGCGGCTGCCGCGGTGCGCGAACTCGCCGGACTCGGAGCGCGCGTGCTGCTGGTGACCGGTGACAACCGTCGTGCCGCCGAGGCCATGGCCGTACGGGTCGGGCTGGACAGCTCCGCCGTGTTTCCTGAGACGCGCCCGCAGGGCAAGGTCGCCCTGGTGCGCCGGCTTCAGGCCGACGGCCTGCACGTCGCCATGGTGGGCGACGGAGTAAATGACGCCGCGGCCCTAGCCCAGGCCGACCTGGGCATGGCCATCGGCTCCGGAACGGACGTGGCCATCGGTGCCGCTGACATCACCCTGGTCGGGGTCGACCTGCGCGCTGCTGCCCGCGCGATCCGGCTGGCCAGGTCCACTCTGCGCGTTATCCACGGAAACCTCATCTGGGCCTTCGGGTACAACCTCGTCGCTATCCCGCTGGCCGCGCTCGGCTACCTGAACCCGCTGTTCGCAGGAATCGCGATGGCGGCAAGCTCGCTCATTGTCGTCGGCAACAGCCTGCGCCTGCGACTGCACCGAGCGGATGGGCACGGCGCCTCCAGCAAGGCCCAGCTGGCATGATCGACCAGGTCCCGCCCGTGGCACAGGCCAGCCCCGCGGCACAGCCCGCGCCGGGCTCGCTGGCCGGGCTGATACGAGCGGCGATCGCTCCCGTCATCTGTTCGGCAGTGCTGCTTGCGATGCTGTCAGCCTGGGTCATAACCGGCGGTGACGGCACCCTCACACGCGTCGCCGTGCAGATCACCTCGGCCTCGGTGGCCATGCCCGCCAGCTCTGGCGCCCCTGCCCCGACGTACCTCACGGTGGTGAACCTGAGCGGCGCCGACCGCCTGGTGTCGGTGACAACGCCCGACGCGCGGAGCGTCGAACTGGTGCAGCGCGACGGCAACCCGGCCGGGCCAGGCCGGCTGCTGACTAGCGTGCCCATCGGAGCGCACGCGACAGTGAACTTCAGCCCCTTCGGTACCGACATCGCCCTGATCGACCCGGCCCGGCTGGCCGTCGGCGCCAGCGTGCCGCTGACGCTGAGATTCGCGTCGGCAGGACGGGTTACAGTCGACGCGACCGTGACACCACCCGGCACGCCCTGACCGCCCCCAAGGGCGCTGGCAAGGAGGACTCAGAGACCATGGCTTCCACAGTCATCACCGTCACCGGCATGACGTGCTCTCACTGCGTGCATGCCGTGCGGGCCGAGATCGGCAAGCTGGCGGGAGTGTCGGACGTGGCCGTCGATCTGGACAGCGGCTCGGTGACCGTCTCCGGTGACCCGTTGCCGGGCAGGGACGCGTTGCGCGCGGCGGTAGACGAGGCCGGATATGAGCTGGTCGGCTGACCTGACTACCTCACCTCGACCACTGCCGCCATCGTCAGCCGCTAGGGCCACCAACGCATCTCATGCGGCGCGGCCGGGGGGCCGGCTAGGTGCGCGAGTGGGGTTACCAGTTCCTGCACCTCGGACAGCTTATGTTCGATCCGGTCCATGTGCTTGGTGACCTGCTGCCGCCCTCCGTCCCCGGATATATGGCCAGCGGTTACGCCAGCAGGCGTCTACCAGTGGACTCGGGTGACCCAGATCACGTGCTTCCCATCACCGTCCTCGTTCTCGTATACCAGGTATTCGAGGACGCCTTCCATATCGCCGAAGTGGGTAACGATTGGGCCAGATCGAGGCCGCCGGTACCCCAAGGCCAGGCCTCTAATTCGTCACACCGGATAGCGAATGCCATCTTCGCTTCATCCGGGAGGTTTTGCTCGATGTGATCGTCGATATCCTTACTCCAGCGGACAGCGTAGTTCACTGCACGATGCCCCGCTCTTTCCACTCTTCGCGAAGCTCGGCCCACGAACGTGACTCCGCCGGGCGCTCGCCCCGGTCAAAGGCTTGATGCATTTCTTGGTAGGCCGGGTCGGAGTACCAATCGGCCCGCACCCGCCAGTTCCGCAGCATCCGGCGTAGCGCCAGGAAGCCCTTCGGATTGCCCGCCGCCCGCAGCGATTGGCGATAGTCGGCCTCGAACTCATCTCGGAACTGCTCGGGCAGGCTCTGAAGGATCACCCAGGGGTCGTCCGCCTCGCGTTCGCCCTCGACCTCAGCTGCCTGGTGTCGCTGGGCCTCCAAGTCCAGGACTTGTTGTTCCATTCGATCTGCCAGCACCCGAGTCGCGTCTTGAAGCCGCTCCAGAGCCTCCGCCGCGATGGCTCGTAGGGCATCCTCCCGCTCTACGCGCTTGCTAAACAACTGGTCGAATTGCTGTCGTAGAAAAGCGGCTTCGGACTCGCCCTCGACAAGGACCACGAAATGCCCTGGAGCCTCGTTAGTGCGATTCAGCCGGGCCAGAATTCGGGATAGGCGCGCCGACTTTGCACCGGCCGCTGAAACGACGACGATATCCGCGACAGCCTCAGGGCGTGGCTCCAAAGCATCAATCAGGCGGTCGAGCTCAGTGCGGGCCGCTCGCTCCTCATCCTGCGTTGTCACAACGTCCTCCCTGGCGTGGTGTCCACTGCTATTAACGCACGTCGGGCCAATGTGATGCCGCAAACCAGACTTGTAGCCCGATTTCTCCCGCAGTGCACCGACTGAGCCCAGGCTTGGGGGAGCGCTGGCGAGGCCCGCTGCCTGGGTTTGGCCCCGATTCGCCAGCGCGGCGTAGCCGTAGCCACGCTGCCCCGCATGCGGCCTGCTCTGCCCGTCGGCCTGACGACGCTGCCGCCGCGCCCAGCATCCGGGCCACGAGCCGATTGGGCGGGGGGTCGACAGGTCGATCTCGCCGGTGCAGGTGGCCAGTTCAATCCGGTGCCGGTCGGCCAGGTCAATGACATCTTCCAGCTCCCTGGGCGCGGGTAAGCCGGTCCACATGCCAGCGCACGATGGCGTCGGCCAGGGCCGGCATTGACGTCGGCGTTGAGGCGTTCCCATGGGGGCCGGCGCTTGCCAGAGTAGGCAGAGACCATCGTTGTCGGAGTACACCCCGGTGACCTGCCCGCTCCGGCCCGGCGTCCTGACCTGGACCACCCCCAGCGGCCGCACCTACACCATTAGACCCGAGCCCTACCCCACCTGACGCGGCGTAGGTATCGCAGCCACGGGTAACTGGCCCGAGGCGGGGTAGCCAAGCGCAACAAGGCTCGTTGATCGAGGTGTGCCGCGCGAGGAGAAGTCGCCAGGTCGTGGCATACGTGATCAGGTCCTGAGACGGGAACGAGCCGCTCGTGATGCGGACGACCGCGTGATCAGGTTAACCTAGTTTCCAGACCGATCAAATAGACTAATCGGAGAGATTATGGCGCTGCCGGATTTCTTCGTGGCGGGCGCGCCCAAGGCGGGCACCACCGCGCTCCACGCCGCCCTGGCCAGGCATCGCGCGCTCTACCTGTCGGCCGTGAAGGAGCCCAAGTTCTTCCTCACCGACGGCCCGCCGCCCACCCAGGGCGGGCCAGGGGATGCCAGGACCTACCGTGAGCACATATGGCGGCGGACGGATTACGAGGCGCTGTTCGACGAGGCGCCCGCCGGCACGCTGCGCGGCGAGTCCACGCCGTTTTACCTGTACAGCCGGGCCGCCCAGCAGCGGATACGCGCTCTGGTCCCGCGGGCGAAGCTGATCGTCGTGCTGCGCGACCCGGTCGAGCGCGCGCACTCCAACTGGGCGCACCTGTGGTCAGCGGGCCTCGACCCGATTGCTGACTTCGTGCAGGCTTGCGCGGCTGAGGACCGCAGGATCGCGGCCGGCTGGGCCGACTTCTGGCATTACGTCCAGCTCGGAATGTACGGCAGGCAACTTGAGCACCTGTACACCGTCTTCCCGCGGGATCAGGTGCTGGTGTTCCGGTACCGGTCCATGATCACGGATCCTGCGCGCATGCTGAACATGGTCTGCGGCTTCCTCGGCGTTCAGCAGGGCGTCATCACCGAGGTGCCGCGAGAGAACGTCACGGCTCACCCGCCGGTAACTGCCCGGCACCGCTCCCTCGCCAGGCTCGTGCGGGCCGGCTCGGCGCTGGCCACGGTTCTGCCGGCGCCCGCAGACGGCGCGATTACCGACCGGCTGCAGCGCAGCCTTCAGGAGGGTGCGCAGGCCAGGCAACCCCTGACCTGGGACCAGCGCCGGGTGCTACTGCCGCGCTTCGAGTCTGACATTCGCCTGCTGGAGACGCTGACCGGCGAGGACTTCAGCGACTGGCTGGCGCCGCGCGGCGACTCTGGCGGCCTCGTGGGTGCCCGACCGGCGCATCAGGGGCAGGCGCGCAACGGGCGGCGGCGAGATTTCGGGAACGGCGGCTGAAGACGGATGGGCCGATCACCGCGCCGGGCCCGGCGTCAGCGTAGTTCCGTGCGCAGTTCGTGTGCTCCGTCCGCACGGGTGAGTTCGTAATACAGCCGGGTTCGGCCGTCCGGCAGCGGCAGCACGGTCAGATACCGGAGGCCATGCCCGGGCGCCGCCGACTGCGCGGCCGGGTGCGCGCCGACGGCCGAGAGCGCCCCCGGCGCCGATCCGACCGCGAAGCCCGTCCGCTCCTCGAAGTTCTCCGCCGCCGTGGCCCGGCCGTCGTAATAGGCGACCACTTCGGTCGGTTCAAACCGGACGTCGGTGACCCGTACGCCGCGCTCGTCCCAGTGGCCCGCTCGTGGCAGCAGCGCCGGTCCGTGCCAGGACCAGTCCAGTCCGTCGGTGCTGGTCGCGTAGTCCGACCACATCCGGTCGGTGTGCTCCGGGTCGGCGAGCGGATGCACACATGCCCACATATGCCACCGGCTGCCGACTCGCTTGATCACCGGGTCCTTGACCGCGCGCGTCGAGTCGCCTGGCAGCACTACGGTGCGGCGTTCCGGGTCGAACGCGTCCGGCGCGGACGCCTCCAGCACCTCCACCCGCCAGTGCTTCGTGCCCCAGGTCGCGCAGCTCAGATAGAGCCGCCAGGCCCCGTCGGCGGTCACCGCGAGAACCGGCCGTTCCAGCGACTCGGCGTTCATCTGATCCTTGGTAATCGTCTGGATCGGCGAGAAAGTCTCACCATCAGATGACCGCGCGATCACTACCGCAAAGCCGCGGCCCTGCCCGGCCGGACGGCGAAGCCGGTAAGCGAGCACAATGTCAGTGCCGTCACAGGCGGCACTCGGGCCGCCTGCCCACGCCCCGGGGCCATCCGCCGGCGGGAGTACCGCGACAACGGAACGGGCCGGGTCCGGCAGGAAGCCATCCGTCCGAGTCGGGTGCTCCGCACTGGTCACAATGTGAACAATAGGCGATTCGTTCCGGTGCCTGGGCAGTCCGGCGAGGTCTCTGGTCACAGGGTAAGTATCGCCTCGTTTTCAGAGTGGAAAACTAGTTAATATCAGCGAGACCAAGGGAGCGATCGGTGAGCATCGCGGTGGTGGTGGGAAACCCTAAGGCACGATCGCGCACGTACCAGGCCGCGCATCTGGTCGCGGAGCGGCTCGCCGGCCGGCCGGCCGACCTGAGCATCGACCTGACCGACCTGGGTCCCGCGCTCCTTGACTGGTCGGACCAGGGCATCGCCGACCTGGTGGCAGCCGTTCAGGCCTGCGATCTCGTGGTGGTCGCGAGCCCGACGTACAAGGCCTCCTACACCGGGCTGCTCAAGCTGTTCCTCGACCGATTCGGCGGCGGTTCGCTCGCAGGCGTGACTGCGGTGCCCGTGATGCTCGGCGGCCACTGGAAGCACGCGCTCGCGGCGGACCTGCTGCTGAAGCCGGTCCTGGTCGAGCTGGGCGCCACCTGCCCCACCGCCGGCCTGTTCCTGCTGGATTCCGAGTGGGACGCGGGACCGGCGCTGGACAGCTGGCTAGAGCAGGCCCGTAAGCAGGTCGCCGCCACGATCGGACAGGCATGACAGGGCCGGGCATGGTCGCTGGGCTCGGCCAATTCGCGCTGCGGCGGGGCCGGCTGAGCCCCCGGCGGGGCCGGCTGAGCCCCCGGCGGGGTCACCGGACCGTCAGCGTGCCGCCGAGAATCACGTAGTGCCTGGCGGTCCCGGCCGGCATCACCACGAGCCACCAGGTGTAGGCACCGGCTGCCGCCTTTCTGTTATTCCGCAGGTGACCGTTCCAGCCCACGGCGAGGCCCATGCGCGTCGGGCCGCCGGACTGTTCCAGGACGACCTGGCCGGTCCTCCCCCGCCGGATGACCAGCGTCCACTTGCTGACCGGCCGGCTGAGGCTCAGGTCCGCCGACCAGGCGCCGCCACGGCCGAACCAGAGCAGCCCCGGATGCCCGGCGAACGTGGCCGATGCGATCGCCGGTGGCGTCGTGGGTACTCCGGAGCTGACGAGCACGACGTCGTCGGCCGGCGTCACGTAGGCGATGTCGCCGCTGTACTTGTCGACGGCGAAGGTGACGTTCCTGCCATCCGAGCCGGGAACCCTGGCGACGTCGGTCGCCAGGGTGACCGGACGGCCGAGCCGATCGGAGTGCACGCCGTACATCACCAGGTCGCTGCCTGCCTGCCGCACCAGATACCCGTCCCCGAGCAGCATCGGCCCGGCGGGAACCCTGACGTCCACGTGCCGCTGCAGGTCGTACACGCCGGCCGGGCCAGACGCGCCGCAGGACCAGTAGAGCCACCGCTGCGTTGCCTGGACGGCGGTCGCGGTGCAGCGCGCACCGGTCGTGACTGGCCGCGACTTCGCCCTCGTCAGCAGGTTCGAGGCCTGAAGACGGCCACGCCCGTCGGCGCTCCACAGCGTGTCGAACCACAGCGCCGCCCCCGTGACTCGCCTGGTCGTGACCTTGTCGGCGCCGACCGCCGCGGTCACGATGTACTGCCGGGAGGGGTGCGCCGTATCGACAAGCACGAAGCCAGGCGAAGCGTCGACGATCGCGGCGTCTGCGGATGGCAGGCCTGCGATCGGCTCGCCATACGGGAACGTGCCATCCAGGGTCTGGAGGTCGACGCTGGGTCCGGTAGCCAGATACGGCGTGCCCTGCTGCGTCCCGTCCGCTAGCCGCACGCAGATGCCGCCCGGCTCGCAGGGCAGCGGCAGCGCCAGCGTCCCGGCATCCAGCGGCAGCTGTACCGATCCGGGACCCAGCGTTCCGGCGTCGATCGCGTGACTGTAGAGCGAGTACACCGGCCGGGACGGCGGGCCGAAGGACGGGCCTGCCTCGGCGTGCTCGACGACGCCCTGCGCAACGGCAAGTCCGCCGTTGGACAGCGGGTAGGTGATCGGCTTCACGACGGCATCGGTCAGTGCGTCCTGGCTGCCGACACTGAGCCGGCGGACGGCCCAGTCGCCGGGACCGGATCCGCCGACGATGACCGTAGATCCGTCCGTGGCCTGGAGGATGCCGCGTCCGTCGGCCTGGGCCAGCGGCAGAGCGGTGCCAGCCTGCGCCCCGGAGAGCGGCACGTCGACGGCCGGCCCGGTGGGGGGCGCCTCGCAGAACGGCAGGTCCGCGCAGCTGGCCTCCAGCGGGAGCCCGATGACGTGGTCGCCGGCCAGCGTTATCACGTCCCCGCCGGGAACGGTCACGACGCGCGGGCTCGCGGCAAGATCTGACCGGCTGTAGGCGGTCACCGTGCCGCTCTCGCCGTTGAACAGCGCGACGGTCGTCGGCGTCAGGACGGTCTCATCGGAAGTGGCGGAACTCGCGAACGGTGTGACCACGCCCGTGGCCCAGTCCAGCAGGCCGTAGTTGTTGCCGGACGAGCCGCTGACGGTGTAGGTCAGCACGGCCGCGTCGGCGCCGCTGGTTACTGAGTAGACGGACAGTTCCTGGGTGCCCGCCGGCAGGCCGGTGACGGCCGTGGTCGTGGTCGTGCTGCCCCCGAACGTGAGGATCTCAAGGTCCGCGGCGCTGCCCGAGCCGACCTGGACCAGAACCGAGTTGCCGTTGGCAGCCAGCCGGGTATCCCCGGCAGGCAGCGTCCAGCGCGTCTCGGTCATGGTGTCCAGGTTGAAGATGATCGCCTCGCCCGGCGGGCTGATCCCAGTCGTGGTGGACCAGGTCCACACGCTGTCGGGACCATCGGGCTCAAGTACCTCGGGATAGGCCAGCCACGGCACGAGCGTCGAGTCGCCGGTCGCGTAGCTCGTCCAGACGGGGTCCACCGAACCGGACGTAGACCACAGGACGCCCGTCGCGCCGGCGAACAGCAGCGCGCTGTCGGGCAGGGACTGCGGGGGGTCAGGCGGGATGACCATGACCGGTCGCGGCGAGCGCGCCGCGCCCGCTGGGCCGGGAGCGGCCGCGTACGCCGCGGCAGGCGCGGCCAGGGCCAGGGCCGCGGCGGCGATGAGAAATCTGCCGATAGCCGGGCTGAATCGCGCCATTTCCGGCCCCCTGCGCCGTCCCCGAAAGCCATCTAGTCCGAGCATACGGATGTTTAGACGGTTGTAATATCACATGTTGGCCCCGGCCGAGTCCTTTAAACACGCGCCGGGCAGGTCTCGGCCCGATCGGGGTAGGACAAGTCCCATGCCCGAGGACCGACGGGGGCCCGTGCCCGAGGCCGACGCCGAGCAGTCGTGGCAGGAGGCGCTGGCGGCCGGGCTGGTCGGCCGGAGCAAGGACCCGTTGAACTGCGAGCTGACGCCGCCGATGCTGGGCGACGAGGTCACCCCCGAGCGGCGGTTCTTCCGGCGTAACCACTTTCCGATGCCGGTGCTGAACCCGGCGAGCTGGCGGCTTGCCGTCGGCGGCCTGGTCCGCGAGCCGCTCTCGCTCCATCTGTCCGAACTGCGCGAGCTGCCGGCCGAATCGGTGACCGTGACGCTGGAGTGCGCGGGGAACGGGCGCACCGGGTTCAGCCCGCCCGTGCCCGGCGAGCGCTGGGACCTCGGCGCGGTCAGCACGGCGCGCTGGACCGGCGCCCGCCTGTCCGACGTGCTGGACCGGGCCGGGATCCGGCCCAGCGCCCGCGAGGTGGTGTTCCGCGGCGCAGACGGCGGGCCGCTGCCCGAGGTGCCCGGCCCGGTCAGGTTCGAGCGGAGCCTGCCGCTGGCCGACGCGCTGCGATCGGGCGCGCTGCTGGCGTACGAGATGAACGGCGAGCCGCTGCCCGTCGCGCACGGCTTCCCGGTCCGGCTCATCGTTCCCGGCTGGTACGCGGTCGCCGCGGTGAAATGGCTGACGGAAATCGAGGTCGTCGGCGAGCCGTTCCTCGGCTTCTTCCAGGACTCGCACTACGTGTACGAGTGGAGCCGCGACGGGCGCGCCGAACGCGAGCCGGTGCGGGTGCAGCGGGTCCGGGCGATGATCGTGGCGCCCGCTGCCGGGGCGCAGGTAGCCGGCGACGAACTGGCGATCAGCGGCGTGGCCTGGTCGGGTGCGGCGCACGTCACGCACGTGGAGGTCACCGTCGACGCCGCGGGCACCCCGGGCACTGGCATCGCGGACACTGGCACCTGGCGGCCAGCCGAGCTGGCCGGCCCCGCCAGCCGCTTCGGCTGGCAGCGCTGGCAGCTGCGCGTGCGCGGAGTCCCGGCCGGAACGGCGCGCGTGCGGGCGCGCGCGGCCGATGCAGCGGGCAACAACCAGCTCGCCGAGCCGGAGTGGAACGCGCTCGGCTACGGCGGCAACTTCGTGCACGAGGTGACGGTGACCGTAGGCTGACCGCTGCGCGGCCTGGACTACCGCAGACGCGGCGATACCATCTCAGTTCCATGAGTACCGCACCAGTACCTGAAAGTCCGGCTGCGACTGCCAGCGATGGCCCCGGCGGGCTGCGATCGAGCGATTCCGGCAAGGCCGCCATTACTGGGTGCTGCCCGGCGGCGTTGAGGAAGGCGAGACGATCGCACAGGCAGCGACAGGGAAGTGGCGGAAGAACTCGGCATCTCCGTTCGCCTGGGCGCGCTCCGGGCAATCCTGCATGGCCGCGATGAGTCCGGCAGGAGGATGCGGCACTGGTGTTTCGACGGGGCCGCTGAGTCCGACGACATCATGGTCGCCGGCGGGCCGGAAGCCGATCGTCCGCCGGAGTGGGGCACGTACAAGGCCGTCTGGCTCAGCCTCGATCGGCTTGAGCCGAAGCGGATGTGGCCGCCGGCCCTGGCCGAGCTGATAGCGGCCGGCAGCGGCAAGTGGCCGGCCGGGATCACGCAGGTCGTCGAGCCCTAGCGCCTGGCGGCCTATCTGGAGCCGAACACCGCGTCGAGATTCTCCGGCGTGAGGGTCAGGAAGACGCCGTCGGCTTCGACCGTCACCTCGCCGCCCGCGGTCACGGCCGCCGACAGGTGCAGTTGCCGGCCCTCGATCCGGTCGAGGGTGACCGAGACGGTGAGCGGCACCCCGAGCGGCGTCGGCCGGCGGTAGGTCAGCGCCAGCCGGACGGTCATGGCGGGCCGATCGGGGCGCGCGGCAACGCAGCCCATCGCATGGTCGATCAGCAGGGCGACGACCCCGCCGTGCACGAGGCCGGGGCCGCCCTGAAACACCTTCCCCACGACCACCTGGCCGCGGCCGCCGTCCTCGTCCACCTCCATGACCAGCTCGGGCGCGATCGGGTGTGACAACCCGCCGACCAGGCTCATGTGGCTGCGGTAGGAACTAGGCTCCACCGAGAAGTCCGGGTTGATTACCGGCCCGGCGAGGCGATCCGTCAGCTCCCTGATCGTCGCCGCGGCCGCTCCCAGCTCATCCGGTCCGGCTCCGGTCGCGACCACCACGTCCAGGAGCCGGCGCAGCGCCTCGCCCAGATGCCGCCGCTGCGGGCTCGGCGCCCATTCGATCTCTTCGGCCGCCGCCGTGGTATTTCCGGACATGCGTCCGGACATTAGTTCAGCAACGCGACGGCGCGCAACGTCAGACGTTCAGCAGCTTCTTGAGGAACTGGCCGGTGTAGCTATCCTCAATCCTCGCCACCTGCTCCGGCGTGCCGGTCGCTACGACGCTGCCGCCGCGAGAGCCGCCGTCGGGTCCCAGGTCGATAACCCAGTCGGCGGTCTTGATCACGTCCAGGTTGTGCTCGATGACGATCACCGTGTTGCCGCTGTCGACCAGCCGGCCAAGCACGCCGAGCAGCTTGCGGATGTCGTCGAAGTGCAGTCCGGTGGTCGGCTCGTCCAGCACGTAGATCGTGCGCCCGGTGGACCGGCGCTGCAGTTCGGCCGCCAGCTTCACGCGCTGCGCCTCGCCGCCCGACAGGGTCGGCGCAGGCTGCCCGAGGCGCACGTACCCGAGGCCAACGTCGACGAGCGTCTTGAGATGCCGGTGGATCTGCTGGATCGGCTCGAAGAACTCGGCCGCCTCCTCGATCGGCATCTGCAGCACGTCCGCGATCGTCTTGCCCTTGTAGTGCACCTGCAGCGTGTCGGTGTTGTACCTGGCGCCGTGGCATACGTCGCACGGCACGTACACGTCCGGCAGGAACTGCATCTCGATCTTGATTGTGCCGTCGCCGGCGCAGGCCTCGCAGCGCCCGCCCTTGACGTTGAAGGAGAACCGGCCCGGCTGGTAACCGCGCACCTTCGCCTCGGTGGTCTGGGCGAACAGCTTCCTGACGTTGTCGAACACGCCGGTGTAGGTGGCCGGGTTGGATCGGGGCGTACGGCCGATCGGCCCCTGGTCGACATGCACCACCTTGTCCAGCTGCTGCATCCCGGTGACGCGCGTGTGCTTGCCCGGCACGATCCTGGTGCCGTGCAGTTCCCTGGCTAGCGCGCTGTACAGGATGTCGTTGACCAGTGTCGACTTGCCCGAGCCCGACACGCCCGTGACGGCGATGAAGCAGCCGAGCGGGAACGCGACGTCGACGCCCTTGAGGTTGTGCTCGGTCGCGCCCTTCACGACGACCTCGCGTCCGCGCGTCCGCTTGCGCCGGTGCGCGGGCACCGCGATCGACTCGCGGCCGGTCAGGAACGCGCCGGTCAGCGACTCCTTGCTGGCCAGCAGTTCGCTCAGCGGGCCGGAGACCACGATGTGCCCGCCGTGCTCGCCCGCGCGCGGCCCGATGTCGACCACCCAGTCGGCGGCCCGGATGGTGTCCTCGTCGTGCTCGACCACGATCAGCGTGTTGCCCAGGTCCCGCAGCCGCAGCAGGGTCTCGAGCAGCCGGTGGTTGTCGCGCTGATGCAGCCCGATCGATGGCTCGTCGAGCACGTACAGCACGCCGACGAGTCCGGAGCCGATCTGGGTCGCCAGCCTGATCCGCTGCGCCTCTCCCCCGGCCAGCGTCGCCGACGCCCGGTCCAGCGTCAGGTAGTCGAGCCCCACGTCGAGCAGGAAGCCCAGTCGCGCGTTGACCTCCTTGAGGATCCGGCTGGCGATCTGCATGTCCCGCTCGGACAGCTCCAGCGACAGCAGCAGCTTGGCGAGCTCCCCGATGGGCAGGCCGCAGTAGTCGGCGATCGACCGGTCATCGACCTTGACGGCGAGCGAGACCGGCTTCAGGCGGGCGCCGTGACAGGCCGGGCACGGCACCTCCCGCATGAACTCGGCGAACCGCTCGCGGCTGTAGTCGCTCTCCGCATCGGAATGCCGCCGCTCGATGTAGGGGATGGCCCCCTCGAAGTTGGTGTAGTAGGACCGCTCGCGCCCGTACCGGTTCTTGTACCGGACGTGGACCTGGTCCTCGTAGCCATGCAGCAGCGCATGCTGCGCCTTTGCCGAGAGCCGCTCCCACGGAGTGTTGATCTTGAAGCCGAGCGCGTCGCCCAGTGCCTCGATCAGCCTGACGAAGTAGTCGCTGACGTGACCGCCGCTCCACGCCCCGATCGCGCCCTCGGCGAGAGTGCGGGTCGGGTCGGAGACGACCAGCTCGGGGTCGACTTCCATCTTCGTGCCGAGCCCGGTGCAGTCCGGGCAGGCGCCCCACGGCGAGTTGAACGAGAAGGACCGTGGCTCCAGCTCGTCGAAGGACAAGTCGTCGTACAGGCAGGCCAGGTGCTCGGAGTACATCCGCTCCCGCTGCGGATCGTCGTCGGGCAGGTCGACGAAGTCCAGGATGACGACGCCGCCGGCCAGGGACAGCGCCGTCTCGACCGAGTCGGTGAGCCGCCGCCGGGCCGACTCCTTCACGTCCAGCCGGTCGACCACGACCTCAATGTCATGCTTCTCGTACTTCTTCAGCGCGGGCAGATCGCCGGACACCGCCGTCTCGAGCCGGACGACCGTGCCGTCGACCCGCGCTCGCGAGTAGCCCTTGACCTGCAGATCGCGTAGCAACTCGGTGTACTCGCCCTTGCGCCCCCGCACGACCGGGGCCAGCACCTGGAAGCGGGTGCCCTCGTCCAGCTCGAGCACCCGGTCGACGATCTGCTGCGGCGTCTGCCGCGCGATCGGCCGACCGCACCTGGGGCAGTGCGGCTTGCCCACGCGTGCGAACAGGAGCCGCATGTAGTCGTAGACTTCGGTGATCGTGCCGACCGTCGACCGCGGATTGCGCCCGGCGGCCTTCTGGTCGATCGACACGGCGGGCGACAGGCCGTCGATGAAGTCCACATCGGGCTTGTCCATCTGGCCGAGGAACTGCCGGGCATAGGCCGACAGCGACTCGACGTATCGGCGCTGACCTTCGGCGAAGATCGTGTCGAATGCCAGACTCGACTTGCCCGAGCCGGACAGTCCGGTGAACACGATCATTGCGTCCCGCGGCAAATCGAGCGAGACATCCTTGAGGTTGTGCTCGCGCGCGCCGCGGACGACTAGACGATCTGCCACTTTGTGCCCAGTCCTCCCGGTTTACGTGGCTGGCTGGTGACACCACAGCCCGCCACGTCATGCTATCCGCGGGGTACGACAAAACCGGTGGCCTTCATCCGGCCGACCCCCTCCGGCCGTGCCGGGCGGGGCGCGGCGGGGCGGGGCGCGGCGGGACAGGGCGGGGCGGGGCTAGCCGCAGCGCGTAAACACCGTCCTGGCGGAAGATCACCCGGTAAGGCGCGTTTCCCGTAATGCTCTCAACGTAGGCGACCGGGTCGTATTCCCCCCGGCCGAGGCTCGACGCGGTGAAGACGACGTACTGGGTCAGCGGATTTGTCCTGTAGTTCGTCAGGAAGAAGGTGTCGGTCCTGGCCGCCAGCGGCGCGAGCAGGTCGGTCGTGGTGGCCACGGTGGCGCCGTCGGGCACCAGCGCCATCGCCGCGTTCTCGGCCGCGACCTGTGGCTGCAGCTCGTAGGTGCCCGGCTGCCACAGGCGGCTCAGCGGGAACTGAAACGCCAGCGCCGCGCAGGCCGCGACCATGAGGGCCACACCGTGCCGCTCCATCGCCAGCGGCACCAGGCCGACCGCGCGGCCCTGATCGCGTGCGGTCCGGATGCGGCTCATCGCGTCGATGGCCGCGATGAACACGATGGGCATGAGGGGCGCGTTGTAGTGCCAGGTCGTCCCCCAGTACAAGACGTCACCGGAAACGAAGCGCATGACCAGGCTCGGCACGGCCGCCAGCACCAGCGGCGAGCGAACGGCGAGGAAGCCGGTCACGAGGAGCAGCAGCGCCAGCGTCGGCAGCTTGATCTGCCAGCCATTACCCAGCTGGGCGAGTAAGGCCAGCGGGCTGAGATGCACGCCGCGGCTGAGGGTGCCCGTCTTGTACCAGTAGTAATACAGATGATGGGGATTGAAATAAGGGATGATCACGAGTATCTCGAGCAGTGACCAGAGCAGACCCCAGCCGGCCAGGAACAGGCCCGATGCGCGCCTGCGGTACACGATCGCAATGATCAGCCCGATCACCGCGAGCGTGAAGCCCTGGTCCTCCTTCACGAAGACAAGCGGCATGGCCCAGAGCACCGCGGCCCGGCTCCGCCCGCGCACCAGCGCCGACAGCGACAGTGCCAGCAGCGGTACCGCGAACGCGAGCTCGTGGAAGTCGTAGTTGACCAGCTGCTGCAGGCCCCAGGAGAACCCGTACGCTGCGCCGATCGCGCGCCCGTTACCCCGTCCGAGCAGTTCGGCGCCGGCCCGGTAGACCGGGATCACGGAGAGCGCGGCGAGCAGTGCCTGCGCCACCAGCAGGGTCACCGGAGTGGGGAACACGGCGAAGAACGGCGCGAGCAGCGCCACGATCGGGTGGAAGTGATCCCCGAGCAGGTCGAAGCCCGCCCCGCGGATGTCGACGATGGGCGCCCGCAGTTGCGAATACTGCTTGACGTACTCGGTGAAGATGCCCAGATCCCACGACGCCGGGTCCCGCTGCAGGTACCGGAACAGCGAGATCGGCAGGTAGGCGGCGAACACGCCGAGCGCGATCAGCCACGCCACGCGATCGCGCAGGCCGACGCCGGCCGCCGCCGCCCGGCCGGCCGCCGCAAGGCTTTCCGGGCCGGGAACGAGGTGCCCGGGTGCAACTGCATTCGGCAGTGCCGGCGCACTCTCGGCGTCCGTTGCCACGGTGGACACCGTACTGATCCGGCCGGCCGCGCACTCTACGTAGTCGAAAAATCACCGATCGTCGGCGTGGCAGACTGGTCGGGTGCGAACAGACCGAGCGTCGCGATGACCACCCCCAAGCTGACCGATCCGGCCGATCCGGCTGCCGCCGCGGCCGAGCTCAGCGCCAGGCTCGACGCCGCCACGCAGCGCCTGCTGCGCACCGCGGCGGGCCTGTCCGACGAGCAGGCGCGCGAGCCCTCCCGGCTGCCCGGCTGGAGCCGCGGCCACCTGCTCACGCATCTGGCGCGCAACGCCGACGGCCTCCGCAACCTGCTGATCTGGGCCCGCACCGGCGTCGAGACGCCGCAGTACGCAAGCCCGCAAGCACGCGATGAGGGGATCGCGGCCGGGGCAGGCCGACCCGCTGCCGCGCTGCTCGCCGACCTCGGGGACTCGGCGGCGGAGCTCGCCGCCGAGGCGGACAGGCTGACGGGCGCCGACTGGGCCGCGCAGGTGCACGGGCCGGGTGGCCGGGGTCATCCCGCCTGGTTCACCCTGTGGCGGCGACTGTCGGAGGTGGAGGTTCATCACGTCGACCTGGGCGCCGGCTACCGGCCAGCGGACTGGCCAGCCGACTTCGCGGCGCAGTGCCTGGCCAGGGCGGCGGGCGACTTCGCGCGGCCGGGGTGCCCGCACGTGACGCTGCGCGCGGCCGACTCGGGCGCCGAGTACGTGATCGGCACCAGCGACGGCGAGCCACCGCTGGCGGTCACCGGGCCGACCCGAGACGTGCTTGCCTGGCTGATAGGCCGCAGCGACGGCGCGGACCTCGCCACCGATCCCGCGGGCCCGCTGCCCGCTCTTCCTGCCTGGTAGCTATCGAGATGAGGAACTGAATGGCTTACACCGGAAACGTCAGCGTCGGCGGACCGGCCGACACCAGGGAACTGCCCGGCCTCACCATCACCAAGGTGTCCGTCGGCCCCATGGACAACAACGCCTACTTCCTGCGCTGCACTGAGACCGGGGAGCTCGCGCTGATCGATGCGGCCAACGACCCGCAGACCCTGCTCGGGCTGATCGGCGACACGCCGCTGGCGACGATCATCACGACGCACCAGCACTGGGATCATCACGTCGCGCTCGCGGACCTGCAGCGGGCCACCGGTGCCGCCACCGTGGCGCACCCGGACGACGTCTCGGGAATCCCGGTCCCCGTCAGCCACCAGGTGCGCGACGGCGACACGATCTCGGTCGGCAACGCCCGGCTGTCGGTCATTCACCTGCGCGGGCACACGCCGGGCAGCATCGCGCTCTGCTACGACGGAAACGGCGAGCTTGCCGACGGCCCGCACCTGTTCACCGGCGACTCGCTGTTCCCCGGCGGGCCGGGCAACACCGAGCAGGACCCGGCCCGGTTCGGCTCGCTCATGACCGACCTGGAAGAGCGGGTCTTCGGCCCGCTGCCGGACGGCACCTGGGTGTATCCCGGCCACGGCAAGGACACCACACTCGGCACCGAACGCCCGCACGTGCCGGAATGGCGTGCCCGTGGTTGGTGACAACAGTGGTTGGTGACAACAGCGGTTGGTGACAACAGTGGTTCGGGTGGTGACCTACAGGCAGGAATAGCACGCGTCGATGAGGGCCCGGTTGCGCGGGTTGCGCCAGCGCGGTCCCATCTGGCCGGTGACGTACCCGAAGGCCAGCCGGGCGTCGGGATCGCAGAAGCCGACGGAGCCGCCCGCGCCGAAATGCCCGAAGCAGGCCGGGCCCGGTCCGAACTCCCGCTCCGGGTGCGTCAGCTGGTATCCGAGCCCGAACCGGGACGGCCGCTGCAGCACCAGGTCCTCACCGTAGACCTGCTCCTGGGTAGCGGCCGCGAGCGCGCCGCGGTCGACGACCGTGCCGCCCCCGGCGGCCAGCGGCTCGTACAGCCGCGCGATGCCGGTCGCGCTCGCGTGGGCGTTGCCGGACGGTATCTGGGCGCTGCGCCAGGCCGCGGTGTTGACCATGCCGAAGCCGGAGAAATCGGGTGGGTTGAAGTACGCGTGCAGCGCAACCTGCGGGCCGGGAACGTTGCTCACGCGGGCTGGCCCCTGCGGTATCGGCCAGCGGAATTCGGCCACCCGCCCGAAGTCGGCTGGCGCCAGCCCGATGTACAGGTCCGCCGCCAGCGGGCCGGTGATCTCGCGGCGCAGGAACTCGCCGGGCATCATGCCGGTGATCCGGCGCAGCAGTTCGCCGCCGAGAAACCCGAACGTGTTGACGTGGTATCCGTGCGCGGTGCCCGGCGGCCACCACGGTTCCTCGGCCGCGAGCGCGGCGGTGATGAAGTCCCAGTCCAGCATGCTGCCCGCCGGCAGCGGCGCGTGCAGGGCCGGCAGCCCGGCCTGGTGACTGAGCAGCTCGCGCACCGTCACGGCGGCCTTGCCCGCGGCCGCGAACTCCGGCCAGTACCTGGTGACCGGCGCGTCCGGATCGAGCAGGCGCTGGCCCGTCAGCCGGGCCAGGCAGGTGGCCAGCGCACCCTTGCCCACGGAAAACACGTTCACCAGCGTGTCCGCGGTCCACGCCGTGTCCGGACCCGGACCGCGCCAGCCGCCCCACAGCTCCGTCACGACCCGGCCGTCGACGATCACCGTCACGGCCGCTCCGAGCTCGCCTCGGTCGGAGAAGTTCTCCTCGAAGGCGTCCCGCACCGCGCGGAACCGGGGATCCCACCGGCCGTCAGCCTGCGCCTCGCTCATTTACGGATATCCGCCCTTCCGCCGCGTTGAGCTGGCCCATGCCGGCGTACTCTGCGCGGATGGCACCAGTTCATGACGTAGTGATCGTAGGCGCAGGACTGCTCGGACTGTCGGCGGCCCGCGCCCTAACCGCGCAGGGCCGCGACGTCGTCCTGCTGGAGCAGGCCGCGATCGGTCATGACGGCGCGGGCTCGAAGGGCAGCTGCCGTATCTTCCGGCTCGGCTATCCCGAGCCGGATTATGTGTCCGCCGCGGCGCGCACGCGCGGCGAATGGCATGAGCTCGAAGCACAGGCCGGCCGCGTGATCCTGCACCCGACCCCGCACCTGACCTTCGGCCCGCAGCTCGCCGAGGTCCACGACGCCATGCGCCGGGCCGGCGCTGCGTGCGAGCTCCTGTCCGCCGCCGCCACCGCCGAGCGCTTTCCTGGCATCCGGGTAGACGGGCCGGCCCTGCTGGAGACGGAGTCGGCCGTGATCGCCGCCGACCAGGCGCTGGCCGCGCTGGCCGCCGCCTCCGGCCCGGTCCAGGCCGGAGTGCGCGTAACGTCCGTAACCGACGACGGCCGCCGGGTCACGCTCGGCACGACCGCGGGCGAGCTGACCGCGCGCGTTGCGGTCCTCACGGCTGGCCCGTGGACGGCGGGATTGCTCGGCCCGGCGCTCGCCGTTCCGCTCCGGCCGACGCTGGAGCAGGTGGCCTACCTCGAGCCGGCCGCCGCCTCTCAGACCGCATCGCCGGGAACGCCGATCTTCATCTGCTACGGCGACCCGTCGCCGTACGGGCTGCCGGTGCCCGGATCGGACCGCTACAAGATCGGCGTCCACCACAGCGGGCCGGTGGTGAACCCGGACGCGCAGGACGAGTCGCCCGACCCCGGGCTGGTAGCCCGGCTGACCGAGGTTGCGAGCAGGTACCTGCCGGGTTACCGGCCCGAGCCGGTGGCGACGGAGCGCTGCGTATACGACAACACGCCCGACGAGGACTTCGTCGTCGACCGGATCGGAAACGTGGTACTCGGCTGCGGCACGTCCGGGCACGGGTTCAAGTTCGGGCCGCTGCTCGGGACGTGGCTCGCCACACTGGCCTGCGGCGGGCCCGAGCTACCGCCGCAGCGGTTCCGCCTGGGCCGGCTCAGGACGAGGCCATGACCTGGATGATCAGTTCTGGCCCGCCGCCCGGTGCGGTGGCCTGCTGCGTGCTGGCGTCGCCATCCAGGGCATGCACCACGCCGAGGTCGGCGGTGGCCTGGCTGACCAGCCGGCCATGCTGGTGATGAATCAGGTCGTTGATGGTCATCGAGCGAAGCTGAGCCGGCCAGCTCGCGCCGGGGTCCGCGTCGCCGAAGCCGGCCACGTACACCGAGTGCGTCGCGAGCATGTGCTCCAGCATGACGAGCAGGCGCTGGTCCACCTGGCCGGCGCCGAGCTCATGGCGCAGGGCCAGGCCGATGTGCAGCCGCCGGTTACGCGCCAGGGCACGCCCCAGCAGCGCGCTCGCCGCGACCTGGCTCTGCACCGTCTGGAGGAACGTGGCCCTGCTGGCCGCGGGGACCAGCACGTCGACGCGCCCCTGACCGGCGCCGAACGCGGCGATGACCTCGGGCGCGCCGGCGGCAAGCTGCGAGCCCGCCTGCTTGCGCAGCGCGGGCGTGGAGATGACGAACGCCGCGCCGCTGGGCACCGCCGCGCCCGCCGCCAGCCGGCCCGACCCGATCACCAAGTAGCCGGACACGCCGTCGGAAGCCAGGTAGCCGCACATGCCGGGATCGCAGGCCAGCGGGGTGCCGGCCGGCACCTGAGCTGCGATCCACAGACCGGCCGCGCGCTCGTCGGCGAGGGTCTGGAGCTGCACCGCAGTTGGCTTGACCGCGACGTGGCGCGGCGGCGGCGCGGGGCGGGCACCGGCGAGCGCCGCCGTGACGGACGCTGCGGCCACCACCGCTAGCGCCACCGCGATCGCCGCCCAGCGGGCCGTGCCCACGCGCGCACCATCGGCGACGCGCAAGACCCGGCGGCGCCACCACAACCGCAGCGTGGTCCCGACGACTCTGGCCAGTGACGGCTCACCGCGGTCCGGCCGGCTGACCGCTGGGGTCCGCCCGGCCTGCCCGCCAGGCCTGGCCGGCGCGTCCAGCCAGGAGCCACCGGGCGGCGAGATATCACCGGACACTTGCAACTCCCAGCACGCGAGGCAGCGGTCAGGCACGAAGCCCAGTCGGCATAGTTCAGCACATCACATCTGGCTGGTTCAGCCGGATTGCGCTGATTGTAGCTAAGAGAGCGGCCCTGGCGATGGCGGCATGCGGCTGTGACTGGCTGTCTGCCTTCGATACACGGCCATTGCCTGCGTCACTGCATCGTCCGGCGTCGGGAACGAGGCCGCACGGGCCAGGGCCGCTCGTCCCAGCCTGGCGGCCAGCGAGGTGTCGGCGAGCACGGCCAGGACGGCCTCGGCCAGGGCGGCGTCGTCGCCCGGCGGCACGAGCACGGCGGCCTGGGCGCCGGTCAGGGCCGGTGTGCCGCCGGCTGTGGTGGCCACGATCGCGCGGCCTGCCCGCATCGCTTCCTGCACAATCAGCGCCCGTGCCTCCCACCGGCTCGGCAGCACGAAGATGTCGGCCACGGCCAGCAGCGCGGGCACGTCGTCCCGCTCGCCGAGCAGCAGGACGTCCGCGCCCGCCGCGCGCACCTGCTCCGCAAGCCGCGCCGCCAGCGGTCCGTCGCCCGCGATGACTGTCCGCGGTGCGTGCGGCTGATCCCGCCACCGGCCGGCGGCCGCGACCAGGACGTCGAAGCCCTTCTGCCGCGCAAGCCTGCCGGCGGCCAGGACTACCGGTCGCCCGTCGGCGCCGATGTCCGCGGCGGCCCTGGCGACTGATGCCGCGGACGACGGGCCGGCCGGAACGGCAGGAACGTCGAACCGCTCGGCGTCGGCCGCGCCACGTTCGCGCATCCGCGCGACCAGGTCGTCCGACGCGCACAGCACCGCGTCGCAGCGGCGCGCGCAGACTTGCTCAAGCGCGCGGTAGATGGCACGGCTCGTCTTGCCCTCGGGCGGCGCGTTGTGCACGGTCACCACCAGTGCCGGGCGGGCGGGCGCGGGCGCCGCCAGGGCCAAGGCCAGGGCCGCGAACGCGCCGGCCCGCACCCCGTGGGCGTGCACGACGTCCGGCGACGCGGCCCGCAGGTGGCGACGCAGGCCGAGGATGGCACGGGTGTCACTGGCGAGCCTCGGGCGGCTGCCGATCCGCACCGGGGTGAACGCGGTGCCCGGCGTTAGCAGCGAGCGCATCCGCTCGGGCCCGAGCACGCTGACCTCGGCCCCCGCCCGACGGCAGCCATCGGCCAGCGCCGCGACGTGAGCCGCCGTTCCGCCGGACGCGGTGCCGATGACGAGCGCGAGGCGCAGCGGCTGCTCGTTCCCGCCCGTATTGGCAGCGACTGTCATCGCACCACGGCCCGGCGGGCGCGGTCGATCGCGGCGCGCAGGTCACCGTTGTCCAGGAACCAGGCGACCACGCCGAACGCGGCGACCGCGCACACGGCGGCCAGCAGCCCGATGAAGCACTCCGCGATCGCGCCGGCCGTCGGCAGCGCGGCGACCGTACCGGCACCGGCCGCGGCTCCCGCGATCGCCGCCGCCAGGCCGCAGATGCCGACCCGCAGGACGCCGCGCAGCGCGCCGGCGCCGCGGACCCGCCAGACCGCCAGCACGAGGGCCAGGCCGGATGCAGTGAGCCCGATGGTGTTGCCCAGCGCCAGGAGCGGCACTACGGACCCGCCCTGCGCCGCGGACACCAGGATCACGTCGGCGGCGATCACCAGCAGCCAGCCGCCGGACACGATGACGGCGGCGACCACTGTCCGGCCGGCCGCGAGTAGCACACGGGACAGGCACGCGACCAGCCCGTAGCCCGCCAGGCCGAGCGCGAACAGCGCGAAGCCGGACGCGAGCTGCGGCACCTGCCCGGCGTAGGAGGCCAGGACGTGGGCGGCCGGCACCGCGATGGCAGTGAGCATCGCGGTGCCGGCCAGCGACAGCAGCAGGACCGCGCGGGTGGAGCCGGCCGCGGTCTCGTCGAACTCGGCGCCCTCGTGCGCCGCGAGGACGGGGAACGCGCTGACGGCGACCGAGATGGCCAGCACGGCGTAGCAGGCCTCGAATACCTGCCAGCCGTAGCCGTAGAGGACCAGCGCGCCCCGGTAGCCGTGACCGTTGGCGAGCAGCACCACGACCAGCGAGGCCGCGTCCTGCGTCACAAGCGCGGCGATCCCGTAGGCCGCGAGGCCGCCCGCGCGGCGGCCGATTCCCGCCGGGAACCGCAAGGTGGGCCGCACGGCGATGCGCAGCCGCCAGGCCGGGATCAGCGCGACGACCACGAGCGCGGCCACCCCCGCGGTGGTGCCGACGGCCAGGATCAGCTCGGCGCCGACGGGCAGCCGGGCCAGGTGGGCCACGTAGTTCGCGCCGAAGGGATCGAACACGAGGTAGGCAGCGATCACGACAAGGCTGGACAGCAGCGGCGCGATCGCGGGCGCGCCGAACCGGCGGTGCGCCTGCAGGATCCCGTACAGCACGACCGCCAGACCGTAGAAGAGGATCTGCGGGGCGAACACCGCGAGCATGTGGCCGGTGACCGTGATCAGCGCGTGCTGCTGGGCCGCGCAGGTCCCGCGCAGGGTAAGCGGGCTGCCCGGATTGAGCAGCCGGGCCAGCGGGCCGGCCGCCACCGCGATTGCGGCGCTGACCGGCAGCAGGATTACGACGGTCCAGGTGAGCAGGGCCGAGGACGTCTGGCTGACCTCGCGCGCAGCCACCGGGTCATGGTCAGCCAGCCGGGCCGGCCGGGCCAGCACCGGCACCATGATGCTGGTGAGAGCCCCGCCGAGGACCACGTCGTACACGATGTTCGGCACCAGGTTCGCCGTCGTGTACGCGGTGCCGAGGCACGTGGCCCCCACGGTCTTGGCGAAGACCAGCGTCCGGACCAGGCCGAGCAGCCGCGCGGCGATGGTCAGCACCGCGATGAGCGCAGCCGACCGGCCGATACTGGCGCCGGGGGGCATCCGGGCGTGCGGGTCCTGGCCGTCTCGGGTGACCGGGACGGCGCGCCCGGTCACCTGGACCCGTCGGCGCGCTCGGTCTCTCCTGTGCGCGCGGTGTCTTCGGCAGGCACGGTGCGCCGGCCCAGCATGTCTACCCAGTGCAGCGGGCCGGTCCG
>JASHOV010000322.1 GCA_030038495.1 Streptosporangiaceae bacterium
GGGGAGCAGCGGACCTCGAACTTCCTGCTCTGGCAGTCCGCGTACGCCGAGTTCGTGTTCCTCGACACGCTGTTCCCCGACTTCGACCGGCGGCACCTGTGGCACGCGTGCGAAATCTTCGCCAGCCGGGACCGCCGCTACGGCGGGGCCGTGCCGAATCCCACGGGGCCGAATCCCACGGGGCCGAATCCCACGGGGCCGGAGCCGCTGCCGCCGCCGGGCTAACCTGGGCTAACCCAGGGCTAACCCGCCCGCGGCACCCAGCGGCGCAGCGCGTCCGCCAGCCCGGCGCCCTCGTCGGCAGTGCCTGGCCCGGCAGCCCATGCGACGTACCCGTCGGCCCGGATGAGCAGTGCGTCGGCGGGTGGCTGGCCGGCTGCCTCGGCTGTCACGATCGTGACGGACGGGCTCCAGTCGGCGACCGCGGCGGCAACGCTGCCCGCGGCGGTGAGATCAAGCAGGACCGGGCGGCCGGGCCGCATGAGCTCGGCGACCCTGGTGCCACCATCGGGGGTGCGCAGGCGGAGGTCGGGTGCCAGCCGTCCGGTCAGCGGGTGCGCGTCGGCCGGGCCCATCGCGTACCGGATCGCGGAACCCTCGATCAGCTCGCCGACGTGCCGGAGCGGCTCAGCGTAGCGGAGCAGTTCCCCCACGAGCTGCCGGAGCGCTTCGGCATACTCACCGCTGTCCGAGAGGGCCTTCTGCGCTCGGGCCTGGAGCTGATAGCGCCTCGCGGCGCCGTGTCGTTCGGTGTGATAGCTGGCCAGAAGCCCGTCGGGGGCGCGCCCGAGTACGCTCGCGGCCAGCTTCCAGCCCAGGTTCATGGCGTCCATCAGCCCGACATTCAGCGAGCCGCCGATCCCGAACAGGTGCGCGGCATCACCGGCGAGCAGGACGCGGTCGGCCAGGTACAGGTCGGCCAGGCGGCTGTTGCCCACCGTCCTGGTGAGCCACAGCGGGTCGCTCATCGGCAGCTCGCCGCCGAGCACGCGCCCGGCGCTGGCCTGTAGCTCCTCGAGGGTCATCGGGGCGTCCCGGTCCGCGCCGGGGTCGTCTTCGATCGTGGCGACGATGTAGATGCCGGGCTCGGCCGCCTTGTCCACCGCGGCCAGCGGCATCAGCGAGCACCGGCCGCGGCTGGTCAGCTTGGTCATCCCCGGCTGCAGCCGGCCGATTCCCGGCACCTCGAGCTCGCCGGTGCCGGGAACGATCACCGAGTCCGGCAGCCGCACGCGCCCGATCCGGGACACATCCCCTGAGGTAACCCCGGGAAATTCGATGCCAGCGTGCTTCCTGACGACGCTGCGGGCCCCGTCGCAGCCCGCTACGTACTCGGCCCGGATCTGATAGGGCCCGTCCGGGCCGCTGACCTCCATGAGCACGTGATCGTCGTGCTGTACCAGTGCCGTCAGCTCATGCCCGCGCCTGACGTTCCCGCCCAGTGCGTCCAGCCGGTCCGCCAGATGCCGCTCGATGTGCCGCTGCTGAAGCGCCAGCACATGCAGCGGGCTGGCGTCCAGCGGCGCGAAGTCCAGCTGCAGTGGGCCGAACGCGAAGCCCGGCACCGGGCCGCAATAGGTGGCGTCCGCTCGCATCGGGTCGAGCAGGCCGCGGTAGTCCAGCACGAAGACGATCTGGCCGAACAGCCCGTTGCCCTTGGGCACCTGGCTGATCTGCGGAAGGCGCTCCAGAACCAGGGGGGTGACGCCGGCCAGGCACAGCTCCGCGGCCAGCATCAGCCCCGTCGGCCCCGCGCCGACGATCACCACCGGCGCGTTCTGGGTCTGAGTAGTCACGCCGTCAATATAAGTTGACATTCACGCGGTCGTCAACTTCTGTTGACACGGCGTCGCCGACGGGCTTTGGGGATCCGAGGCAGCGGCATCAATGGGGGCCTTGGCGACGGCGGCGCATCTCAGCTAGATGACAAGGGACTCGACGGCGCCGTCGGCCGCTGCGACGAGCTAAGGGGCTGCGGCCGGCTCCCGGGTCAGCGAGCCGGACCTCGCTGAGGTCGGCGAGCCGGGATTGCGGTGACGACACGTCCTAGTGGAAATTATTCATATCCATCTATAGCGGTAGTATCACCAAGTCAGGAATACGTCCGAAATGTGGTGATCCCCGTTGAGGCTGCCCCGCAAGGCTGCCGTGATCGCCCTGCTCGCACCGGCCTTATGGGAGCAGATCAGTTCAGCCAGTCGCTGGAGATGCTCGATAGCGGCCGTCGTCTTGCTGCGGCAGGCGCCGACGATCTGCTGATGCTGGCGCAGAGCTACGCGTACGTGTTCCCCTGTGATACCACGCTGGCAATGCTGGCCAGCCTGGGCCCGCTGGTGGAGATTGGCGCCGGCACGGGTTACTGGGCGCACCGGCTCCGCTCCATCGGCGCGGACATTGTCGCTTACGACCAGGCGCCCGTGGACGGGGAGCGTGCCAACAGATACCACCTGCGCACCAAGCCATGGACTCACGTCGCACAGGGTGATCAGGCTGTCTTGTCCGGCCACGCTGACCGTGCCCTGTTTCTGTGCTGGCCGCCGCTGTATTCGTCGCTAGGTGATTGCCTGACGCACTACAGCGGGGACACCGTCGCATACATCGGGGACGGGGGTTATCGCACCGCCAGGCTCGACCACCTGCACGAGGCCTTCACCAAAGTTGCCTCTGCGCCCGTCAGGGCACTCGATCCCTACCCTGGATTCCCGGCACAGCTCACGATCTGGAAGCGAACGGCCGGCTGAGTCCAATCGACGCCGCGCTTGTCGTGCGGGTCGATGACGATGACGCTGACGCTGCGGCGCGGGCTTTTGTGCCCATGTGGGCACCGGGCAGCCTCAATGCCGCCACAATGTCGTGATGACGGGCATATCAGCCTCCGAGGACGACCAGCCGGCCCGGGCCGCGGCCGAAACCAAGCAGTGGCTCGGCACGGCCACGGTCAAGCGCTGGATCTCGGCGCTCGAGCACTCACAGGACGTCGTCACGGTGACAGTAGGCGTCCTGCTGATAGGACTTGCCGTCGTCCTGCTGATCTCGGGCATCGTGGACTTCGCCAGTGCGGCCGGCAACGGCATATCGGGCGCGGCGGAGAACCTGCTCGACCGGGTACTGCTGGTCCTGATCCTGGTAGAGATCGTGCACACGGTGGTGCTTTCGCTGCGCGCTCACCGGCTGGTCGCGCAGCCCTTCATCGTGGTCGGCCTGATCGCGGTGATCCGGCGGATACTGCTGGTGCTCACGCCGGGCAGCGGCCCCAGCCTCTCGACCTCCGAGCTGGCGCTGCTGATCGCGATGGTGGCCGTCTTCGTGGCCGGGCTGATCGTAGTAAGCCGGTTCGAGCGCAGCGAGTTACGCTCAGCGGCCGCCGCCCGCTAGCGGGTGGCCTGCCAGGCGGCCAGGCCGAGCATCGCGGCGACGGCGAGCAGCCGGCCGAGCCGGCCCCCGGCCGGCA
>JASHOV010000323.1 GCA_030038495.1 Streptosporangiaceae bacterium
GACCTGCACGACGGCGCCCAGGCCCAGCTGGTCGGCCTGGCCATGAAACTCGGGCTGGCCAGGGAGAAGCTGGGCGCGGGTGCGGAGGGGGGACTGAACGCGGCCGACCTCGACCGGGCGGTCGAGCTCGTCGACGCCGCGCACCGCGGCGCGATCGAGGCCATCACCGAGCTGCGGGTGCTGGCCCGCGGCATTCACCCGCCGGTGCTGGACAACGGCCTCGCCGACGCGCTGACCACGCTGGCGGCCCGCAGCGCCGTTCCCGTCGATCTGGTCACCGACATCACCGACCGGCCGTCGGCAGCGATCGAGACCATCGCGTACTTCTGCGCCGCCGAGCTGCTCGCCAATGCGGCCAAGCACAGCGGGGCCCGGCACGTGACGCTCGAGGCCATACACGTCCCCGGCCTGCTGCGGCTTCGCGTCGCCGACGACGGCCGCGGCGGCGCCAGGCTCGATGGCGGCGGCGGGCTGGCGGGGCTGGCCGGCCGGATCCGCACGGTGGACGGGTCGATGGCGGTCAGCAGCCCAAATGGCGGGCCGACTGTCGTGACCATCGAGCTGCCGTCGCGTGCCTGAGCGGCCGGGCGGCGGCCTGAAAATCGTCGTCGCCGAGGACTCCGCGGTGGTCCGCGCCGGGCTCGTGGAGATCCTCACCGATCGCGGGTATGAGGTGGCCGCCGCGGTCGGTGATGCCGAGGCGCTCAAAGCTGCGGTGGCCGAGTTCCGGCCCGACGTGGCGGTCGTGGACGTGCGGATGCCGCCCGGGCATACCGACGAGGGGCTCCGCGCGGCCATCGCGATCCGCCGCGACCACCCAAAAGTCGGCATCCTGGTGTTCTCCCAGTACGTCGAGACCCGGTACGCGGCGGATCTGCTCGGCATGAAATCGGGCGGCGGGACCGCCGGGGTTGGTTACCTGCTCAAGGACCGGGTGGCCAACGTCACCGAGTTCGTCGAGGCGCTCAGCCGGGTCGCGGCCGGCGGCACCGCGCTCGATCCCGAGGTCGTCACCGACCTAATGGCGGCGTCCCGGCACGGCAGCGCGCTGGCCGGCCTGACCGGGCGCGAACATGACGTCCTCGCGCTGATGGCCGAGGGCCGTTCGAACAGCGGCATTGCCGACCGGCTGGTGATCTCGGAACGGGCGGTCGAAAAGCACATCAGCAACATCTTCACCAAGCTCGGCCTGCCGCCGTCCGACGCCGACCACCGCCGAGTGCTGGCCGTCCTGGCCTACCTGCGCTCCTGACCCGCCCGCGCTCAACGGTGCGCGGCTCGACCGCCTGGCGTGCCCCGCGTCTTTTCCTCCGTTAGCTGGGCACGAATAGGTGGATATCTCCCTACGAGAGCCATGTACCGGAGGAAAAGTCAGAGTCGGCCGTCAACGCCCGCCTGCCGCGGACAGGCGCGACACGGCGGCACGCGAGCACACGTTCCCCGCCAGAACCGCGGGCGGGGACCGCGCCGGCTGGAGAGCGGCGCGGTCCCCGGCTAATGGGGCCTTCATGTAGCGGCCTAGTGGGCGTGCGCGAACTGCTCGCTCTCGGTCGAGCCGGCCAGCGCGGTGGTGGAGGCGTCCGGGTTGATGGCCTGGGTGACCTTGTCGAAGTACCCGGTGCCGACCTCGCGCTGGTGCCGAGTCGCGGTGTAGCCGTATTTCTCGGCCGCGAACTCGGCGTCCTGCAGCTCGACGTAGGCGGACATGCCGCGCTCGGCGTAGCCGCGGGCGAGGGTGAACATGGACTCGTTCAGCGCGTGGAAGCCGGCCAGCGTGATGAACTGGAACTTATACCCCATCGCACCGAGCTCGCGCTGGAACCTGGCGATGGTGTCGGAGTCCAGGTGTTGGCGCCAGTTGAACGACGGCGAGCAGTTGTAGGCCAGCATCTGGTCCGGGTAGCTGTCCTTGATCGCCTCGGCGAACTCCCGCGCGACCGCGAGGTCGGGCGTGGAGGTCTCCATCCACAGCAGTTCGGAGTATGGCGCGTAGGCCAGGCCGCGGGCGATACAGGAGTCGATGCCGTTATTCACCCGGTAGAAGCCCTCGGCCGTCCGCTCGCCGGTCACGAAGCGCTGGTCCCGCTCGTCGACGTCGCTGGTGATGAGCGTGGCGGCCTGAGAATCGGTGCGGGCCACGATCAGGCTGGGAACGCCAGATACGTCGGCCGCGAGCCGGGCGGCGTTCAGCGTCTTGATGTGCTGGCCGGTCGGGATCAGCACCTTGCCGCCCAGGTGACCGCACTTCTTCTCCGACGCCAGCTGGTCTTCCCAGTGCACGCCCGCGGCGCCGGCCGCGATCATGCCCTTCATCAGCTCGAACGCGTTCAGCACGCCGCCGAACCCGGCCTCGGCGTCGGCGACGATCGGGGCCAGCCAATATGGCGCGCCCTCGTTCTCGTTCTCCGCCCAGGTGATCTGGTCCGCCCGCAGCAGCGCGTTGTTGATCCGTCTTACGACCTGCGGCACCGAGTTCGCCGGGTACAGGCTCTGATCCGGGTAGGTCTGGGCGGCCAGGTTCGCGTCCGCGGCGACCTGCCAGCCGGACAGGTATATGGCCTTGAGCCCGGCCTTCACCTGCTGGACGGCCTGGTTGCCGGTGAGCGCGCCCAGCGCGTTGACGTAGCCACCCTGCTGCAGCAGGTCCCACAGCCGCTCGGCGCCGAGGCGCGCGAGCGTGAATTGCTCCTGTACCGAGCCTTTCAGCCGGATCACGTCGGCGGCACTGTAGGTGCGCTCGATGCCAGCCCAGCGCGGGTCTGTCGCCCACTCGTGGTGCAACGCCGCTGCCTGGCTTTCGATCTTGCCGGCCGCCTTGTGGCCGTTCGCGTGGCCGTTCGGGTGGGCCGAGCCGTTCAGTGTGCCCTCGAGGCGACTCTCGTCCATGTCCTGACCTCCAGCTGTGTCGTCCCCGGGTTAGGTAATAAAGCCTGCCTGGCCGCACTACCCCGAGGTAGACGGTTAAGTGCCCAAAATCATCAGCTCTTCGGTTAGAATGAAGAAATGCAAAGTTTCACAGCGCAAGAACAGCGTTCTTTGCCAGCTTCCGGGCTTGATCTCAACATGTTCGGGCAGAGACTGCGACATATCCGGCGCTCGCGGGGGCTGACGCTGGCGGAGCTGGGGGAGCGCGTGGGCCGGGCGCCGTCGGTGCTGTCGCTGCTGGAGAACGGCCGCCGCGAGCCGAAACTGTCGCT
>JASHOV010000324.1 GCA_030038495.1 Streptosporangiaceae bacterium
GCTGCGGCTCGCCCGCGAGGAGGGCACGCTCGGCCGGGCGCTGGGCGACCTGGGCTCGCTGGCGCTGCGTGCGGGCAAGCGCGCGCAGGCGGAGACCGGCGTCGGCGCGGCCGGGGCCAGTCTGGTCAGCGTGGGCCTGCGGGCCGCGGTGGACCAGTTGCAGGGTCCTGTAAGGGGGGAACGAGGCACACCCTCGCTCGCCGGTCTGGACGTGCTGGTCGTCGGTGCGGGCGCGATGAGCGCGCTCGCGGCCGCGAGTGTGGCTCGAGCGGGCGCGGCTAGCCTGGTGATCGCCAACCGGACCCGCTCGCACGCGGAACGGCTAGCGGCACAGCACGGCGGCCAGGCGGCGGCTATGGCCGACCTGCCGGCGCTGCTCAGGGCGGCCGATCTGGTCGTGACCTGCACCGGGGCGCCGGGGCACGTGATCACCGCGGCCATGGCGCGGGCGGCAGTGCATGATCGCCAGGGGCGCGATCGCGACAAGCCCCTGGTGCTGCTCGACCTGGCCTTGCCTCGCGACGTCGAGCCCGGGGTCGGTGACCTGCTCCATGTGGCGGTCACTGACCTGGAGACACTCGCAGAGTCCGGGCCGGAAGGCAGCAGGCCGGGCGAGGCCGCGATCGCCGACGCACGCCAGGTGGTGACCGACGAGCTTGAGGCCTACCTGTCGGCCGGCCGGGCCGCTCGTGTCGCTCCCACCGTCGTGGCGCTGCGGGCCAAGGCCGCGGGCGTGGTGGAATCGGAGCTGGCAAGGCTGGCCGGGCGGATCGGCGCGGTGGACAAGGCGGTGCTGGAGGAGGTGGCCAGGTCGATGAACCGGGTGGCCGACAAGCTGCTGCACGCGCCCACCGTCAGGGTCAAGGAACTGGCCGGGACACCCGGTGCTGCCAGCTACGAGGACGCCCTGCGGGTGCTGTTCGACCTGGATCCGGCCGCGGTTCAGTCGGTGGCGCAGGCCGATGCGCTGCTGCCCGCCAGGCGCATGACGACGGAAAGCGAGCAGGCATGAGCATCCTGCGGCTCGGCACCCGGCGAAGCCCGATGGCGATGACGCAGTCGCGGCTGGTGGCCGAGGCGGTCACCCGGCTGACCGGGCGGGAGGTCGAGCTGGTCGGCATCACCTCGCAGGGTGATGTCAGCTCCGAGCAGCTGACGCAGATCGGCGGCACCGGCGTGTTCGTCAGCGCGCTGCGGACCGCGCTGCTCACGGGCGAGGTTGACTTCGCCGTGCACTCGCTCAAGGACCTGCCCACCGGGGCCGCGGACGGCATCACCCTGGCCGCGGTTCCGGCCCGCGACGACCCGCGGGACGCACTCGTCGCCGCGGGCGGCGTGAAGCTTGCCGACCTGCCGCACGGCGCGCGGATCGGCACCGGCTCGCCGCGCCGGGCCGCTCAGCTGCTGCTGCTGCGCGCCGACCTGCGCCCCGTTCCGGTCCGCGGCAACGCCGGTACCAGGCTGGCCAGGGTGGAATCTGGTGATCTGGAGGCAGTTGTGCTCGGGCACGCGGGCCTATCCAGGATCGGACGACTCGACGCGGTGACGCAGATATTCGAGCCCGACGAGATGCTTCCCGCGGCCGGCCAGGGCGCGCTGGCGGTTGAGTGCGGTTCTAGCAGGGAAGACCTCGTTGCGCTGCTGGCCTGCGTGGACGATCCGGCGAGTAGTGCCGCGACCACGGCGGAACGCAGCTTGCTCGGCGCGCTGCAGGCAGGCTGCGCGGCCCCGGTTGGCGCGTATGCTGCCGGGACGGACGTACTTCGGCTGCGCGGCCTGGTCGTCGCGGCTGACGGGGGGATGGCGCTTCGCGGCAGCGCAAGCGGGTCACCGGCGATGGCCGAGGCAATCGGCCGCCGGCTGGCCGATGAGCTGCTCGGCCGGGGCGCGGGAAGGTATATGGCAGTGCCAGATCGAGGGCACATCAGCAGCGGGGACGATGACAAGTGAACCCCACAACTGGAAAGACAGGGAAGCATGCCGCGGCGCATTCGCCGGGCTGGGTGGCGTTCGTCGGCGCCGGGCCGGGCGACGACGGCCTGCTCACGGTACGGGCAGCGGACCTGATCGGCCGGGCTGACCTGATCGTGGCGGCGCCTTGGGTCAGCGAGCGCCTCACTCACCTGGTTAAACCCGGCGCGACGGTGACCGACTCCGACGCGCTGCAGCAGGACCCGAAGCTGCTGATCAAGGCCGCCAAGGCCGGCCAGCTTGCGATCCGCCTGTACAGCGGCGACCCGTTCATGTTCTGCAACGCGGCCGCCGACGCCGCGGCCTGCGCGAAGGCGAAGATCGGCTTCGAGATCATTCCCGGTATCTCCGCGGCCGCGGCCGTGCCGGCCTACGCGGGCATTCCGCTGACCAGCGATGGCAGCGGAGATGTCCGGATCATTCACGCCGGCGAGGCCAGCCGGGTGTCGGCGAGTGACGGGACGCTGGTCATACTGGGCGCCGAGACCGGGCCGGTGGATCTCGGCAAGATGCTGATCGCGGCCGGCTGGCCCGAGACCGCGCCGTTCGCGATCACCTGGAACGGCACGACCACCGAGCAGCACACCGTGGTGGGCGCTCTCGGTACGGCCGCGGCCGATCTCAAGGCGGCGGGCGTGAGCCTGCTGACCGCGAGCGGCCCCGCTGTTGCCGTGGTCGGCGAGGGCGTTGCCGCGCAACGGTTGCTGTCCTGGTACGAGACCAAGCCGCTGTTCGGCTGGCGGGTGCTGGTCCCGCGGACTAAGGAGCAGTCCGACGAGGTCTGCGATCTGCTGCGGGCCAGGGGCGCGGTGCCCGAGCAGGTGCCGACGATCGCGGTGGAGCCGCCGCGTACCCCGCAGCAGATGGAGCGCGCGGTCAAGGGCCTGGTCACCGGCCGGTACCAGTGGATCGGATTCACCTCGGTGAACGCGGTCCGGGCGATCAGGGAGAAGTTCGAGGAGTACGGCCTGGACGCCAGGGCGTTCGCCGGGGTCAAGGTCGCCGCGGTCGGCGAGCAGACCGCGATGGCACTGCGCGAGTTCGGCATCATGCCCGACCTGGTACCCGAGGGGGAGCAGTCCGCCGAGGGGCTGGCCGATTCCTGGCCCGCCTACGACGACGTGCTTGACCCGATCAACCGGATCCTGCTGCCGCGCGCCGACATCGCGACCGAGGGCCTGCTGGCCAGGCTGACCGAGCTCGGCTGGGAGGCCGAGGACGTCACCGCGTACCGGACTGTGCGCGCGGCGCCGCCGCCCGCCCCGATCCGGGAGGCGATCAAGGGCGGCGGATTCGACGCAGTGCTGTTCACCTCGTCGTCCACCGTGCGGAACCTCATCGGCATCGCGGGCAAGCCGCACGCGGTCACGGTGATTGCCTGCATCGGCCCGCAGACCGCCAAGACCGCGGCCGAGTTCGGCCTGCGCGTGGACGTGGTCGCGGACACGCCGTCAGTGGCAGCGCTGGTCGAGGCGCTCGCCGCGCACGGCGCGGGAATCCGTGACGCTGCCATCGAGGCGGGGGAGCCGGTTCGCAAGCCGAGCGAGCGCCGCCGGGGGGCGCGCCGCCGGATCAGGTAATGACCCGTGGTTAGCACAGTGGAGCGCCGATGACCCCCGCATTCCCCGTGTCCCGGCCGCGCAGGCTCCGCACCACCCAGCCGCTGCGCCGGCTGGTCGCGCCCGTGACCGTGCGGCCGGGTGGCCTGGTGCAACCCCTGTTCGTCAAGGAAGGCATAACCGAGCCGCAGCCGGTCGGGTCGATGCCCGGTGTCGTGCAGCACACCAGGGACAGCGTGCGCAAGGCCGCGGCCGAGGCAGTGGCGGCAGGCGTCGGCGGGGTGATCCTGTTCGGCATCCCGGCGGCGAAGGACGCGCGCGGGTCGGCGGCCGACGCGCCGGACGGCATCGTGCAGCTGGCCCTGACCGACCTCGCCTCGGACGTGGGCTCGGACACCGTGCTGATGGCTGACCTGTGCCTGGACGAGTACACCTCGCACGGACACTGCGGGCTGCTGACCGACACCGGCGAGGTCGACAACGACGCGACCCTGGACCGGTACGCGGCAATCGCGGTGGCGCAGGCCATCGCGGGCGCGCGGGTGGTCGCGCCGAGCGGCATGATGGATGGCCAGGTCGCCGCGATCAGGTCCGCGCTCGACGGGGCCGGGTTCACCGACGTTGCGATCTGCGCCTACTCGGCGAAGTACGCCTCGGCCTTCTACGGCCCGTTCCGTGATGCGGCCGAGTGTGCGCCCCAGTTCGGCGATCGCGCGTCCTATCAGCAGGACCCGGCGGCCTTCGCGGGCGACGCGCTGCGCGAGGTGCTGCTGGACGTGGCCGAGGGCGCGGACATCGTGATGGTCAAGCCGGCCCTGGCCTACCTGGACGTGATCAGCCAGTTCGCTGCCGCCGTCGAGCTGCCCGTGGCGGCCTACCAGGTCAGCGGCGAGTACGCGATGGTCGAGGCCGCGGCGGCGAACGGCTGGCTGGACCGGGACCGGACGATCATGGAGACGCTGACCGCGATCAGCCGGGCCGGCGCAGACATCATCCTGACCTACTGGGCCACCGAGGTAGCTCAGCGGCTGAGCTGAGGGCGGCTGCGGCCCGGTCAGCACGCTGACCGGGCCGCACTGGCGCCGCAGAGCTAGCCGAGCTTCTTGAAGCAGCTGGAGATCTCCTTCGCGCCGGGACCGTCGGCGAAGTCCATCGGGTGCGCTGCAGTGGGCGGTACGTTGAGCGGCGCGCCGTAGACCAGCGACCAGAAGTAAATGCCGCCGAGGTGCTCGTTCGTTATCGCGTTGCAGGCCGCAGCGAACCATCGCACCTGGATCTGCGGATTGAACGCGCCGGGGCCGGCCGCATCGTACGGCTTACGGTACGCGCCGTCCTTCGCGGCAATCCCGGCCTCGGAGATCGTGATGCCGCGGGCCTGGGCCTCCAGGTAGGCGTCCCAGCCCCGTGTGAGCGTGGCGACGCTCGCGGTGCTGGGCGCGTTGACCGGGTGGTAGTCGTCCATCAGCTGGACGACATGGTCGCTGCTGACCGCCGTCCTGATCGGGTGCGTGGAGTAATTGTTGGCGTAAGCGAGCGTGCCACGGTAGAGCTTGTGCAGGTAGGCAGTGAGCTGCGTCCAGTACTTCGCATCACTGTTCATTGCCGTCAGCTCGGCGCCCTCGATGAGCTCCTGCACATGCTCCTTCTGGGCCATGGTCGCGTACGGCTTGAGGAATTGCTCGTAGCTCGCGAACCACGCTTTCGGATTCGCGGGCGTGAACGACACCCTGGACCCGTCAGCCTGGTCCATCAGCGGCCGGATCGAGAAGTACAGGTGCGCGTGCTCCGCTGCGCCCGCCAGCTGGCCCAGCGCGGCCGCTGACGGGGTTGCTGCCGTCGCGTACACCGTGTCGGAGTGCCTGCCACTGACGTAGAAAGGGAACGATACCGAGATCGCGTTGGCGTGCAGGCTCTTCACATAGCTGACGGTCGCCGCATCGGTCGCCGCGATGTTGGTCGCCGGGTTGAAGTAGTAGTCGACGTCTATGCCCAGCTGGAGCTTCGGCTTAGCGGCCCTGGCATCGCGGGCCGACCGGACGTGGTCCGAGTGGGGCCCGGTTGTTGCGGCGGCACTTACCCCCGTTGCGGCCGCGAGCGAGGCGAGCGTCCCCACGGCGAGGAAAGTCATCGCCATCGGCCGACAGAATCTCATGCGTAGCCCATCTTCCTCTATGAGTAATTCGGGGCGGGCTCGACCGCCCGCTGGGCGATTATATGGGCCGTTAATGCCCTTCAACAGGTACAACACGGCCGGAACCGGCAAACGGGCCTCCGGCTGGTCGGCAGGGCCAGCGGGCGGCGCAGGTTGGGCCGATCAGGCCGTGGTGCTGGTACCTTGCTACCCTTATCTGGGTACTTGTCGGGCGGCTGGTTCGCATCGTCTGCACGCTCACTGCGAGGAGAAGCGCCCATGAAGTCCCGTGTGCTGGCCACAGTCGCCGTCATAGCCGCTGCCGTGGTCATCGCGGGCGTGCCATCGACGGCCCTGGCCGCGCACGTGGCCACCTCGATGTCCGCAGTGGCCTCTTCCGATGCCACCCACGTGACGCGCACGGCTCAGTCGGCCCTGAGCCCGCGCCGGTCGTCCTACCTGGGAGTCTTCGAGCCGGGAACCCCCGCCTCGTACGCGCCCATCCAGACCTTCGCCAGGACGGTAGGGCGCGAACCCAACATGATCATGTACTACAGCACGATGAGCGTTCCGTTCCCGACGGCCTTTGCCGAGGAGGCCCACTCGCACGGCGCGTCGCTGCTGATATCGCTGGAGCCCGACGGCGTCTCGATGAATGCCATCGCCGCTGGCCACGACGATGCCTACCTGCACTCGTACGCGAGCCAGGTGCGCGCGTTCGGCCACCCGGTGATCATCAGCTTCGCGCCCGAGATGAACGGAGAGTGGTACCCGTGGGGCTGGACTCACACCTCCCCCCGGACCTGGGTGAGGGCGTGGCGGCATGTGGTCTCGCTGTTCCGCCGAGCGGGCGACCAAAACGTCACCTGGATGTGGACCGTCAATCAGATGACGGCGAACGAGGGGCCGATAAGCGACTGGTGGCCCGGCAGCTCCTATGTCACCTGGATGGGCATTGACGGCTATTTCTACCACCGGAACACCACATTCAATGGAATTTTCTCGCAGACGATAGCGGCACAGCGGCGCCTCAGTAGCAAGCCAATTCTTATCGCCGAGACCGCCATCGGTCAGGTAGCCGGCCAGGCGAGACGCATCCCTCAGCTCTTCGCTGGTGTGGCGCACTATGGGCTGCTGGGTTTCTTGTGGTTCGATATGAAGCAGTCCGGCACCATATTCCACCAGGATTGGCGCCTGGAAGGCCATAAGTCAGCCGTGGCGGCATTCAAGCAGGGGATCCGGCGCTATATGCATTGATGGCGGCTGGGCCGGTTCTATCCCGTTGTGCGGGCGTAGTCGGGGCCGTAGACATAGATAGCTCGGCCGCCGCTAGTCGACGCCAGCTGGTAACCGGGCGTCTGGTCCGCCAGTCGTATCGCGAGCAGAGCGAACGAATCCTGGCTGCCGGGGTCCGAGGGCACGCTGATAAGCGCGAACCAGTGATTCTCGATAGCGGCGGCGACGCCGACGGTACCGTGCAGGTACCGGCCACGATGCCCGGGCTGCTCGTAGTTGATGTAGAAGGAGTCGGTGACCTGCTGCCAGCTCAGGCTCGGGTGCAGGTCATAGGCAATGTCTTCGTAGGAGTCGATCAGGTAATGCCGGCTCTGCGGGCCGGTCAAGTACGGCTGCAGGGCGGTCACGGTCGCGATGGCTGAGTTAGACGCGTCGCACAGCGCCGTTGCCTGGCTGGCGGTCGCAAGCGCGATCGCGGCAACAGGGACAACCACCAGCGACCCGAGCAGTGCCGCCCCGACCCGAGAGCGGGCTAGTTCCGCGAGCCGTCCGATCGAGTATCCGGCCGCGGCGGCGGCAAACCATCCGCCCAGCGCGTCGTACCCGCTGACCCCCTGGGAATTGTGCAGCAGCAGAGCGTTTCCCATGGCTATCAGGCCCGCCAGCGTCAGGAGCAGGAGCCGCGATATGTTGTGGTGTTCCCCCAGCAGGAGCGCGATCAGCAGGCTCAAGGCGGCCACGACGATGACCAGGCCGACCCAGCGCCACGACGCCAGTGCAACTGCCGTTTCCGAAGTGGCGCGCACGCCGGGCAGCAGCAGCGTCCGGCCGATGCCCATCAGGTAACCGGTCCCCGCAAGCGCAGTCGCGATGCCCAGCAGCGTCGCCGTCGAGCAGGTGAGCGCGATCGCCCGCTGCCACGCCCGCCTCCGCCCCTGGTAGCTCACCAGCAATGCGCCAAGGCAGATGACTGCGGGGTCAAACAGCACCGTGGGATAGCTCACCGCGTTGGCGGCCAGGATGGCTGCCGGTACTGCCAGCAGCCACCGATGGGCTGGTCCAGTCGGCCCGGCGGCTCGTACGGCGCAGTACGCCGCCAGCCCCATGAGCGCGATTGCCAGGGCGTCTGGCGTCGCGCTCGCGCCCGCAACGCGAGACACGCCGAGCAGGCCGAAGACGCCGGTCGCGGCGACGGCGGGCCAGTAGCCGAACAGGCGGCGGGCAGTCAGGTACAACACCCAGGAGGCGGCCAGCATGAACACCAGGCTCATCAGGCGCACCGCCGCCAGCCCGCCGGTGAAGTCGGCCACGGCAGCGATCACCGGATAGATCGAAGGGACGCCAGGGAGGTACGTCTCGTAGTAGGGGCTGCCGCCACCATGCCAGAGTTCCCTGATGATCTGGTGACCGGCATAGATGAACTGGCTCTCCTGGCCTGATGCGATGCCCAGGTGGATGAGGGAGCCAGTCAGGACGGCCTGGACGGCGAGGATCGCCAGAACCGGGACGCCTCGCGCAACCGGGCCATAACGCATGGCCCGGCCCTTCGGTACCGCGTCCGGCCGCGGAATACTTCGCGTCGGCGCAGCGCGGGTGGCACTTGCCATCGGTCAGGACAGCCTCGTGAAGCACGCGGCGATTGCGCTGGCTCCCGGTCCGTCAACGAACGCGGTCGGATTCGCCAGCGTGGGCGGCGAGTCCAGTGACTGCCCGAAACTAACCGACCAGAAGTAGATACCGCCGCCATGCTCATTGACCATGCTGTCGCATCCCGCGGTGAACCACCGCTCCTGGATCGCTGGATCCAGCGACTCACCGCCCCACACCAGCCGGAACGGCCTGTCATAGGCGCCCGCCTGAGCGGCGATGCCAATCTCCGAGATGACGACGCCCCGTGCCTTATGGCTCAGGTACCGATCCCACTTGACCGTCAGGGCAGCCACGCTCGCCCCGCTCGAAATGCTCGTGGGCGGATAAGCGTCAACTGTCTGGGTGACCTGCTCGGTGTTGACGGTCTTCGCGATCGGGATGTCCCAGTTGTTGGCGTAGGCGAGTGCGCCGTGGTAGTAGCGGCGCAGGTACGCATCGAGCTTGGCCCAGTACGGCGAGCTGTTGAACCGGTCGAACTCGGCTCCGGTGAAGAACTCGGGGATATGTTCGCCCTGCGCCATCTCGGCGTACGGCTTCAGGAACTGCTCATAGCTAGCGAACCACGCGGCGGGGTGAGTCGGCGTCCACTTGGTGCGCCCGCCCTTGTGGTGCAGGCTCGACTCATCCATCAGCGGGCGGATCGAGAAATACAGGCCGGCCCGATCGGCCGCAGCCGCCACGATCGCCAGGTCGGCTGGTGACGGCGTCTCCCCGTTTCCGTAGACCGTGTCCCCGCGCCAGCCGTCTGTGAAGAAAGGGAAGGACACCGATAGCGAGTTGGCGTGCAGGCTGCGCGCGTATGCGACGTCGGCGGCCGCAATTCCGGAAACGTCCTCCCCGGGGGCGTAAACGTAGAAGTCGACGTCTATACCAAGCTGGCGCGCGGGCTTGCCGGCCCAGGCAGGAAGCTTTCCGACGATCGCCGGAATGGGCGTGGCCTGGGGGACGCCCGCGGCCGAGGTCGGCCGGGGTGGCTGGACAGTGGCGAGATGCGACGCGGCGGCGCATCCGGCCACCGTTGCTGCGGCGGCAGCAACCACCGCCAGCAGGTGCCGCAATTTCACCGGGCTCCTCCTCGGGTCTTGCGAATAACCTCGAAGGTGTGCGGGTTCCCGAGCAGCAGCGGGACGACGAGGCCCGCGATGGTCATCAATGCGCTCACGGGAAGCATCAGAATGGCCAGCACTCCGCTGAGAAGCCTCGAGTCGTCGGAAGCCCCCGTGACAGAAGATCCCGAGCCGATCCAGCCGCAGGCGAAGATCACTCCGGTCCAGGCCAGGACGGAGAGCCTCGCGCAGTCCATCTCGATCGGCGACCTGGGCAGCTCGCCGGTCAGCCGCATATAGAGGCCGGCAAGCGAGAACATCATGGTGAAGATGCTGATGAGATACTTCCCTGTGATCGTCATCGCGGCCGGCCCGGAGAGTACCTCCCGGTGCCGGATGCCATGGATATCTCCCCACAGCCAGCGTCGTCGCTGCGTGATGAAATCGCGTAGCGTCCATGGCGAGGTGAGCTCGGCATATTCGTGGAACCAGCCCCACCGCAGGCCCGCCCTGGCAGCCTTTCGCCCGAAGATCAGATCCTCTGAGGCGAACGCGGGCCAGTCCCATGTCACCATCCGCTCAGCCGTGCCGGTCACGGTCAGCCCTTCGCCATGGACGTGCAAAGGCTGGCCGAGCAGGCCCTGGAAGACCGAGCAGTACACCAGGCAGTTATGGGTCCGCATATCGTCGGCATGACTGGCCAGGAAGTGCCCGAAAGGGCGAACGGCGTATTCAGTTCTCGGCGAGGTTATGCCTTCGCAGATGTCATAGTCCGCGGCGAACGCCGTCTCGACGTATCCCCTGGTGGGCGCGACGTCGTCGTCGTTGAAGAGAATCTTGATATCGCGTCTGTCGAGGCCGTAGTGCGCTCTAACCCGCCTGGAGTACTCCAGGGCCCGTGCCTTGCGTTCCGACTGTGCCGTGAAGTTCGGCGGAACCGTCAGCACTATGTCGGCGCCCGGATAGTAATTGTCCTGGCCCGGCTCCGTCACGACCCATATCTCACAGGGCATGGACAGCCGGTAGCCGCGCAGCTGGGAGATCACCTCGTTGACCCGGTCCTGCTCGCGGCCGGTGGTGGTTATCTGGATGATCAGCCCGCTGAACTTGCCGGGCGGAGCGACCCGGAACCGGCGGCGATAGTACAGCTGCCCGACTGCCAGCAGCAGCAGCTCGATCAGGGGGACCAGCCAGGCCGCGTAGACCAGGTACTGCATGCCAGGCCAGCCAAGCTCGAGGCGCAGCCCGCCGGGCTGGCTGACGATCCGGGCACCCAGGGCAAGCCAGGCGAGCACGCCGGCCAGCGCCAGCACCGCTATGGCCGCCGGCATCCACCACAGCGGCCGGCCGACCTTCGCCGGGCCCGACTGGATGTGGCCGTGGCTCAGATCGGGATCCGTTCGAGGATCGGGACCCGTCCGAGCCGGTGCCGTCGCTGCCATCAGGGCCCCGGCGAGGTGACGCGTACCCACGGAGATGCCGGAGTCCGCCGTGGCTTGTCCAGGTCAAGGAGTGACACAGCGCACCGACACCCCCAAAGCTGGCGCACCGCGCCCGACGCCGAAAACGGAACCTCCGAACGGCAGGATTTTAGAGCATCATGTGCGATGATCTGCCCTGTAATCAGGATGTTTCATCCTGATGACCGGCGCCAGCGGTGAAAGCCCGCCCGACTCCCTAACACCGCGGAGTCGGGTGACTGCCTACAGTAGGCAACAAATCATCTGCAAACCTGCCTACGGGCGAGAGAGCCATCAAGTTACGATAAAACGCTTCCACTCGCCCGTTGTCGGGCGGCTACGGAGCCGAGTGGGGCCGCGCAGTTGAGGGGTATATAAATATATTTATACTCCTTAACCGTGTTAGCTGGGTCTGCAACGACCGGACCGGAGGACGACTTGGGGGCGACGCGGATGGCCTATTCGGTCACTGGCTACGCGCCTGGCGACGGCCCGAGCGGTGAGCGGCCCGTGCGGTACAGGGAAAACCTGACGATGCCGCTCCCGGCCATCCTCCCCTACGACGAACCTGCCGCGGACTGGTCCCGGCCCGTGGTTCTCCGGCGCGGTCCCAGGTTCGTGCGGCGCCGGACGGAGGCCCCGCGCCGGGCCAAGGTGATCGTGATCATCCCGGCGCATAACGAGGCGCAGTCGATTGGCCGTACGCTCCGGTCGCTCATGCGCCAGACGCTCCCGCCCGACGAGGTCATAGTCGTCTGTGACAACTGCACCGACGAGACCGCGGCGGTGAGTTCCGCCAACGGTGCCCAGGTCCTGTCCACCGTGGGGAATCGGCACAAGAAGGCCGGGGCCCTTAACCAGGCGCTGGCCAGGATTCTGCCGCTCATCAGCCGTGACGACCTTGTCCTCACCATGGATGCCGATTCGCAGCTCTGCAGGGACTGGCTCAGGGTCGCCTCCGGCCTGCTCGCTGCCTACCCGAAGGTCGGCGCCGTGTGCGGGGTCTTCCTCGGCGAGCGGGGCAGCGGCCTGATTGGCCAGCTCCAGCGCAACGAGTACGTGCGCTATGCGCGCCTAGTCGGCCGGCGCAACCAGGCGCCGGTCCTTTCCGGCACTGGCACGCTGTTTCGCGCGCGGGCGCTGCGCGAGGTCGCCAGGGAAAGGGGTAGCAGGATCCCGGGGCGACCGGGCGAGTGCTACAGCATGTCCTCGATCACCGAGGACAACGAGATAACCCTTGCGCTCAAGACCATCGGCTACAAGTGCTGGTCAGATCCGCGCTGCGATACCCTCACGGAGGTAATGCCGGGCTGGCGTCACCTGTTCCGGCAGCGGCTGCGCTGGCAGACCGGAACGATAACGGATCTGCGCGTCTACGGCTTTACCTTCGTTACCGCGAGCTACTGGCTCAAGCAGCTGTTCATTTACGCCGCGGTAGCGGCCACCATCGCCTCCTGGCTCATCATTGGCCTGTCCGACCGGCACCACATTGCATTTAACCTCTCCTGGACCTTCGCGATAATCGGCGTCACCCTCTTCGAGCGCCTCGTTACGGTGCGCCGTGCTGGATTCCGCGGACTGCTGCTGGCCGTGCTCCTGGTTCCCGAGTTCTGCTACGACATGTTCAAGCTCAGCTTCTTCATCCGCGCGCTCTTCGATGCGCTCTTCAAGCGGGACGTGAAGTGGAATCACGTGGTGAAGGATGATGCTTGAAGTAGGGCGCGTCGTGCACGAGGTATTCAGTGCGTTCGCCCCTCCTGGCCGCTGGCTCTTCGTCAAGATCGTCGTAATCGCTTTTTGCGCAGCCGCGCTTTTCCGGGCCATGCCCTGGCGCCCCCGGCGGCTCCACAACGCCGATAAACGGCCCAAGCGGGCCATCCTGGGCGTGTGGCTGGCCGTCCTGGCCGGCCTGGGCGCGGCAGTCTGCGGATCGGTCGTCATTGGCAAGTCCAACGCCGACTACACGGCCTATGCCCGCGAGCAGTACCTCGCCCAGTATGACCGGCCGGCGCACGCCACGCTGGCTGCGAGTGCCGCCAGCTACTTCGGCGTCTATGAACCGGGCACGCCCAGCAGTTACGCGCCCGTGGCCGCGTTCGCGGCGGCAACTCACGTCCAGCCTCGGGTGTCGCTGTACTACAACGCCTGGGGTGCGCCGTTTCAGCTGGCCTTTGCCAAAACGGCTTATGCGCACAACACTATAACGCTAGTGCAGTTCATGCCGACGAATATAAACCTGACGTCAATCGCCCGCGGGCGCTATGACAAGTATATTCGCAGCTACGCCGCCGCGGTACGTACATTCCGGCGGCCGGTCATTATCGGATTCGGGCCCGAAATGAATGGCAACTGGTATAGCTGGGGTTACCTGAACTCCCCGGCTAGCGCCTGGGTCGCGGCCTGGCGCCATGTTGTTGACGTTTTCCGGGCTAACGGCGCCGATAACGTCAGCTGGCTGTGGACTCCGAACATGATCTATACCGGCTCCGGCCCGCTGGCCAGCTACTGGCCCGGGAGTAAGTACGTTACCTGGGTCGGCATGGATGCGTATTTCGTGCCCCAGAAGCACGCGTTCACGGACGTTATCGTGCCGACGCTCCGTGCTATTCGGAAGATAACCAGTGATCCGGTGATAATCGCCGAGACCGGCATAGCGCCCGGCGCGGGGAAAGTTGCTACGCTCAAGCAGCTGTTCGCCGGCGTCAGCAAGGATCGGCTGCTGGGCTTTGTGTACTTCGACGGCAATCAGCCGCAAGGCGCTAACTACCACTATCGCTGGCGGCTTGAGGACAGCCCGGCCGCGGTCGCCGAGTACGGTCGCCTGGCGGCGTCGTATGCGCGCGGCCCGTAGCGACGCGCGGCGGTCGGTAGCCGAGGTTCACGTGAGACCGGTCGGCAGATGCGGGCCGAGAGCCCAGTACTCGAAGAGACCGGAGCCGACAACCGTGGTCCCGGCCTCGGTGCACTCGAAGACCGCGACGCTGTCGACCATTCCCCACATCCTGGCCTTGTCCTCGGGCTTGGTCAGGTCGTAGCAGACGCCCTGGACGACGAGATCGGGCCCCTGGTACATGCCGTGCTTCCAGTCCGGTTCGAGCCCGTAGCCCGTGCCTACGAGCAGCCAGACCGGATGCACCGGCCGGACCCGCACCTCGACCGGCACCCCGCCCGGCGGGCGGAACGAGATCGTGGCGGCCTGGATCTGTCTGGTAACCGGATCGAACTCGGGCCGGTAGTCCGGCGCGCCGAGGTGCTGGGGCGCGCGGCCCGCTGCCTGCGGCCAGATCCTGACCCCCTCCTCCAGGATCCGGTTCCCGGCCGCGTCCTCCTGGACGATCGCGAGGACGGAGAAGTCGTCGAACTGCATCGGGGCGTACATCCAGTAGAACTGGCCGGGGTTGCGGGCCTGGATGCCCGGCGCCTCGCTCTCGCCGACCGGTCGTACGCCCCAGGACCGGTCTCGTGATCCGCGCCACCGGTCCGGGGTGACGACGAACTCATCGTTCCCGCTCCGCACGTGCCCGGTCCACCTGCCGGTCTGGGCGAGCCGGAACGAGTCGAAGATCACTCGCTCCTGGGCCCTGATGAAATGTCGCGGCTCGGCCTGAGCGGCAATCGTTCCCTCCCAGGTCAGGTCGAAGTCCAGGCCGTGCTCATTCGGCTCGAGCACGACCCGCAGCCGCCAGAGCCCCTCGAGGACTTCGACACGGAACGGGCCGACGCTGGTGTCCATGCGGTCGGTACCGAGCTCACGCGAGGCGCGCACAACCCGGTGGGTGCTGCCGTGACGTGCGAGCGCGAACGCGTCGGTGACGCCGAGGTTGGGGTACTGACCGATGCCCACGATCAGCATCAGCTCGTCGGTGCCGGCGTGGCAGTTGAAGTAGTAGCGGTCGTAGAAGTTCCGGTCGGAGGTGGTGACCTGCCGGATGGGCAGGGCGGCCTGGTGGACCGGATAGTCGTCTAGGGGCGACAGCGTCATTCGAGAGGGCTCCGTCTGGTCACAGATCCGGCACGAACATCTCGCCGCCGGGTGGCGGCAGGCCGAGAATCTTGGCGAGCAACTGGGTGGCGGTGTTGTTGTACGGGAAGTCGTTGTCCGCCGGCACCAGGTCGTAGTAGATGAACAGCTGTCCGATTCTGGCCATGACCACGGCGAACTTCAGCGCGGACAGCACCTCGTAGTAGTCCATGTGCGCGAGCGCTCGGCCGGTGAGCTGCTCGTACCGCGCGATGGTCTGCGCGGGCTCGGGGAATCCGGGCAGGCGCTGCGCGCCGACGCCCTCGCTGTGATGCCGGTCCAGGAGCAGGAACCAGGCCAGGTCCTCCTCGGGCTGGCCGAGGGTGGCCATCTCCCAGTCGAGCACCGCGGCGGCCCGCCCGCCCGCGAAGATGATGTTGCCGATTCGCGAGTCGCCCCACAGCAGCACCGGCTCGCGCGGCTCGTCCGGTCGGTGCTCGTGCAGCCACCGGAGTGCCTGCCTGGCGACAGGGACGGTGCCCTCGTAGGCCCAGTCCAGGTAGTGCTCGTAGTACGCCAGCCGCTGCCGTAGGCCGGTGGGCCCGTAGCTGACCTGGTCGACGAACGCCAGGTCGAGCTTCGCCACATCCAGCGCGTGCACCTGGGCCAGGATGCTGACCCCCGACCACCAGATGCTCTCGCGCTCGGCCGGGCTCGTGGCGGTCAGCCAGCCATCCTGGTGATACGGGGGCATGTCGCTGGGCACGTCGCCGTCGACCCTGGACATGACGTAGAACGGCGCGCCGAGCACGGCCGGGTCGGCCTCGTGCCAGTGCACGGTCGGCACCGGGATAGTGGTACCGGCCAGCACCTGCAGCAGCCGGTACTGCTCGGCGAACCTGGCCTCGGGGAAGATCTGAAAGCCGGTGGGAGCGACCTTGGCCACGAGCCGCTCGTGCCGGGCGCGCCCTTCCGGCTCGCGCCCTTCCGGCTCGCGCCCTCCCGGCTCGCGCCACGACGCCTCGAACATCAGGGTCTCGGACGAGAAGCCGTTGGTGGCCGGCGTCTGGACGGCCGACACGGTGACGTCGACGGCACCCGGCAGGCGTCCGGGCAGCCACGCCTGCAGCGTGGCCCTGGTGACCTCGGGATCACGCTGATCAGGGACCGGCATGCCGACCTCCCGTACATGGCGATATCATCAGAACAGAACTAGAACGGGTTCTAATCTTCTATCGGGACGGCGCCCGGGCGTCAACACTTCGGCGTCAACCAGGTACGTTCCGGCGCGGTCACCCGCGCACAGGGGAGCGCGTGGGTATTCTGGCAACGGTCACCTTGCAATCTCCCTTATGCATCGGGTTGGTCTCGGCCGCCGGGTCGGCGCCGGGCCGCATACCCGGCCAGGCATCATCGAACGATCGGCTCGTCAGAGCCGGGCGGGAGCGTAGCTACTTGGTCGAAGCCGTTCTGTGGGTGAGGCGCCGCAGGGCCGAAGGGCGGACCGCGGAGGCTGCGGTTCAGTACGCGATGATGGGCTGGCCCGTGTGCGCCGGCGCCTTCCCGCCCGGTCGCGCGCACCACTCCGCGGACGTGCAGCGCGCATGTTCCTGCGACCGGATCGGGTGCCCGTCGCCCGGCGCGCATCCGATGTCTCCCGCCTGGCAGATGCTGGCCAGCACGGACCCGGATGTCATCGCGCGATGGTGGCTGACGATGCCAGAGGCCAACGTGATCCTGCCGACCGGACGCGTCTTCGACGTGCTGGACGTACCCGCCAGGGCCGGGATGACGGCCCTCGGCCAGATGGAGCGGTCCGGTGTGCGGCCCGGCCCGGTTGCGATTAGCGCCGGCGACCGGGCCCATTTCTTTGTCCGCACCCGCGGCGCGCCCGCCGATGAGCGCGAGTGGTGGTCGTGTCATCTCGACTGTGAGCCGGAAGAGGTGGCCGATGTCTCTGGGCTACGCTGGCACTGCCGTGACAGTTATGTGATCGCGCCGCCCTCGAGGTACGCGGGTGGCAGTGCCGCCCGGTGGGTCCGTCATCCGGGCAGCTACGAGCTACCTGACGGACTGCGGCTGCTCGAGGTGCTCGCCGATGCCTGCGAGGAGATTCGCTGATGCCAGGAACTCTGTCGTCGTCAGGGGGGCGGCCGAGATCCGCCGAGTTGTTCGCGCGTGCCAGCACGCTGATGCCGGGCGGAGTCAACTCCCCGGTTCGTGCCTTCGGCTCCGTCGGGGGCGACCCGGTCTTCATGGCCTCCGGCCGGGGGCCCTATCTGACCGACGTAGACGGCAACCACTACGTGGACCTGGTGTGCTCGTGGGGCCCGATGATCCTCGGTCACGCCCATCCCGGCGTGATCGAGGCGGTCCAGGCGGCCGCGAGCCGGGGTACGTCGTTCGGCACCGTCACCGAGGGTGAGGCCGTGCTGGCGGCCGAGATCATCGACCGGACTCCGGCGGAGCGGGTCCGGCTGGTCAACTCGGGCACCGAGGCCACCATGACCGCGATCCGGCTGGCCCGCGGCCACACCGGCCGCCGGCTGGTGGTGAAGTTCGCCGGCTGCTACCACGGTCACGTGGACGCCCTGCTCGCGGCCGCGGGTTCTGGGGTCGCCACCTTCGGGCTTCCGGACTCACCGGGCGTCACCGGCGCGGCGGCCGCGGAGACGGTCGTGCTGCCCTACAACGACCAGGAAGCGGTCCGGCAGGCGTTCGCCGAGCGCGGCCAGGAGATCGCCTGCGTGATTACTGAGGCCTGCCCGGCGAACATGGGCATCGTGCCCCCGGCGGCCGGGTTCAACGAGCTGCTCGCGGCCCTGTGCGGCGAGTACGGTGCACTGCTGATCATGGACGAGGTGCTGACCGGATTCCGGGTCACCCGGTCAGGATGGTACGGGCACGAGGGCATCGCGGGTGACCTGATGACCTTCGGCAAGGTCATGGGCGGCGGCCTGCCCGCCGCGGCGTTCGGCGGCCGGGCGGAGATCATGGACCGGCTCGCGCCGTCGGGGCCGGTGTATCAGGCCGGCACGCTGTCGGGCAACCCGCTCGCGACGGCGGCGGGCACGGCGACCCTGCGGGCCTGCACGCCCGAGGTGTACGCGCGGGTCGACGAGGCGGCGGCCACTGTTGCCAAGCTGGCCTCGGACGCGCTGGCCACGGCGGGCGTACCGTTCCGGCTGCAGCAGGCGGGCAGCCTGTTCTCCTTCTTCCTGGGCGTCGGCGGCCCGGTCCGCGACTTCGGAGCCGCGCGCAGCCAGTCCACGGCCGCCTACGCGGCGTTCTTCCACGCGATGCTGGACGGCGGCGTCTACCTGCCGCCGTCGGGATACGAGGCCTGGTTCCTGTCGGCGGCCCATGATGACGAGGCGCTCGGCCAGATCGCCGATGCCCTTCCTGCCGCCGCGGCCGCCGCGGCCGCAGTTCTCGAGAACTGACCAGCGGCGTATTCCGCACTTGCGTGCGAAACTCGCTAATCGTTACTTAGGATCTAAATCCGACGGCGGGTTTGTAGCCCTGATGCCGTTCACTCAGTCACCGGGGAAAGAAAGAGACTAGCGTGCAGCATCCAGGCAGACGCCAGCCGGCGCCGCGGGGCCGGCACAGCGCGCCACGGACTGCCAGAATGCCGGTCGGCGCCGGTGCACCCGGCATCACTGCCCCGGTGCTCGATCTGAAAGTCGCCGCGCCGCGCCGGGCACCGGGCCGGACTCAGCGCGGACTCGCCGGACTGCTGGCCGCCCGAGGCTGGCCGCTCACCGCCATCCTGGTGGTTCAGGCCGCCCTGTCCCTCCACCTCATCTGGAGCAACACGGCCTTCCAGGACGAGGCCGAATACCTGCTGGCCGGGCACCTGGAGCTCGCTCACCTTGCCCACGGCACTCCGGTGCCGCTGTTCTCCTCCTATTTCTCTGGTGCTCCCGTCGTCTACCCGCCGCTGGCGGCGTTCTTCGACAGTATCGGCGGCCTTGCGGCGGCCCGGTTGCTGAGCCTGGCCTTCATGCTGCTGGCTACTGTGCTGCTACACGGAGTCACGACGCGGCTGCTGGACAACCGGGTCGCCGCCTGGTTCGCGGCGGCGGTCTTTGCCTGGCTGGGGCCGACACAGTTTCTTGGTGCTTTCGCGACCTACGACGCGATGGCATTGTGCCTGCTCGCGGTCGCGACGTGGCTCGGTGTCCGGGCCGTGGCAAAGAACGGTGCGGCATACTGCAGCCTCATTGCCTGCGCCGGCCTAGCCATGGCAATCGCCGACGCGGCGAAATATGCGTCCGTGCTCTTTGACCCGGTGATAGTGCTGGTGGTCGGCCTCGCTGCCTGGCGGGAAAAGGGGCTGCGATCCGGGGTGGGGTCTTCTGTACTCCTCGCACTGGTGACCGGTGCTCTGCTCGGTTCTGCCTATAAGCTCGCCGGCCCGAACTACGCGCTCGGCATCGACGTGACGACGCTGAAGCGGCCGCCCGGCGGCGACCCGGTGAGCGCGGTCATCGACCTGTCCGTGCACGGGATTGCGATCGCGGCCGCATTGGCGGTTCTGGGCGCGATCATCATCAGCAGTCAGCGACGAGACCGGCCGACCGTCCTGCTGGCGTGGCTGCTCGTCCTGGCGACCTTCCTTGCCCCCGCCAACCAGGCGCGCATCCATACAACCGTCAGCCTGTTCAAGCACCTAGCGTTCGGTACCTGGTTCGGCGCGATCGTAGCCGGGTACGCGCTGTCGGAGGTGTGCGCCCTGCTCGTGCGCTGGCTCGGGCGCCACGGCGGGGCGAGGTCTCTCAGTGACCGGTTCCTGGCCGTGGCCGTGGCGGTGGTGATAGTGGCCGGCCTGTTCGGATTGTCGGTAGCGAACGATCAGTACCACGTGTGGCCTAACTCAAGGACCATGGTCGGCGCCCTGGCCAGACTGAACCATCCGAAGGCATACCTGCTGGCCGAGGACTACGACGTCCCGGCGTACTACCTGCGGTCGAGCGCACCGTTCGCGCAATGGATCACCATGTACTACATGGGTGACTGGGATGCCAAAACAAAGACGTATCTCACCGGTCTGCCGGCCTATGCGCTGGCGATTCAGCAGCGGTATTACGCGGGCATCGTGATGAACTTCAGCGACAGCGACGCGATGGATCAGGTGATACTTAAGGATATTGGCACCTATAAGACCTACTATATGTACAAGACCATTCACTACCGTACCTCGGCCGGCTCTGGCGAGTACCAGATCTGGGCGCCGACTCCGGTGCCGGCGGGAGCGAAGAACGCCCGCTAGGAGTAATTGTCCGTGGATCTGGCGGGTCAGGATATTTGTCGCCATGATGGAGCCCGGGCCACCGGGCGCCCCGCGCCCGGACGGTAACTACGGGAGGACACCAGCATGGCGATGCGTAATGTCATCAGCACCCTGAACACCAACGACGGCACCGAGATGATGGGCCCTGGCATCCTGATGTGGCACTATCCGGGCGCCGACATCATGAACGGCAGCCTGCTCACGGTGGAGAGCAACCACTTCTGCGTGCTCAAGTCCCGCGGCGCGATACTCAGTGTCTACGAGACCGGCCAGTACCCGGTGGAGACGCCGCAGCGGCCGCTGCTTGGCAGCTTCCAGCAGGCGTTCTACGGCGGTCAGTCGCCCTGGCAGTACGAGGCACTGTTCGTGGCCAGGGCCAAGAGCGTGGTCAAGGCGCAGGGTGTGGCGCTGTCCCGCGAACTGGCCGAGCTTGTCTACGACGTCGATTACTACGTGCACGTCGACACCAAGGAAGACGCGGTCAAGCTGGTCACCCACATGCCCTACCAGGGCCATTTCCTGACCGCGGACGCGCTGAACGCCTACGCCGGCCCCGTTGTCGAGCAGGCCGTCAACCAGCTCGTCCAGGTGACGCCCCTGGAGCAGGTGAACGAGAAGATCCACGAGATCACCGAGCTGGTCCGCGGTCACCTGCAGGACTTCCTGTCGATCTACGGCGTGACCCTGAACGACGTCAAGGTGCTCATGCGGCCCCGCGACGAGCGGATGCGCGAGCTGATCTCGCTGCGCGCGTTCGGGCTGTCCGAGCTGGACGCCGTGCGCTACTACGTGGCCATGAAGATGGCCGAGCGCGGCCTGGTGTCGGCACCGAACATCGCCGTCGGCGAGCCGTTCAACATCGGCATCACCGCCCAGTCCAGCCCGGTGGCGGTCATGCCGTCGCTGACGGACATCAACGGCGGCGTCACCCCGGTGCCTGTCGCTCCAACCACGGGCCCGGCTGTGGCGCCGCGGCCGGGGTCCTGACCGCGGTGCCTGACGGTCTCGGAGACCGGCTGCGGGGCCTGCTCGCCTCCGACGTCTACACCGAGAAGGGCAGGCTCCGCGCCGACGACCTGCTGGTCAGGGAACGAGTGGGACACGGGCTAGGCGCCGCTGCCACCCGGATCCGCCAGTTGGTCAGCGACTGGCGCGCGGACCGGGTGCCGCCCTCGACCAGGGAGCAGCCGTTCCCCCCGGCCGAGGTTATGGAGCCGATCCGCCGGGCGGAGCGGCTCGTCCGCGGGATCGAGGACGTCTCCGCGGCGATCCGGGGCCTGCCCGTGCTGAACCAGGACAAGGTGTGGGACCGGGTCCGCTCGGCCGGTCTTGACGAGCTCATGCAGTTCGACTGGACCTTCGTTGGTGAGGCGGACGCCCTGGCTGCCGACATGGACCGGGTGCCGGCCCTGGACGAGCTGGATGCCCCGGCGGCCGAGGCCAGGCTGCGAAAGCTGCGCGAGGTCATGGCCGACAGGCAGCGGTACACGGAGATCTCGTGAGGGCAGCGTGCCCCAAGTAGGCTGTGCCCGTTATGAGCACCAGTGAGATACCGCTGCCCGAGATAGCGGCCCCGGACGGCACCACCGCCATCGTCCACCTGGTCCGGCACGGCGAGGTCTACAACCCCCACCGCATCCTGTACGGGCGCGCCCCCGGCTTCCACCTGTCCGAGGCGGGCCAGCTGATGGCCAAGGCGGCCGCGGATTACCTGGCCGGACGGGACGTCACCGTGCTGAAGTCCTCGCCGCTGCAGCGGGCCGTGGAGACCGCAGAGCCGATCGCAGCCGAGCTCGGCTTGCCGATCCAGATCGACGACCGGCTGATCGAGCCGTGGAACTACTTCGAGGGCATGCGATTTGCCGTCGGCGACGGCGCGCTGCGGCAGCCGAAGCACTGGCTGGCGCTGCGCAACCCGTTCCGCCCGTCCTGGGGCGAGCCGTACCGTGAGGTGGCGGACAGGGTCCTTGCTGCCGCCACCGACGCGGCCAGGGAGGCTGCCGGTGATGAGGGGTCCCGTGGTGGCGGGACCTGCCACGAGGCAGTCTGCGTGAGTCACCAGATGCCGATCTGGATCACCCGACGGTCCGTCGAGCGCAAGCGGCTGTGGCACGACCCGCGCCGGCGGCAATGCGCGCTCGGCAGCGTGACCAGCCTCATGTTCGCAGGCGAGAAGGTCATCGGGGTGCACTATGCGGAGCCGTCCGGCTCCAGCCGTGGACAGGTTCCCGGCGCCTGACAGCACGCTCCGCGACGAGCTCACTGCCAAACGCCGGCCCGCTGTCCCGCCCACCGGCCGCGTCCGGCACAATGACCCTGTACTACTGCCTGTAGGAGATCCCCGAGTGTCCCGCCTGTCGCTGATTGCTCCGGTGCTGATCGCGCCCGTGCTTGTAGCGACCGTTGTGCTGGCCGCTGCCGGCTGCGAGAGCGGCGACATTGGCGCGAACACCCCGCTCAGCAGCGGCCAGAGCTTCGTCGGCAGCACCTATCAGAGCACGTACTTCAAGGTCGGCAGCAGGCCACTCGCGCCGGCCGTGTCCGGCACGACGGTCACCGGAGCTCACCTCAGCCTGGCTTCCTACCGCGGTGATGTGATCGTGCTGAACTTCTGGGGGTCCTGGTGCACGTCCTGCCGCGATGAGGCACCAGGCCTCGGGGCCCTGGCCCGGCAGCTGCAGCCGAGGGGGGTGCGGTTCGTCGGCATCGATATCCGGGATGAGCCGGATTCCGCTCTGGCCTACATGCAGACCTTCAGGATCGGCTACCCGAGCATCTCTGACCCGGGCGACCTCATCGCGCTGGAGTTCCGCGCCACCGACCCGCCGTCGGCAATCCCGTCTACGATCGTCATCGACCGGAGCGGGCGGATCGCGGCCCGCATCATCGGCGCGGTGACCTACGACAACCTGAGGGCGCTGCTTACCCCCATCGCTGCGGAGCACGCATGACCACAGTCGACCCCGATACTCGCAGCGGCGACGTAGAGTTGGCCGAACCCGGCCCGGCCCGGCTGGGCGTGACGGGCTGGCTGCGGTGGACCTGGCGTCAGCTCACCTCGATGCGGACCGCGCTCATCCTGCTGTTCCTGCTCGCGCTGGCCAGCGTGCCGGGCTCGGTGCTGCCGCAGGAGGGCATCGACCCGGCGGCGGTCAGCCAGTATTACGCGGCGCACCCCTCGCTGGCCCCGCTGCTGAACCGGCTGTCCCTGTTCAGCGTGTTCGCTGCACCCTGGTTTGCGGCCATCTACCTGCTGCTGTTCGCCTCGCTGGCCGGGTGCGTGCTGCCGCGCACGTTCCGGCTCGTCGGCTCCGCGCGGCAGAAGCCGCCCCGCGCACCCAGCAACCTGGCCAGGCTGCCGCTGCGCGCCAGTTACGGCTCGCAGCTTCCGGCAGGGGAAGTCCTCGACGCAGCGGCGGCGACGTTGCGCAAACGGCGGTTCCGGGTGCAGACGGGCGACGGCTGGGTGTCGGCGGAGAAGGGGTATCTGCGCGAGGTCGGCAACCTGCTGTTCCACATCGCGCTGCTCGCCCTGCTCCTCTCGATCGGGCTCGGCGGCATCTTCGGCTACAAGGCCAATCGGCTGCTCGTCGTCGGCCAGAGCTTCGCCAACACGCCCACCGACCTGGACGTCTTCCATCCCGGTCGGCTAGTCGGCCCGTCCAACCTGCAGCCGTTCGAGATCAACCTTCTGGGCTTTCACGCCCAGTACGTGACCTCAGGCCCGCAGCTGGACCAGCCGATCGGCTATCAGGCCCCGCTGAGCTACCGTTCCGGTCCCGGGGCGCCGCTACGGCACTACGTGCTCACCGTCAACCATCCGCTCGTGGTGGACAGCGTCAGCGTCTACCTCATCGGTCACGGCTACGCGCCGGACTTCACCATCACCGACGGCACCGGCCGCGTGCAGTGGCAGGGACCGGTGCCCTTCATCCCGGTCAACCAGACCAGCCTGACCTCCGAGGGCGTGGTCAAGGTCCCGGACGCGCGGCCCACGCAGCTCGGCTTCGCGGGGGTATTCCTGCCCACGGCCGTGGACGTGGGCGGCCAGTTGCAGTCGGCGTTCCCGGCCGCGCTGCTCCCCCGGGTCAGCCTGGTCGCCTACGCGGGCAACCTCGGCATGAACGGGCCGCAGGCGCAGTCGGTGTACGAGCTGGACACGACGCACATGCACAGGCTGGCGGTGGCGCCGCGGCCGCTCGCGCCGGGTCAGTCCATCAAGCTGCCGGACGGGGACGGGACGCTGACCTTCACCGGCTACACCCAGTGGATCAGCCTCGCGATCACCTACGATCCCGGCCAGCTGCCGGCGCTATTCTCCGGGATCGGCGCCCTGGCCGGGCTGATCCTGTCGTTCATGGTGCGGCGGCGGCGGTTCTTCGTCCGGGCTGAGCCCGCGGACGACGGCAGCACCAAGGTCATGCTCGGCGGACTCGCCCGCTCGGACGCGGCGGGCGGGTTCGAGTCAGAGTTCAGCGGGCTGACCGACGTGCTCAAGGAGTTGCACGCCGGCGAAGTCCGGAGCGCCGGCGCGGATCCGGCGCTTGCCAGCCAAGAGGGGAGTGAGCAGTAAATGCCCGTCAACGCAGGGCTGGCGGATCTCGCCAACGTGCTCCTGTTCACCACGGTGATCCTGTACGCGCTCGCGATGCTCGCGTACGCGTGTGACTTCGCCTTTGCCCGCCAGCGGGTGCTGGCCG
>JASHOV010000325.1 GCA_030038495.1 Streptosporangiaceae bacterium
GGCCGTTGCTGGGCGCATGCAGTTAGCGTCACGGCCGCTGCGGCCACGCACGCGGCCAGCACGATACGCTTCATGCTCACCTGGACGGCTCAGGCGGCCTGTTGGTTGCGAGATTGCCAGAAGACAGCTAAGCGCGCCCGAGCTTAGCCTGCTGCCCCGACGGCGACCGGGGTCGTGATCCGCGACCGCCAGTACTCCTGGCCGGCCTCGGGGAGCAGATGGATCGGGTCGTAGTACTCGTACTCCCGCTCCAGCGCGAACGCGTCGTCCAGCTCCACGCCGGTCCGGTAGTTCTTGGTCCAGTACGAGATCCCCAGCTCCTGGTCGTACCGTGCGACCTGGTGCACCCAGCGCTTGCCCACGTACGGCACGTCGCAGATGAACCGCGGCGTCGCGAACCCCGGCAGGTAGCCCATGATGTCGTGCTGCAGCCGCTGGGTCTCGGCCAGCGACAGCCGCCAGTGCTCGGCGTTCGGGATCATGTCGCACATGTAGAAGTAGTACGGCATGATCTTCGCGTCATCGAGCAGGGCAAAGCACAGGTCGAGCAGCTGCTCGGTCCTGTCGTTGGTGCCGCGCAGCAGCACGCCCTGGTTGCGTACGTCGCGGATGCCGGTCTCGAGCATGGCCTTGGCGGCCCTGGCCACGATCGGCGTCACCGACTGGGCGGAGTTCGCGTGGGTGTGGATGGCGATGCTGACATCGCGCTGACGGGCGAGCGCGGCGAGCCGCTCCATGCCGGCACGAACCTCGTCGGTCAGCCAGTACTGCGGCAGGCCGATGAGGGCCTTGGTGGCCAGCCGGATATCGCGGACGTTGTCGATGGCCAGCAGGTCGGTGACGAACGACTCCAGCCGCGGCCAGGGCAGGTTGGCCACGTCGCCGCCGGACACCACCACGTCCCGCACTCCGGGGCTGCGGCGCAGGTAATCCAGCATCGCGCCGAGCCTGTCATCGCGGGCCATCGCGAACTTGTGCTTGTCGATCAGCGGCGTCGGGTTCCCGACCAGGTCCATCCGGGTGCAGTGGCCGCAGTACTGCGGGCAGGTTGGCAGCAGCTCGGCCAGCACCTTGGTGGGGTAGCGGTGGGTCAGGCCCTCTACCGCCCACATCTCGGCCTCGTGCAGCGAGTCCCTGGACGCCTCCGGATGCGAGGGCCAGTCGCTGCGCCGGTCGCTGAAGACGGGAATCATGTACCGCCGGACCGGGTCGGAGTAGAACGCCTCAGTGAAGCCCGGGTCAGCCGGGGACAGGTGCGGCACCATGGTGTTGACCATCTGCGGCGGGACGAGCATGGACATCGTCGCCCGCTCGGCCTGGTCCCGCTCAAGATCGGCGTAAAACCTCTCGTCCAGGCCGTCGCCGATGAGCTGGCGGAGCTGGCGGATGTTCTTGACGCAATGCGCCCGCTGCCACTGGGCGGACGCCCACTCCTCGGCGGTGATTCCGGACCAGCCGGGCAGGCGGCGCCAGTCCGGTTCCACCAGCTCACGGTGCCGGTAGACGTAAGGCTGCTCGATCATGAGTGCACCTGCCCTTGGACAACTGGACTTCGCCAGGATGATCACCTGCTGAAGCCGCAGGCTACGCAAGAAGATACTGTCTGTATTGTTTTAGACGACGAATTCTACCGAATATCCGCCGCTCCGGATACCCTGGCCGGGTGCCGCGCATCCGGGTGCCCGGCTTGCCCCGACTCTCATTCCCGCTGGAAGGACCATGCACGTGCCATCTACGCCAGATCCGCAGCTGGCCGGAAGCTCAGCGGCCGGGTCGCCGCTGGGGCTGCACCGGGTCCTGGAGCCAGCCGGAGTGCTGCCGCAGGCCGCCTGGCGGCTCGACCCCCGGCCGGAGATCTGGCCGGACGAGGTCAGGGTCAGGGTCCGGCGGCTCAATCTGGACGCCGCCTCGTTCCGGCAGCTGTCCGAGTCCAGCGACGGGAATCCGGATAAGATCCGGCATGCGGTGCTGGAGATCGTCGCCAGCCGCGGCAAGATGCAGAACCCGGTGACCGGGTCTGGCGGCATGCTCACCGGCACCGTCGAGGAGGTCGGCCCGGCGTCCCCGCTCGGCCTGCAGGCCGGAGACAGCATCGCCACGCTGGTCTCGCTCAGCCTCACCCCGCTGGTGATCACCGACGGCCTGGCCGGCTGGGACGGGAAGTCCGAGCAGGTGCCGTGCGAGGGGCACGCGATCCTCTTCGGCCGGTCCATCGCCGCCAAGCTGCCCGCGGACATGTCGGCCGAGCTCGCGCTGTCGGTCATGGACGTGTGCGGCGCGCCCGCCCTGACCCACCGCGTCGTGACCGAGCGCAAGGCCGCCGTAGTCGCGATCATCGGCGCGGCCGGAAAGAGCGGCTCGCTGTCCGCCGCGGCTGCCCGGCGGGCCGGAGCCGGCTGCGTGATCGGCGTCGTTCCGCACGTTAGGGAAGCCGAGATCCTGCGCGCTGCCAGGGCCGGGAACGGCGAGCACGGGCTGGTGGACGTGGTCGTCATCGCCGATGCCCGCGACCCGGTCGGCCTGTCGGCGGCAGTCGCCGCGGCCGGCGGCGGCCCCGCCGACGTCACGGTCGTCTGCGTCGACGTGCCGGGCTGCGAGGGCGGTGCGATCCTGTCGACGGCACAGGGCGGCACGATCATCTTCTTCTCCATGGCCACCTCCTTCACCGCGGCCGCGCTGGGCGCGGAAGGGGTCGCCGCCGATGTCACGATGCTGGTAGGCAACGGGTACGTTCCGGGGCACGCGCAGCTAGCCATCGACCTGCTCCGGGCTGAGCCTGGTGTCAGGGCCATGTTCCAGCGGCGTATTGATGAGCATGCGGAGTAAGTGATGCAGACCCGACTCAACCTTGACCCCGCGGTCGTCCGCGAGGCCCGCGAACTGGCCGCCCGGGCCGGCCAGCCGATCGTGGACATGGCCAGGACGCACACCACCGTCTCGGTCGAGCGGGCGGTCCTGCGGCTGGCCGGCCTGCAGGGTGCCGACCCCGACGGCATGCCCTGGGTCAACCGGCTAGCCGACGCGATCCGCGAGACCACCGGCCTGGAGCGCGGCGTGGCGCTGCCGGCCTGGGATGCCCTGCTGAGCGGCGGCTACGACGACCTGGCCGCGCTCGCCGATGCTGCCGCCCAGGGGAAGGTGCAGTTCCGCAGCCCCGTCGGCGACGACGCCAGGAGGGCCCGTGCGGCCGCGTCCGCGGCGCTGGCCACCGGTTTCCGGCGAATCGACGCCAACCGTGCCCGGCGGCAGCAGATGATCGAGGAGACCGCCGAGCCGCGCAAGCCCTGGATCTACCTGATCGTGGCTACCGGCGACATCTACGAGGACATCCCGCAGGCGCAGGCGGCCGCCCGCGAGGGCGCCGACATCATCGCCGTAATCCGCTCGACCGGCCAGTCGCTGCTCGATTACGTACCCGAGGGCGCTACCCGCGAGGGCTTCGCCGGCACCTACGCGACCCAGGAAAACTTCCGGCTGATGCGCGCGGCCCTGGACGAGACGTCCAGGGAACTGGGCCGCTATGTCCGGCTGACCAACTACGCCTCGGGCCTGTGCATGCCGGAGATCGCCTCCCTGGCCGGCCTGGAGCGACTGGACATGATGCTGAACGACTGCATGTACGGCATCATCTTCCGCGACATCAACCCCCGCCGGACGTTCATCGACCAGCGGTTCTCGCGGCAGATCCACGCCCGCGCCGGGATCATCATCAACACCGGCGAGGACAACTACCTGACCACGGCAGACGCCGTCGACGCCGCTCACACCGTCGTGGTCAGCCAGCTCATGAACGAGTTCTTCGGCAAGGAGGCGGGGCTGGCCGACGGTCAGCTCGGCCTCGGCCATGCCTTCGAGATCAACCCGGCAGTGCCCGACTCGTTCCTGCTAGAGCTCGCGCACGCGCAGCTTGTCCGCGAGCTGTTCCCTGACGCGCCGCTGAAGTACATGCCGCCGACCAAGCACATGACCGGCAACGTGTTCGCCGGGTACCTGCTGGACGCGTTCTTCAACCTGTGCGGGGTCATGACCGACCAGTCGATCATTCTCATCGGAATGATGACCGAGGGCATCCACACCCCGTTCCTGTCCGATCGCGACCTGGCGATCGAGAACGTTCGGTACGTGCGTGACGCGGCCGGGCGGCTGGGCGAGAGCTTTGTGCCTGCGCCCGGCGGCTTCATCGAGCAGCGCGCCAAGCAGGTGCTGCAGGAGTCCATCGGGCTGCTGCGGCGGATCAACGACGACGGCCTGCTGAACGCGATCGCGGACGGCACGTTCGGTATCACCAGGCGGCCCGCCGACGGCGGTCGCGGGCTGGACGGCGTGATCGCCAGGGCCGACGATTACTTCAACCCGGCGTCGAAGTTCCTTGAAGGCGAGGAGGCAGCGCAATGACCGGCAACATTGTCAGGCCGTACGGCGACACCACCGGGGACGGCCGGATCCAGGTCTCCTTCACCCTGCCGGTCCCGTTCGGCACGCCGACCGAGCAGGCGCGGGCCGAGGGCGCGGCCATGCAGCTGGCCACCAAGATGGGCCTGGACCCGGCCATGGTTGTGCACGCCAAGGGTATGGGCCCCGATTACACGTTCTTCATCGTGTACGGCCGCGTCTGCCACCTGGTCGATCTCAGTGAGGTGCAGGTGACCGAGCGGGAGTTCCCGCTCTTGTCCTCCGCCGAGGTGAACCTGCGCATCCGCAGCAACCTGGGCCGCAAGCTCGTCGTGGTCGGCGCGTGCATCGGCACGGACGCGCACACCGTTGGCATCGACGCGATCCTCAACGTCAAGGGCCATTCCGGCGAGAAGGGCCTGGAGTACTACCGCGAGATCCGGGTCGTGAACCTCGGCTCCCAGGTGTCGGTTCCTGACCTGGTCACCAGGGCAAATGATGAGGGCGCCGACGCGGTGCTGGTTAGCCAGGTCGTCACTCAGCGGGACGCGCATATCTCCAACGCCCAGGAGATGTCCGCGGCGTTTGATGCCGCGGCGGCCGCGCCAGGTGCTCCGGACCGGCCGCTCCTGGTCGTCGGGGGCCCGCGGTTCGACCCGTCGATGGCCGCCGAGCTCGGCGTGGACAAGATCTTCGGCAAGGGCACCACGCCGGGCGAGGTGGCCAGCTATCTCGCGTACGCGCTCGCGCCGGACGGCGGAGAGCCCGCCGGTGAAGCCGCATGAGTGAGGCAGCGTCCGCGCGGCGAGCGGAGGACGTAGACCCGCGCCTGGGCCTGACCGTGACCCACCGCCGGTACGTGCCCTACAGCCACGCCCACTACGGCGGCAACCTGGTCGACGGTGCCTACATGCTGGGCCTGTTCGGCGACGTGGCCACCGAGGCCTGCATCCGCACCGACGGTGACGAGGGACTGTTCGCCTCGTACTCGGACGTGCAGTTCCGCGCGCCCGTCATAGCCGGCGACGTGCTCGAGGTCACCGCCACGATCAGCAGGGTCGGCACCCGGAGCCGGCTGGTCGAGTTCGAGGCGAAGGTGGTCTGCCGGGCCCGGCCCGAGCGCGGCCCATCGGCCGCGGCGGTCCTGGATGAGCCGATCGTGGCGGTGACCGCGACCGGCACCGTCGTCGTCCCGGCCGGCGCTTCCTAGGCGGCCGGAACGGACATCCAGACGATGATCACCAGCTTGGTCGTGGTGGTCGGCGGAGTGACCAGGGTGTGCTCGTCTTGCCTGGTGTGCAGGGCCATTATCAGCTGAGGCGTGCCGCCGAACCCGGCCAGCTCGGGCGACGTGGCGGCCAGCAGGACGGGCTCGCGGCCGGCCCTGCGGACGTCGCGGATCACTTCGGGCAGGGCTCGGAGCAGCCGGGGCCGAATTCCGGCAGCCGGCAGCCCGCACATCCCGCGGATCACTTCCTCCAGCGTCCCGCTGACCTGGCCGTCCAGGATGATGACGGAGGCATCGGCGGGCATGGCGGCACACATGCGCTGCACGGCGCGGATCTCGCCCTGGTAAGTCGGCTGGCCGGCCAGGCCGGTGGCGACCACGCGGAAGCCCAGCGGGCCCCCGCCGTGCCGGACCCCGAGCCCGAAACTTGTCTGCACGGCTGGCAGAACCAGAGCCGCGCCGAGGACGGCGATCACGGCGCCACGCAGGATCGCGCCGCCACGCAGGATCGCTCCGCCACGCATGATCGCGCTGCTGCCGCTGAACCGCCCGTCTAGCCAGGCGAGCGCCCAGACTGCGAGCAGGATGAAGCCGGGCAGCACGCCAGGAACCAGGCGGCGGCTGGCCCACGGCTGATCCGGCGTGATGGCCGGCCGGAGCAGCGTCGCCACGATGATCCAGCCGAAGCAGAGCAGCGGAAGTGTCCACTCCGGCGCGCGGCCCTGCAGGCACCTGCGGGCCAGCACCGACGCGCCGACGGTAGCCAGGATGACGGCGGGCACGCCGATGTACCAGAACACCCAGTGCAGGCTGATCTCGTAGTACAGGCGCGTGCCGTCCACGGGCAGGTGGTCGGCAATCTGGAAGGCGGCCACGGCGCCGACGGTAGGTGCCGTCGCCGGGCCGTGCACGGTCTGCACATAGGGCCGGATGACCAGTCCGGCAGTGATCAGCACCGGGATCGCGCTCGCGACGAGCAGCGGCCTCGGGCCGTCGAGTCTCGGCGTACCCCGCTCCCAGCGCACGAGGACCACCACCGCAGTGGCGGCCAGCAGCACGAAGCCGATAAGAAGCAGCGGTATGAGGGAACCCTCGACCATCTGGACGTAGGGTCTCGTGAGGACGAGTCCGTCCACAACACCATAGGCAGTGCCCACTGCCAGCGCGATGATCAGTGGCGTGGCCTGGGCGCGCCGCTGCAGGAGCAGGATGCCGCAGTACGGGATCAGCGGGAGCAGGTCGCTGGCCGCGTCTATGCGCACCAGCAGGGTCAGTCCGAGGGCCAGGCCCCCCAGCGCCGCGAGCCAGCGCGTACCCGCGGATATCCGGTCGGCGCCATCCTGGCCAGCACCGTGCTGGCCAGCACCGTGCTGGCCAGCACCGTCCTGGCCGATCGAGTCGGCGAGGAGGCAGAGCCCGCCCAGGAACAGGATCTGCGCGAGGGGCTCGCTGAACGCCGACCTGGCGGTGTATTGCTCGGGCAGCGCGGCCGCCAGGACGAGCGCCGCGAGCGGCGCCCAGCGCGGCCCGACGAGTCGCGCGGTCAGGCCGCCGAGGGCCAGCACGCCGCACGCGGCGAGCACGGCGTTCATGGCGACGGCGGCGCCGACCCCGCCGGTCCAGAAGGCCGCCGCGAGGGTCATCGGCAGACCGGCCATGAACTGCGGCGCGAGCGAGTGCCCGACCGGGAAGAAGGCCGCGCTGTTGAACGCGAGAAGCCGGGCCGGAGCGCCGAACGCCGCCAGGTTGTCGGGGATGGGCAAGGAGCCGTGCAGTGCGATCCAGTTGCCGAACTGAACGTAGGAAGCCGGATCGCGCCCCTCGATGATCTGCTGGGAGTGATAGGCGAACTGATCCGCGCCGAATGCCGCCGCGACCGCGATGAGCGCGGCGAGGCTCCACCAGGGTGTCCTGGCCGGCTGAGCGGAGCGCCGGAACGCCGGCGGCCCGCCCTGGTCGGGTATCCACCGCCAGGCGATCAGCGCGAGCAGGGCAGCGACCGGGATCCAGGCCGTCAGCATCGGCAGCGGGCTGAAGTGCCCGAGCAGCAGCAGGGGCAGCCCGGTCAGGAGCCAGGCCGCAGCCAGCACGGCCGGGATGACGGTGACCCGCCGAATGAGCGATCCGACCGGATCTGTCGGCTGCCCAGACCCGGCAGCGGCAGATGACTCCGGCTGGCCTGGTCGCCCGATGCTGGCGGTGCCGGTAGGCATCACAGGATGCCCGTCCGGCGGGAAGGCCGGCGCTCGGCCGGGAATGCCGCGGGCTGGCGGACTGGAATGGCGAGCCGGTGTATCACGATTGGCGCCGTTTACCGACAAACCAATGGATTATTGCGGGAAGCAGGACCCGGCCGGGACCACCGCGAGGCGCGCGGAATGCGCAGCCCGGCAACGCGCAGCGCCAGGGAGCGGGCTAGCGTTGCGCTATGCGCTTCGCTATCAAGACCGCACCGCAGCACACGACCTGGGACGCCATGCTCGACGTGTGGCGCGCCGCCGACGACATCGAGATCTTCGAGTCCGGCTGGACTTTTGACCATTTCTATCCGATCTTTTCCGACAGTCACGGCCCTTGCATGGAGGGCTGGATTACTCTGACTGCCCTCGCGCAGGCGACCCGTCGGCTGCGAATAGGCACACTGGTGACCGGCATTCACTACCGGCACCCGGCAGTGCTGGCCAACATGGCGGCCACTCTCGACATCGTCTCCGGCGGCCGCCTCGAGCTGGGTATCGGCGCGGGCTGGAACGAGGAGGAATCTGGTGCTTATGGCATCGAGCTCGGTACGCCGCGAGACCGCAGCGATCGGTTCGAGGAGGCCTGCCAGGTTATTACGAGTCTATTGTCCCTGGAGACCACTACGTTCAAGGGGAGCTACTACCAGCTCGCCGAGGCCCGGTGCGAGCCGAAGCCGCTGCAGCGGCCGCATCCGCCGATCTGCATCGGCGGGAGCGGGGAGAAGCGGACGCTGCGCACCGCGGCGCGGTTCGCGCAGCACTGGAACTTCGTCGGCGGCACGCCCGAGCAGTTCGCCCACGCCAGGGAGGTGCTACATCGGCACTGTGCGGACATCGGCCGTGACCCGGCCGAGATTCTGCTGTCCAGCCACGTGCCCTACACCGGTGACCCGGCGCAGACCGCGGCTAACGCGGCGGCGCTCGGCGAGGTCGGCGCCCAGCTCGGCATCGTGACCTTCCGCCCACCGCACACCGCCACGGTGCTGGAGCCGCTGGCGACGGCACTTGCGGAGCTGACCT
>JASHOV010000326.1 GCA_030038495.1 Streptosporangiaceae bacterium
AACGCCAGGATCCTGATCCACCAGCCGGCCGTCGAGAGCGGCTACGGGCAGTCCAGCGACCTGGAGATCCAGGCCCGCGAGATCCTGCGGATGCGCACTGCGATGGAGCAGATCCTGGCCTCTCACTCCGGCCAGTCCGAGGATCAGGTGCGCAGGGACATCGAGCGGGACAAGTTCTTCACCGCCCAGGAAGCCAAGGAGTACGGGCTGGTCGATGAAGTTCTGACGATGCTCAAGCGCAAGAGCGAGGTAGGGTCGTCCTAACCGGCAAAGTTCGGCCGCTCGGCCGGCGCGCCGGGCGCGGTGTGCCTTAGCCCACAACTAGGGTCGCCGAGGCGGTACCGTCTAGGTTCACGGGCGCACTAAGTACGGCCGCACGAAACATGGGCGCAACTGTTCTGCAAGGGAGTTACCGGGTGGCACGCATCGGCGACGGCGGTGACCTGCTGAAGTGCTCATTCTGCGGAAAGAGCCAGAAGCAGGTTAAAAAGCTCATCGCCGGTCCTGGTGTGTACATCTGCGACGAATGCATAGACCTGTGCAACGAGATCATTGAAGAGGAACTCTCCGAGCCGCCGGAGCTTAAGTGGGACAGCCTGCCGAAGCCGCGGGAGATTTACGAGTTTCTCGACTCCTACGTGATCGGGCAGGACAAGGCCAAGAAGGGCCTGTCGGTCGCGGTTTACAACCACTACAAGCGCATCCAGTCGGGCGAGCGCGCAGCATCGGGCGAGGACGGCGTCGAACTGGCCAAGTCCAACATCCTGCTGCTCGGCCCGACCGGGTCGGGCAAGACGCTGCTCGCGCAGACCCTGGCCCGGTTGCTGAACGTGCCGTTCGCGATCGCGGACGCCACCGCGCTGACCGAGGCCGGCTACGTCGGCGAGGACGTCGAGAACATCCTGCTCAAGCTGATCCAGGCGGCCGACTACGACGTCAAGAAGGCCGAGACCGGCATCATCTACATCGATGAGATCGACAAGATCGCCCGCAAGAGCGAGAACCCGTCGATCACCCGGGACGTGTCGGGCGAGGGTGTGCAGCAGGCACTGCTGAAAATCCTGGAGGGGACCACGGCGTCCGTGCCGCCCCAGGGCGGGCGCAAGCATCCGCATCAGGAGTTCATTCAGATCGACACCACGAACGTGCTGTTTATCTGCGGCGGGGCGTTCGCTGGCCTGGAGAAGATCATCGAGCAGCGCGTCGGCAAGAGCGGCATGGGCTTCGGCGCCGTGCTGCGGGTCAAGACCGACAAGACCGAGGCTGACCCGTTCGCCGACGTGATGCCCGAGGATCTGCTCAAGTTCGGCATGATCCCTGAGTTTGTCGGCCGCCTGCCGGTCATCACCTCGGTGCACAACCTGGACAGGGAAGCGCTCATCCGGATCCTGACCGAGCCGAGGAACGCGCTCGTGCGCCAGTATCGCCGGCTGTTCGAGCTTGACGGGGTGGACCTGGAGTTTACCGAGGACGCGCTGGAGGCCGTCGCCGATCAGGCGATCCTGCGCGGCACCGGCGCCCGCGGCCTGCGCGCGATCCTCGAGGAGGTCCTGCTCTCGGTCATGTATGAGGTGCCGAGCCGCAAGGACGTCGAGAAGGTCGTGATCAGCGCCGAGGTCGTGCTGGAGAACGTGAACCCGACGCTCGTGCCACGGGACTCGCAGCGCCGCACTCCGCGGGAGAAGTCCGCCTGATTACCGGCAGGGCGGGGCTGCGCCAATAGAATCACCTGCTGTGACAGGACCCGATCCAGCCCAGCTTCCGCCCCAGTACGTGCCCGCGGACGTCGAGTCGCGCCGCTATGAGGCCTGGGTGCAGGCCGGTTACTTCACCCCCGACCTGGCTTCGGCGGCCCCTGCCTTCACGATCGTCATCCCGCCGCCCAACGTGACGGGCTCGCTGCACATCGGGCACGCGCTCGATCACACGCTGATCGACTCGCTGATCCGCCGCCGTCGGATGCAGGGCTACAAGACGCTCTGGCTGCCCGGCATGGACCACGCGGGCATCGCGACCCAGAACGTGGTGGAGCGCGAGCTGGCCAAGGAGGGCCTGTCCCGCCATGACCTGGGCCGGGAGCAGTTCGTCGAGCGGGTCTGGCAGTGGAAGGCGGAGTTCGGCGGCCGGATCCTCGGCCAGATGCGCCGCCTCGGCGACAGCGTGGACTGGACGCGCGAGCGGTTCACCCTCGACGAGGGCCTGTCCAGGTCCGTGCAGACCATGTTCAAGCGGCTGTTCGACGACGGCCTCATCTACCGCGCGGAGCGCATCATCAACTGGTGCCCGCGGTGCCTGACCGCGCTGTCCGACATCGAGGTCGAGTACACAGACGACGACGGCGAGCTGGTGTCGGTCCGGTACGGCGACGGCGAGGAGTCGATCGTCGTGGCGACGACCAGGGTCGAGACGATGCTGGGCGACACCGCGGTGGCGGTCCACCCGGACGACCCGCGGTACAGCCACCTGATCGGCAGGCAGATCCCGCTGCCGCTGACCGGCCGGGTGATCCCGATCGTCGCCGACCCGCACGTGGATCCCGAGTTCGGCACGGGGGCGGTTAAGGTCACGCCCGCGCACGACCCGAACGACTTCGAGATAGGCCGGCGCCATGCGCTGCCGAGCCTGGTGATCATGGACGAGCGCGCGGTCATCACCGCGCCAGGACCGTTCCAGGGCCTGGACCGGTTCGAGGCCCGCCCGGCGGTGCTCGCCGCGCTGCGGGACGACAACCGGGTAGTGGCCGAGCGCCGCCCGTACGCGCACGCGGTCGGGCACTGCTCCCGGTGCGGCACCACTGTCGAGCCGCGCCTGTCGCTGCAGTGGTTCGTCAAGGTCGAGCCGCTGGCCAAGGCCGCCGGCGACGCGGTGCGTGACGGCCGGGTGCGGATCTATCCGCAGGACATGGCAGCCCGCTACTTCGACTGGGTCGACGACATGCACGACTGGTGCATCAGCCGCCAGCTGTGGTGGGGGCACCGGATCCCGGTGTGGTACTCGGCGGACGGCGAGGTTCGCTGCCTCGGGCCGGACGAGGAGCCGCCGCAGGGCGAGGGCTGGCGGCAGGACGAGGACGTGCTGGACACCTGGTTTTCCTCCGCGCTCTGGCCGTTCTCGACCCTGGGCTGGCCGGACGACACCCAGGATCTGCGCACCTTCTATCCGACCAGCGTGCTGGTGACCGGGTACGACATCCTGTTCTTCTGGGTCGCCAGGATGATGCTGTTCGGCCTGTATGCCATGGCCGACCGTGGCCCCGACGGCGCGGTGCCGTTCCGTCAGGTGGCGCTGCACGGCCTGGTCCGCGATCAGTTCGGCAAGAAGATGTCCAAGTCGCGCGGGACCAGCGTGGACCCGCTCGACTGGATCGACCGGTTCGGCGCGGACGCCACCAGGTTCGTCCTGGCGCGCGGCGCCACGCCGGGCGGTGACGTCGCGCTCAGCGAGGAGTGGGTCGCGGGCGCGCGCAACTTCTGCAACAAGCTCTGGAACGCGGCCAGGTTCGCGCTGATGAACGGGGCGGTCGCGGGCCAGCCCGACCGGGCACTCCCCTCGGCCGGGGAGCTCTCGGTGACCGACCGGTGGATCCTGTCCCGGCTGGCCGCGGTCACGGCCGAGGTCGACGCGCTCTACGAGCAGTTCGAGTTCGCCAAGATGTGCGAGGCGATCTATCACTTTGCCTGGGACGAGTTCTGCGACTGGTACCTGGAGCTGGCCAAGGTGACTCTGACCGGGACCGCGGAGGCGGACTCGGGCGGGAGGGCCGCGGACGCGACCCGCCGGGTGCTCGGCGAGGTGCTCGACCGGCTGCTGCGGCTGATCCACCCGGTGGTGCCGTTCGTGACCGAGGAACTGTGGTCCGCGCTGACCGGCGGCGATTCGGTCATGGTCGCGACCTGGCCGGGCCGGGTCGCCGAGGGCGTGGCCGGGCTGCCCGCACTGGCCGCCGACCCCGCCGCCGAGGCCGAGATCGAGACGCTCATGCGCCTGGTCACGGAGGTCCGCAGGTTCCGCTCCGATCAGGGCCTGCGGCCGGGGCAGGCGGTTCCGGCGACGATCACGGGCCTGGCCGCGAGCCCGCTGGCCGGGCACGAAGACCAGATCCGCTCGCTGCTGCGGCTGGCCGAGCCCGGACCGGGTTTCGCCGCCACGGGATCGGTCGAGTCCGGCGGCGTGACCGTGGCTCTCGACACCGCCGCGACCATCGATGTCGCCGCCGAGCGCAAGCGGCTGACCAAGGACCTGGCGACGGCGGCGGCCGACGTCGGCGCGGCCGAGCGCAAGCTGGCTACCCCGTCGTTCGTCGAGCGCGCTCCGGCCGAGGTCGTGGCGAAGAACCGGGCCCGGCTGGCGGCCGCTCAGGATGAGGTCCGGCGCCTGACCGAGCGGCTGGAGGCCCTGCCCGACTAGGGTCCGGGGGGCTCACAGTCTCCGCGATCACGGGGCCGGCCGCCTGCGCCGGGCGCCTACCCACCATCGGCGGCCCAGTAGGCTTGCCAGCCGGGAGGCGAAAGTGAGCGACGCCAGTGTGAGCGGCGGATGGCGCGACCGGCTGCGCGAGATCGAGAAGGAGATCTTCGCCCGGCGCCCCGAGCACTCGATCAATCCGTCGCTGGAGCGGATCAGGGCGCTGGTGACGCTGCTCGGCGACCCGCAGCGCGCCTATCCGGTGATCCACATCACTGGCACGAACGGCAAGACGTCGACGGCCCGGATGATTGACTCCCTGCTGCGCGCCCGCGGGCTGCGCACGGGCCTGTTCACCAGCCCGCACCTGTCGATGGTGGGCGAGCGGATCTGCGTGGACGGCCAGCCGCTGACCGGGGAGCAGTTCGTCGAGGCCTATGACGAGATCAAGCCATACATGGACATCGTCGATGAGACCCACGACACCCGGCTGTCGTTCTTCGAGGTGCTCACCGGCATGGCATTCTCGGTGTTCGCGGACGCGCCGGTAGACGTCTGCGTGCTCGAGGTGGGCATGGGCGGCACCTGGGACAACACCAATGTTGCCGACGGCGCGGTGGCGGTGGTCACGCCGATCTCCATCGACCATGCCAGGTACCTGGGCAGCACGGTGGCCGAGATCGCGGCGGACAAGTCGGGCATCATCAAGCCCGGCGCGATCGCGGTCCTGGCCCAGCAGCCGCCCGCCGCCGCGGAGGTGCTGCTGCGCCGGGCCGCCGAGGTCGGCGCGACGGTCGCGAGGGAGGGACTGGAGTTCGGGGTTCTCGACCGCGAGCTGGCCGTCGGCGGTCAGCAGGTGTCGGTGCGCGGGTTGCTGGGTGATTACCCGGACCTGTTCCTGCCGCTGTTCGGTACGCACCAGGCCGGGAACCTCGCGTGCGCGATCGCGGCGGTCGAGGCGTTCGCCCGGACGCCGGACAGCGATGTGCCGGACCAGGCACTCGACCAGGCGCTCGTGCGGCAGGCGGTCGCGACGATGAGCTCGCCGGGCCGGCTCGAGGTCGTAAGGCGCAGCCCGGTGGTGATCGTGGACGCCGGCCACAATCCCGGCGGAATGGCCGCGTCGATGGCGGCGGTCACCGAGGCGTTCACGTTCACCGAGCTCATCGCGATCCTGGCGGTCAGCGAGGACAAGGACGTCGCCGGGATACTCGACCAGCTGGAGCCGGTGGCCACCCGGCTGGTCGTGACCGCCAACTCCTCGACGCGGTCCATGGACCCGGCGTCGCTGGCCGAGATCGCGGTCGGCATCTTCGGTGCCGACCGGGTCAGTGTCGCGGCGCGGCTGGATGACGCCATCGAGCTTGGCGTGGCGCTCGCGGACGAGGCCGACGCGGCCGGAGGTCCTGGCAGCGCGGGCGTCCTCATCACCGGATCGGTGATCACCGCGGGCGATGCGCGCGTGCTGCTGTCGGTCGACGCTGCCGCCGCGGACGAACTCTGAGGCGCCAGGAGAACCCGTGAGACGACTGAGTGCCACCGTGCTGATCATGGAGGCGATTGTCATAGCGCTGGCGATCCCGGTCGCGATCCATATCGATCACCTGAACCCGCATGACGCCGTGCTGGTCGGCGGCATCGGCGCGGGACTGGCAGTGATCCTCGCGATGCTGGCGCGCTGGCAGCTCCGGGTGACGCTGGTGATCGGCAGCCTGCTGCAGATCTACCTCATAGCGGCCGGGCAAATCGTCCCGGTCATGTACTTTCTCGGCGCTATTTTCGCGGCCTGCTGGGCTACCGGTATCTGGCTAGGCCGCCGCGTTGAGCGTGCTACTGGTCACCAATAACCAAAGCGCACGCCAACTGGCGTGCCCTGCCGCAGAGCGCACGCAACAGGCATGTAGGCTGTGCAACCGCGGGCATGTGCCGCTTAGTTCTGCTAACTGAGCGCACGTGTTAGGTCGCTGACGGTGGCCAAAACAGGATTGTCCTGCGGGCATTCCGGCCTTTGGCAACTATCGGTCGCGCCGGGTCGTTGGACGTTCCGTGATGGACCGCCTGGGGTTTCCGGCGCAGGCTGCGGCCGAAGGAAAATAGGGCTAGCGGCATGCCGTCCGCATCCGAAAAAATATAGATGACCTGGCAGGATCCGGCTGGAAGGTTCTAGTTCCACATGAGCAACGCGATGGCGTTTCTTGGCCGCGACATGGCTGTCGACCTTGGGACCGCGAACACCCTGGTGTACGTCAGAGGCCGCGGCATCGTGCTCAACGAGCCGTCCGTGGTGGCACTGAATACCAACACCGGTCAGATCGTCGCCGTCGGCGTCGAGGCGAAGCGGATGATCGGCCGTACCCCCGGCAACATCGTCGCGGTCCGGCCACTGAAGGACGGGGTCATCGCCGATTTCGACGTGACCGAGCGGATGCTCCGCTACTTCATCCAGAAGGTGCACAGACGCAGCCATCTGGCCAAACCGCGCATCGTCGTTGCGGTGCCGAGCGGCATCACGGGCGTCGAGCAGAGCGCGGTCAAGGAGGCCGGCCACCAGGCCGGCGCCCGCCGCGTGTACATCATCGAGGAGCCGATGGCCGCCGCCATCGGCGCCGGGCTGCCGGTGAACGAGCCGACGGGAAACATGGTCGTGGACATCGGCGGCGGCACGACCGAGGTCGCGGTCATCTCCCTGGGCGGCATCGTTACGTCCCAGTCCATCCGCGTCGGCGGGGACGAACTGGATCAGGCGATCATCACCTTCGGCAAGAAGGAGTACTCGCTGATGCTCGGCGAGCGCACCGCCGAGGAGATCAAGATCTCACTCGGCTCGGCGTATCCGTCCAACGATGAGCCGAACGCCGAGATCCGCGGCCGCGATCTGTTCAGCGGCCTGCCCAAGACGATCGTGATCTCGGCGGAAGAGATCAGACGTGCGATCGAGGAGCCGCTCAGCGTCATCATCGACGCCGTCAAGACGACACTGGACAAGTGCCCCCCCGAGCTGGCCGGCGACGTGATGGACCGCGGCATCGCGCTGACGGGCGGCGGGGCGCTGCTGCGAGGTCTGGACGAGCGGCTGCGCGAGGAGACCGGCATGCCGATCCACGTCGCGGACAATCCGCTCGACTCGGTGGCACTCGGCACGGGCAAGTGCGTCGAGGACTTCGACACACTCCAGCAGGTGCTGGTGCCCGAATCCAGGCGCTAGCCGGTTTCCTGGTCATCTTGGGCAGTACCGGATCAGGAGCGGGCCGCGGCCCCGTTTGGTGCGGACTGATATGTGACAGGCGGCAGACACCATGATGGGTGTGCGAGACACGCGGCGGACCCGGCGTTTCCTCGTCGTGCTGCTGGCGGCCGCGCTCGCGCTCGTGGCGTTCGGCTACGCGGACGGCTCCTCGCCGCTGCTGCGCGGTGTCCGGCATGTGAGCGGGACGGTGTTCGGCGGGGTCGAGCACGCCGGCAGCTCGATCGCCGGGTTCTTCGGCGGAGGCAGCTCCAGCGGTCAGGTACGTCAGCTTCAGCAGCAGGTCGTCCAGCTGCGCACCGAGCTCAGCCAGGCTCAGCTCGACCAGACGCAGTACCGGGAGCTGCACCAGTTGCTGCTGCTGGCCGGCTACGGGAGGTACCGGATCGTGGCCGCCAGCGTCATCGCCATCGGCCAGGGCTATCAGCAGAGCGTCACTCTGGATGCCGGCAGCGCCGATGGCGTCAAGCCTAACGAGACAGTGCTGAACGGCCAGGGACTCGTCGGGCAGGTTACCTCCGTTACCGCCACGACCAGCACGGTCCTGCTCGCGACCGACTCCTCGTCCGTGGTCGGAGTATCACTGGCGCCGAGCGGCGATCTTGGCTGGGTCACCGGGCCGGGAACGAACAGCACGGGCCAGGACGGAATGCTCAAGCTGTCCGTCATCGATACCAACGCGGTACTGCACCCCGGCGAGGCGCTGGTGACGTCGGCGTCGGTGCACGACCAGCCGTTCGTGCCCGGCGTGCCGGTCGGAGTCATCTACAAGATCATCAACAAGGCGGGCTCACTCACCCCGGAAGCGCTCGTGCGGCCGTACGCGGACTTCGCGGCGCTGGGCGTGGTCGGCATCGTGATCGTTCCGCCCGCCCGCAGCCCGGGATTCTCGGTGCTGCCGCCGATCCCGCACCCGGCGCCGGCCGTCACCGTCACGGTCACGCCGAAGCCGAAGCCGTCCGCATCGCCGCATTCGAGTGTGAGCCCCTGACGTGCGCAAGACGCTGCTCGCCGTAGGATCCCTGGCCGTCGCGCTGGTACTCCAGCTGGTCGTGCTGAACGGGCTGCACCTGCCCGGCGGCGGCGTTCCCGATCTGCTGCTCGTGCTGGTGGCGGTGCTGGCCATCACCGGCGGGCCGGTGCGCGGCATGGTGACCGGGTTCGCCGCCGGGCTGGTGCTGGACCTCGCGCCGCCCGGCAGCGCGGTGCTGGGGGAGTACGCGCTGACCTTCTGCCTCGCGGGCTGGGCGGCGGGCAAGCTGAGCGGCCTGGTCGACCGGTCCGCGCTGCGCTCGCTGCTCGCGCTGGCCGGAGTGGTCGCCCTGGGCGAGGCCATCGTGGCGGGCCTCACTCTCGGCCTGGACCCGGCCCAGCTCACCGTGGCCCAGGCGCGCCAGGTGCTCCCTTCGGCTATCGGATACGACCTGCTGATCCTCCCCTTCGCCCTGTACCTGGCGCTGATCGCGCGCGGCTGGGCTGCCGCCGGCAGGCTCGACAGCGACCTGGACCACGCTCACGCGCTGACCGCCGCGCACGCGTCGGCCAAGCGTCCGCACCGGCCGCAGGCACGCGA
>JASHOV010000327.1 GCA_030038495.1 Streptosporangiaceae bacterium
AGAGGCAAGTGGCGATCACCGCAGATGCGGTTGAAACGTTCCCACCGGCCGATGCTGGCAACTTCTACCGTTAAGGTCGTGCCGCGTCTGTAGCCCACTCAAAGAGAACGTTGCCGTCTCTCGACAAATCCGGTGCCAGCGGATCCGTGTTCACAATCGGAATCCGCATGACAACGCAGTAGGTCGCGCCAGCCGGAAAGCGCGTACGCAGGTATTCCTCATTGCGCTCGCGCAGTTCCCTGTCGATGAAGCACCGGGCCGCACCATGAACACCCCGAGTGGTGATCCCGCCGCAGATCGTCAGGGTCCGGCGCGGAGCCGAAGGGTTCTGGCCGCGGGCGAAAAATCCGACGTCCTCAACGACTTCCCCGTCCGCCGACGTGTGGCGAAATCTTTGCTCCGTGCCGTCAGAGTCGTGGACGACGATTGCGCCTTGCTCAAAGGGGTCGCCCGGATCGATTGGTATCGCGAAGATCCGCGAAAACCACGGCGTGACAGCCTCCCACGTCAGCCCGCCGACCAGAATCAGATGGCTCGCCACCTGAGCGGGCAGCAGATCCTGAGCGGGCCTGATGTCAATCTCGGCGTCGGGGTTGTACGCATTCACGATGCCGTAGATGTCGACGAGCGCGTCAAGGTCAGCGAGCTCTGCGTACCGGGTGTAGTTAGGGTCCTGCGGCTTTGCGTATGATGGCCGCTTATCGTCCGGAAGCCGGTAAGAGACCAGCGTTATCGGCGCCCCGTCCGCGAAGTGCCACATCGAGAGCTCAGCATCGGCCGCCTGCGGCTCAGCACCGTCGGTAGTCGGCGCGTCAGCAACACGGATCCGCAGCGCCTGGTTCTCTGCGCGGAGCGCATCCACCTCGCGGCGCAGGTCATCAAGGTGGTTCTGATCCGCGCCGCTGCCCGTATCCGCAGGAGGCGGAGCGGCGCCCGCTTGCGGGCTCCCCGCGTAATCTGGCGCAGGCTTGGCGCGCGTCGCTCGGCGCGCGCTTGAGGCTGCCCGTTCCCACGCGCGCTGCCATGGCTCGATGGTCTCATCGCGGAGTCCGCAGGCCCGCAGGAATTCGACCATAACGGCCTTGCGGGGCGGACGGGTGCCCTTCAGCATCTCGCCGACCGTAGTTTTGGAGAGCGGCGTCTGCGAATGGCGCGTCCTTGCCGCGAGCGTTCTCAGGGGCGGTCGGTCGGACCGGGTGTATACCTCGTCCAGCAGGGCGGCCAGTTCCTCATGCGTGTCGACCGAGCTCAGGTCTAGGTCCGCGACATAAGGCTCGTCCACGTCCGCTTCCGTCCCCGACTGTCCGCCATTGTCCACAAGCGTACGGTGAAATGGCCGCATCGGGGCATCGGGAAGACGATGCTGTCCGCGTTCAGGCCAAGGTTGTCTGTGGCTATCGCCAATCCGTCCCCCGCACTACCGGACAGTCCTGGCTGGCTGATTGCATGACCGCCTGGCGAATCGGAAGCGCCGGAGCAGGCGAGGTCGAACGAATGCTGACGCCGTTAACTGGCCACAGGCAAGGGTCAAGCCAGTCAGTCAGTCAGTCAGTCAGGCAGCCGCTGCCGCCCGGGGGCAGGGCCGCCCATATCCACGCTGCGCAACAGCGCACTGTCTCCTACTATCAGTTACCTAATAACACCAATATCAAGTAGAGCTCGGTAGTTAGCAGTGTGGCCTGGTAAATATCGGTTGACCGAGCTTTACTGGGAGAGAGAGTCATGGGCTGGACAATGCGGCACAGCGTGGTGGCGCAGAGCTTCCGGGGAGTGCTAGGAACCATGAGCACGGGCGATGATCAGTCAGGCTATTCGCCATTCATTGCCGAGCTTGTCCGCATTCGGCTAGATCCGGAGATCGTCCGGCGGGCTCGCCGTTATGCCGGCAGCCAGGAACTGGGCGATGACGGCCTACAGGACGCCTTCTACATTCTGGCTAGCTGTCGTGATCCGGCTCAGATCAGCAACATTCGGGCCTACTTCTGGACAGTGGCGCGCCGCGAGATCGGCCGGCAGCTCTCACAGGTGGCACCAGTGGATCCCGCGGCCCTCACCGAGCGCAGAGAACCTGGCGACGTCAGTGAGATGGCGGAGAGGCAGATCCGCTCTGAGCGGCGCCTGGCCCGGCTCCGTCAGACCCGCGATGAGTTGCTGGCGACGATACCGGCAAGTTCCCCAGACCCTATCCGCTATCGCGCGCTGATCCTGTCCGTCGCGGAGAAGCTGCTGGCCGAGGCTCTCTACAGCGGAATGAGCAAGGCCGAGCTGAACGCCGACCTCCGCAGCGGCTACCCCGAATGGCTTGACCCGGCCGGGTGCCCGGCGACCACCAGGGACAAGCGGCTGAGCCGGGCCCGCCAGCACTTGATGCTGATGCTCATCACGATCGACCCGGACTGGGAAGTCACATTGTGACTCCCGCCTGGCCTGCCCCGATATCGGGTGGCAGTGTCAGGTTTCCGGCCTGCCCAGCTCAACTCGGGTAGCAACTTCTTCCAGGGAGGCGACGATGGAGCGCACAGATGACGTCGGCACGCAGCCGCAGGCTGGCGGCGCGCTGAATGCATTGGCCCGGGCGGACAGGCACGCGGCCCGCGAGCTTACCGAAGCCCAGCAGTCCAGGATCCACCTGCTCGAGACGGCCGGTGACGAACGGCAGGCTGCCTCGCTCGCCGACGACAAGCGGAAGCACCTCGCCGCCGAGACCACCAAGTCCGACCCCGCCGGGGCCCGGCCGCTCGGGTTCTGGGTTGGCGCCGTGCTCGTCACTGTCCTCGCGGCACTCGACCTGGTCCCGCTCAACTGGGCCGCCCAGGCCTTCGGCCTTGCTAGCTCTGGCACGTGGCTGATCACCGGCATTCTGCTCGTCGCGTCGCTCGCGGCGATGCTCGGCTTCGAGCTGACGCGCGGTGGTCACGGTAAGCGACTGGCGCTGACAGTCGTCGTAGCGCTGGGCTTTGCCGGCCTGCTGCTGCTCCGCGTCCAGTTCCTGATGGCAGTCGTGGGGGAGTCGCTGCCGACCGCGCTGCTGCAGGCGGCGCTGCTGACGGCCTTCTCCGCCGGGCTCGTATTCTGCGGATCCGCGGTGATGGCGCGCATGCAGCACTACCGCGTGGCCACGGCGAAGGCGAGAGCGCGGCACGCCGAGCAGGTCGCCGACAACGCTGCGGTCAAGCGCGGAGAGGCTGAGAAGCGCCTGCGGCGGCACGTGGCTGTCTTGCGCTCTCGGGTGCACACCTCGACGGCGCCGGCCGGCGCCGACCCTGCGACGTGGGCAGCGGCCTTGCAGCGGGAGATCCAGGCGCTGTTCCCGGAGCAGTGACCGGCGGGTTCCCTGGTCCTGCCGATCGAATCCTGGCGCGCGCAACTGTCGACGCTGGCGCGCGCCCTGACCCGCGACCAGGGTTGTCGTCATGACTGCCGAACCGATGCTAACCTTCGTCGAGGCATCAGGCCAGGTCGTCCAGCAGTACCTGCCAACCGGCGCTGCCGGGGGAGCGTGGCTGCATCCGGCGCAGGACATCGAGCTCATCTTCGATCGTGCCGCCGGCAGCCTGTGCACGCTGTCCGTCTCGGCGGGAACAGCGGGAGGCACCTGGGAGCTGAGTGATCCGGCCGCGACGTTCCTGACCACGCATTTCGGTAACTCCGCCGCACAGCTGGTGGGCCGGGTCGCGGGCAGGCGCCGCGCAGCCGGACGGTTGAAAACGCAGATCGAGGCCGGCAGCGCGCTGTCCGCGCTGGCGCGGCTGCGCACCGCCCGGGCGACCAGCCCGGTCCCGGCCTCGCCATGGTGGGACGCGCAGGAGGCTCAGCTCGCGCTGGAGGCGGGCTTGGAGCCGGTGGCGCGGGCCGCCGCGGTGCGGGCCGTCCGGGCCCTGGCGACCATTGAGCTGCCTGCGGTTACCGAGCGGCAGGCCGCGGCGGCGCAGACCGCTGCGGATCTCGCCCGAGCGGAGGACGCCGCGGCCGCGAGCGCCGTTCGAGCCGCGGTCGCCGCAGCGGCCGTGCAGAACCTCGATGACTACCTCGCGTCCCGGCCTGCAACAGGGGAGCCGGGTCGGTCGGCGGGCAGGGGCTCGGGCGGGCCAGGTCGGCTTCGGTCAGGGTGGCGGCCGCAGGGTGCGCCAGTCCCCGGGCTGGATTGGGCGCTGGATCTGACCATCGTTCCGCCCGGCATGTTCCTGCCCGCGCTGTCGGCGCGGGACGACCTGCTGGTCGCGCCTGGCGCCAAGCCTGGCACCGCAACCGTCAGCCTGCGGCTAGCGCCCGGCGCTGACCCGAAGGTGCTGGGCCGGTGCCGGGCCCGGCTCGTCGCGCCGGCCGAGCGGCGCGTGCTCAGCCAGGGGTCGTTCGGGCGGCGTGGCTCGCTGGCGGTGGCAGAGCTAGCGGTTCCGCGCTCGGCCTCGGAGCAGCCCGGAGCGTGGATCGAGGTGGTGGACGGCGAACGGCGGCCGGTGCGCAGCGTGACACTGCGCCTGTTCAAGCGCGCCCTGCGCGGTGCGGACGCCGCGCTGCGGGCCGGGCAGGAGCCGCGCGGCCTGGCCCCGGATCTGACCAGCACGCAGTGGCAGGCCCTCGCGGCGGCGCAGTGGCGAGACTCCGGCGCGGACTGGCTGCAGGCGGGCGACGACATCCGCGCTCGCCTGGCCGGCCAGCCCGCGCTGGTGTCGAAGCCGAGTATTGCCGAGGAGGTGGGCTGGTGAGCGCGCTAACCGGCCGGCTGCTGCACGACCACCAGGACGCGCCGGTTCGCGCCGGACGCGCCCGGGCCGGTCAGGTCGGTGGCCCCGTGGCCGACGATGATCAGCGCGCTGGCGGGCACGTTTCTCGACTCCAGGTACCGGGCTGCGCTAGCCGCCCGGGCATAGGAAAGCAGATAGTTCGCGTGGGCGGTGCCTGGCGTCGAGGCGAACCCGCTGATCACCGCCGTGGCGCCGGGCCGCAGCAGGGCAGGCACCAGCTGCGCCAGCGTATGCACGGCTGCGGGCTCCAGTGCGCTGCTGTTGTTCGCGAAGAGCACCGGCGCCGAGACGACGTCATGCGACGGCGCCCGGCCAAGGTCAGTCGTAACCAGCGCGGCCAGCTGCGCGGCTGTGGTCTCCGGCCCGAGCACGGCAGCCTGCGCCGCGCCGGCGGCGAGCAGGTTTGCCTGCGCCGCGCTGGTCGCCGCCGCGGTGGGCAGTTCTGCGCTGACGACGATCACCTCGTCGCCGGTGAGCTCACCCGGCGGCAGGGTACCGGTCAGGCTGCTGGTGTACAGCAGGAGCACGCGACGGGGGCCGAAGTCGCGGCCGTCCTGAGCGAGCCCGGTGAGAACACTGGACGCAACCGAGCATTCCTGCACCAGGCTGGCGGTCGACCCGCCATCGGGCTGGCCCAGTCGCCGTGGCAGTGCCAGGCCGTGCTCCCAGGCCGAGACGACCTGCCGCGTCCTGATCACCACCGCCTTCTTGTCGGCGGCGAACTCGGCCTGCCAGTGCCGCAGTCGCTTGCTGTACCCGGCCCGGAGATACGGCGTCGCACTGCTACCCGGCGAGTCCGGCCTGCCGGGCGAGACGACGGTTACCGGTGGGGGCGACGTGGACGCCACCACGGTCAGCGGCGGCACGCCCGGCCGCACGACGGCCACGTCCTCTCGCGGGAGCGCGGTCGCCGGCAGCAGGACGCTGAGGCTCTGATCGGATCCGGTACCGGTCGCGACGGCGACCAGGACCGATGACGACACATGCTCGGTCAGGTGCAAGGCCGGACCACTGGCGGCCTTTCCCGGCACGTTCGTCAGGCTGGAGATCCCGCAGCCCGCTGCGAGCGTCGCCAGGCAGGCGACGCCGGCGGCCCGACCGCATCGGCGAATAGATGTCATGGCCTCCTCCTTGGCTTCGTCCGGCCGCGTGGCCGGATCCGCCGCCACTACCGGAGATGAGCCCTGGCCGCCGAGTTTCTGACACGGGCGGTGTCAGGTCTGCCGCGCCGACGCCTCTGTCGGAGTAGCGGCGCAATCGGGAGGGGACATGCCGGCAGCCGGACCGCAGCCACACCGGCGCTTGGTAGACGGTCTGGTCGCCGCCGATCCCGAGGTTGAAAGCCAGCTGCTGGCGGCCAGCCACAGTCATGTGCTCGCGGTCAGCTCAGCGGCTGACGCCCGCGCGGCCGACCACGCAAGGCGCGCGGCGCGGCGCCGGTGGGAGACCCTGCGCAACGTCCATGACCCGCGGCGACGGCGGCATGTGCATATCGCGCTCGGGTTTGCCGGCTGCGTGCTGGCCGCCGCGGCGCTGACTGTGCTCAACCGGCTCGAACTGCGGGCGATTCTGGCCGGCTCGCTTGCCGCGGCGGTGGTGCTCGCCGCCGCGGGCGTATGGCTCGGCGGTGCCTGGTGCGTAGCGCTCGCTCGCCGAGACGATCGTCGGCGCACCGTCATGGTGCTCGCCGCTGCCGCCGTCTTGCTCGACGCGCTGCTCGCGACGCTCTACGCGCTCGGCGCCGCGGACTCCTGGCTGGCCGACCTGCCCGGCATGGTCGTTGCCCTGCTCATCAGCGGCGTCGCGGTCGTCGCGTCGGCGCTGATGGAGTTCACCGAGCCCGCGTTCGTGGCGAGCGCCCGCTGGCAGTGGCGGCGCGCCGAGGCCACATATCGCCAGGCGGCCACAGTCGCAGGCGCGGATGCGGAATCGGCGGCGGCGGCCATGACGGCGTGGCTCACGCTGATGCGCGCCCGGCTGAGCGCCGAGATTGGCGGCGACGACTGTCTCATGCGCGAGTGCCTGGTCTATGCGGCCTCCATCGTGACCGCCTGAGCCGCGGCCGAGTCCAGCTCACAGGCCGGACGGCTCAGCTGCCGGTGCACTGCGCGCTGGCATAGACCAGACCTGGCGCCCAGACACCCGAGGGTCCGTGCGGCCCCGGGGAGCTTACGGCGATCTGCACGCCGACGTTGCCGGGAAGCGCCGAAGGATGGATGACAATGAGAGCGAAGTTCGGGGAACGGCGCGGTGGGCGGAACGGGCCATAGCGCTGGATGCGACGATGCGCCAGCCCTCGCGGCGGGAATGGGCGGGACTGATACGGCACGGGGAAGACCCTCGTCAGCAGGGCTGTGACCAGCTGAGGCTCAGGTTTGCCGCCGGGGTAGGCCCGGCAGGCCGGGTTCCGCTGGGACTGGAACGTGACGCTGGCCGGCACGCCGTCCGCGCGGAGCGTACTTTGCAGCCCGGCCGGATCTTTCAGCTCGCGGATGGTGACGGATACGTTGCCGTCGGCCAGTTTGGTGACCGTCCAGGCCGCCAGTTGAGCAGTAGCCTGGTGGTCGGCCTGATGACCCGCGGGTGTCAGGGCCGCCACGGCCAGGATCGCCCCGGCCGCCACGGCCGGCGTTCCCGCCAGGCCGGGAATCCGCCGCCGGGCGCGAATTGCCCGGCCGCGACGGACGATCTGCTCGAGGCCGGTGGTCGTATGGACGCCGGTGACGGATTCTCGCATCGCTGTGATCAGGTCGTCATTGTTCATGATGAGTTCTCCTGCCGTCCGGTAGGGACAAGGTCGTCGCGCAGGGCGGCGATGGCCCGGCCCAGGTGGGCCATGACCGTGCCCGGCGCGATGCCGAGCACTTCCGCGGTGCGGGCGGTGTCGAGGTCAAGGAACAGGCGCAGCACGACCACCTGCCGTTGCCGGGCGGGCAGCCGCATCAGCGCCGTCATGATCTGGGGGTCGAGGGCGCTGCGGTCGGTGAGCCCGTCTACCACGGGCAGGTTGGCAACGATGCCGGGGTCGGGCACCGGTACCTCCCTGCGGCGGCGCCGCCAGCGGGAGATGTTCACGTTCAGCGCGGTGCGGACCACCCACGCCACCGGTGCCGGATGCCTGCTGACTGTGCGCCACGAAGCCCAGGCCCGTGCGAAGGCCTCGTCCACCAGGTCCTGTGCCACATCGCGGTCACCGACGGTCAGCAGGACGGTGCGCAGGCAGTCATTCGCGGAGTTGCGGTAGAACTCCGCGAAGTCCAGTCGGTGGGTTTCCACACTCCTTCAACGCGCAACGCGTGGCCGCGCATTACGTGAATCAGCCTGGGATGTGCGGGCCAGAACCCGAGCAGCAGAACCGGCTGTTCCGCGCGGAGCCTTGCTTTCCGCCCGGCCGAGGGCCTAGAGCTTGCGCAGACGGATGACGATCAGCGTCTTGGCGGACGACTTGCTGGTCGCGACTGCCGTGCCTGTGGCGCCCGCGTACTTGCCGGTGCCATCGACGATCTTCCCGGAGGCGCCGGTTTTGCTGGCCTTGCCCGAGAAGAACAGCGCTCCTGCGGTCAGGTTGATTACTGCTGCGCACGATCCGGGCTTGTGACCAGGCAGCAGGCAGACAAAGCTGTCAGCCCCGATAACCTTTCCTGCGCTCTCGTCCCTGTCGGACTCGATGCTGGCCGTGGCGATCACGTCTTGCGTGATCTGGAGGGCCATCAGACGGATGGTCGTCGGGCGCGCTCGATGTCCCTGCGCCGCTACCGCCGTGACCGCCGTGCCCGCCGCGACCGCGGCGGGCACGGTCGCGGTCGCTAGCCCGGCAACCGCCACCCCGCAGGCGGCGGCGAGCACCAGGGGGGACGCGAGGTTCTTGTTCACTGAGCCTCCTGAGGCGCTGGTGATGATGGCCTCAGTGAGATCGTCGCCGGTCGGCCGCGTCGTTACCCGGCCGGCGACCTTGCCGGGACCGGTCCTGGTACGCGGCGCTGCGAGGCTCGCGTCAGATTCCCGCCAGACACCCGCGTTCCCCTCTTGTGAGCATGAATTTATGAACACAGTCACTCACACCACAACCGCCATCGCAGTGCGGGCGATCGAGCCGGAGGTGGTCCGCGGCCTCCTGCGGATCGACGACGCGGGCAATCCGCCGCGGCTGCTGACCGACGACGAGGGCGGCGCCCCGCTGCGCTGCTGCCTGCGCCGGATTCGGCCGGGCGAGCGCGTGGCGCTGGTGTCGTACGCGCCGCTACGGCGGTGGGCGCGCGAGACTGGGGCGCAGCCGGGACCCTACGACGAGGTGGGCCCGGTCTTCATCCACGCCGAGCCGTGCGAAGGACCGGGCGGCACCGGCTACCCGCCGGAATTGGCGGGCGGACGGCGGGTGTTCCGCGCGTACTCGGCCGCGGGCGGGATCCTCGGCGGCAGGCTGTTCGAGTCCGGCGCGATTCCCGATCCCGGGGCGGCGGAGAGGGTCGTGGCCGAGATGCTTGCCGATCCGGAGGTCGCGCTCGTGCACGCCCGCGCGCTGGAGTACGGCTGCTTCACGTTCGAAGTGCGCCGCGGGTAGCCCGTTCCCCCTTGACAGCGTCCGGACTCACCATGAAAAGGTAGCTACGTTAGTAAACCTTCCTAATTAGTGGTGTTCGGACGATCACGCTCTGCCGCCCCGGGCAAGCGTCGAAGGGAACGGCCAGCCATGCTGCGGACGCGTCTGCTTGCCGGTATCGGGATGCTCAGCTGCATCGCGGGAATCACCGTCGCCGTCGCGGCCCCGGCCGACGCGAAGGCCGGGCAGCCTCAGGCCGCTGCTGACCACGGTGCTGCTGACCACGGGGGCTTGCTGCCGCCGCACGTGTTTGCGCCTTATTACGCTGCGGGGCCCGGCGCCCTCGCCGCGACCTCGAAGTCGTCCGGGTCGAAGTACCTTACGCTGGCGTTCCTGCAGACCTCCCGGCCCGGCTCGTGCACCGTGGACTGGAACGGCGACCCGAAGATGCCGGTCGGCAAGCCCTACGCGGCGGGCATCGCCGCGATCCAGAAGGCAGGCGGGCAGGTCGTGCCGTCCTTCGGCGGCGCGAGCGCGGACAGCGTCGACGAGGAGATCGCCGACAGCTGCCACAGCGTCGCCAAGATCGCCGCGCAGTACGAGA
>JASHOV010000328.1 GCA_030038495.1 Streptosporangiaceae bacterium
CGCCGCCGGCCAGCATCGACCCGACCAGGACCCCGAGCAGCACTCGCAGACGCTGCAAACCGTGTACTCGTGGATACTCGGCGGGCTTTCTGCCGCCACGTGGTCGCAAATCGCGCTGGTCCTGCCCTATATAGCAGTGTCGGCGATCGCGCTGGTGGCGCACCGGCGGCTGCTGGACGTGCTGCGTGTCGGGGAGACAGAAGCCGCCAGCCTTGGAGTTAACGTCGCGCGGGTCCGGCTGCTTGTGGTGATGGCCGCGACACTGGGCGTCTCGGCCGCTGTAGCCGTCAGCGGCCTGATCGGCTTCGTCGGGATCATCGTGCCGCACGCGATCCGGCTGACGGCCGGCCCGAGTTACCGCGTCCTGCTGCCCGTCTCGATGATCGGCGGTGCCGCGTTCCTGGTCCTGGCGGATGTGGCCGCACGGACGGTCCAGGCGCCCGCGGAGGTACCGATCGGCGTTATCACCGCGCTGGCCGGTGCTCCGTTCTTTCTGTTCGTGCTCAGGTCCCGGCGCGCGAGTCAGGGCTTGTCATGATCAGCTTCAGCGACCTGACCGTGCGCTACGACGAGGCGATCGCGCTGGGTGGCATCAGCGGCTCGGTGGCCGACGGCGAGTGGCTCGGGGTCATCGGACCGAACGGTGCCGGCAAGACCACGCTGCTGAACGCCCTGGCCCGGCTGCTGCGATTCGACGGGCAGGTCACCGTCTGTGGCCGACCCTCGGCCCGGCTCAGCCGGAGGGAGCTGGCGCGTCTGATCGCCTACGTGCCGCAGCGGCCCGTGCTGCCGCCGGACATGACGGTGAGCGACTACGTGCTGCTCGGCCGGAACGCGCACATCGGGTACCTCCGGGTCGAGACCGCGGCCGACAGGCGGGTCTGCGGCGCGATCCTGGAGCGCCTCGATCTGGCGTCGATGGCGCGCCGCACGCTGCGGGCGATGTCCGGCGGTGAGCTGCAGCGGCTGGTGCTGGCCAGGGCGCTCGCCCAGGAGGCCCCGGTGCTGCTGCTCGACGAGCCGACCAGCGCACTGGACCTCGGCCGCAGGATGGACGCGCTCGAGCTGATCGACGAGGTCCGCGCGGAGCGCGGCCTGACCGTCCTGTCGGCCATCCACGACCTGACCCTGGCCGGCCAGTTCGCCGACCGGCTCATGCTGCTGGCCAGCGGCCAGATCGCGGCTGTCGGCCCGGCCCGCACCGTACTGGATGACTCACTACTTGCCGGACATTTCGGGCCAGGCATCCAGGTGCTGACCACCGACGCGGGCGAAATCGCGGTCATCTCCCGACGCCTGCCGCGCGCCGGATAGCCGCGAGCGCGGACCATCCGGACATAACGAGCACCGCCCGACGGCGGTCACCCGGGAGCTCAGCATCAACCGGGAGTTCTACCGTCCGCTCAGAGCGGTAAGGCTCCCAGCTAACCTGATGCCGTCCGCGACGGGGCTGACTCCGCCGCGCCGCGCCGAGGCCGCGCTAAGGCGCCGACGACCAGCAGCTGAAGCAGGCTGCCGCCGATCGTGATGAGGAACGCGGCCAGGATCAGGGCCAGCGTGAGCATGAAGCCCTGGATTCCGACGACGGTGGCTAGCAGGATCCGGGGGCGCCCGCCCCGCATCCGGCAGGCCATGCCGAGCTCGGCGGCGCCCAGGCAGATGGCCAGGATGATGCCGAGCAGCTCGGCTCCCGTCCAGAGCGCGGCGCCGCCCGCGCTGATGAGGTTCAGATCAGCCGGAAAGGCCGCAATCCAGGCCGCGAGCCCGGCGGCAGCCAGCACGAGCCAGGCCAGGCCCTGGGCCAGTAGCATGCCGTACACATACCGGGCCGGCTGGAACGTACCGGCGGACTGCCCCGCAGGTACCGCGGTATTCCGCGGCGGTTCGGGCCGTCTGCGGGGGGACGGCGGGAAGTCTGGACGGCTGACCATCGGACGAAGCTAACACCGGCGCCCGGCGCCGATTCATGGCGGACCGGGGTCGAGATGTCACGCTACGTAGGGTTAAGCTCTGCTAGGCGGGCACGCCGGGCCCCGGCCGCCCCGAGGCCGGCTCCAGGCCCCAGGCCCCAGGGCCCTATGCGGCGCTCGGCTCCGCCAGGTAGGCGATCCACTGCGGGTCACCGTCCTGGGCCGCGCCGATCAGCCGCCAGTGCGCGCCGCGCGGCGCGGCCGGATCCCGGTCGAGCGTCCAGCCCAGCTCCTCGATCAGCCGGTCGGCCTTCCTGTGATTGCACCGGGTGCAGGAGGCGACGCAGTTTTCCCAGATGTGGAGGCCGCCGCGGCTTCGCGGAACGACGTGATCGATGGTGTCGGCCTTGGTGCCGCAGTAGGCGCACATGTAGTTGTCGCGCCGCATCAGCGCGGCCCTGGTTAGCGGCACCCGGCTGCGATGCGGGATACGCACGTACCGGCGCAGCCTGATCACCGACGGCGCGGCCAGCTTCGCCGACGCCGAATGCAGCGTCATGCCACTGCTGTCATCGTGCACCACATCAGCCTTCTCGCCGAGGACCAGGCAGACCGCACGGTGCAGCCCGACCGTAGTCAGCGGCTCATAGGTGATGTTCAGCAGCAGCACCCGTTGCACAAGCACCTCCCTCGGCGCGGCCGTCGTCTACCGGTACGGAACGGTTCCGGCACCGTGCCGCCGGGGCACCCGTGACCAGTGTGACGGGCTAGCGGCCCGTTCGCCAAGAGCATTAGCCCGCCGCGGGCGGCGAGTTCAGCTCAGGTTCCGCCGCTCGTCGCCTCAGCGACCGACATAGGGTGCCTGATATGCAGTCGTCCCAGCCACCGGCGTCCCAGCCACCGGCGTCCCAGCCACCGGCGTCCTATCCGGCCGCGCCGCGTCAGGACGTCACCGAGATCATCCACGGCGAGGCCGTCGAGGACCCGTACCGATGGCTCGAGGATGCCGACAGCCAGCAGACCAGGGACTGGCTCCGTGCCGAGGATGAGCTATACGCCAGCTACCTCGCTGGCCTCACGGCCAGGGACCGGCTGGCCACGCGGCTGACCGAGCTGCTGGGCGCCGGACTGGTCAGCCCGCCGGTCTGGCGCGGCGAGCGCCAGTTCTACACCAGGCGGGAGCCAGACCAGGAGCACGCTGTCCTTTACACCGCCGCACCCGGCGACCAGGAACGGGCCCTGATCGACCCCATGGCCGTCGATCCGGCCGGCGCGACCACGCTCGACTACTGGAATCCGAGCAAGGACGGCAGCCTGCTCGCCTACCAGCTCTCCGAGGGCGGCACCGAGGAAGCCGTGCTCAGGGTGATCGACACGGCGACGGGCCGTCTGGTGGACGGGCCCATCGACCGGACCAGGTACAGCAACCTGGCCTGGCTGCCGGACGGCAAGGCGTACTACTACGGTCGCAGGCTCGCGCCCGACGCCGTGCCGGCTGGTGAGGAGGCGTTCCACCGGCGCATCTACCTGCACCGGCTGGGAACGAGCCCGGACGAGGACGTCATGATCCTGGGCGAAGGCCTGGAGAAGACGAATTACTACGAGGTCCAGGTCAGCCGCGATGGCCGCTGGCTGATCATCACGGCCGCGGCCGGTACCGCGCCGCGGACCGACGTATGGGTCGCGGCACTGGACGCCGGCGACGTGACCACCCCCGACCTCCAGGTCCTCCAGCAGGGGGTGGACGCCAATACCTGGGCCAGGCCGGGCCGCGACGGCCGGATCTACCTGCTGACGGACGCGGACGCACCGCGCGGCCGAATCGCGGTGGCCGACCCTGCGCACCAGGCCTTCCCGGCCGACGGCAGCTGGCGGGACGTCATCGGAGAAGACTCAGAGGCGGTGCTCACCGATTTCGCCATCCTGGACGGCCCGGAACTCGGCGAGCCGCTTGTGCTAGTGGCCAGGACCCGGCATGCCATCGGCGAGCTCACCGTGCACGAGCTCGCGACCGGCCGCCCGACGCAGGCGGTGCCGCTGCCGGGCCTTGGCACGGTCGGCGGTCTGCGCGAGCGGCCGGAGGGCGGGCACGAGGCCTGGCTCGCCTACACCGACCACTCGGCGCCCGTGCGGATTCTCCGCTTCGACGCCACGTCCGGCGAGACCGACGTCTGGCGGCGCTCACCGGGCACCGTCAGCGTGCCGACGATCCGGGCCGAGCAGGTGCCGTACTATTCGGCGGACGGCACGACGGTCCGGATGCTGATCCTCCACGCGCCAGCCGACCGGGATCACGGGCCGGCCGGTGACCGCACGCCGCGGCCCACGATCCTGTACGGCTATGGCGGCTTCAACGTCAGCCTGACACCCGAGTACTCGGCCAGCGTCCTGGCCTGGGTGGAGGCGGGCGGCGTCTACGCGATCGCCGGGTTGCGGGGCGGCAGCGAGGAAGGCGAGCAGTGGCACCGGGCAGGCATGCGCGCCCATAAGCAGAACGTGTTCGACGACTTCCACGCCGCCGCCGAGAAGCTGATAGCCGATGGCTGGACCTCGACCGCCCAGCTCGCCGTCATGGGCGGCTCCAACGGCGGCCTGCTCGTGGGCGCCTCGGTCACCCAGCGGCCGGACCTGAGCGCCGCCGCCATCTGCTCGGCACCCCTGCTGGACATGATCAGGTACGAGCAGTTCGGGCTGGGCGAGACGTGGAACGACGAGTTCGGTACGGCGGCGATCGCCGAGGAGTTCGGCTGGCTGCGCTCGTATTCGCCGTATCACCACGTCCGCGACGGCGTGCGCTACCCCGCGGTGCTGTTCACCGTCTTCGACGGCGACACGCGGGTGGACCCGATGCACGCGCGGAAGCTGTGCGCCGCGCTGCAGCATGCCACCTCGTCGCCCATCGGCGAGCGCCCGGTCCTGCTACGCCGCGAGGCCAACGTCGGGCACGGCGCACGCGCGGTCAGCCGGACCGTTGCCCTCTCCGCCGAGCAACTCGCGTTTGCCGCCGCGCAGACCGGCCTGCGCGTCTGAGGGGGGAACGTGGCCTCCCGGGCCACGGCCTAAGGCTCGGGCCGGCTCCGGCCCCCGGCCCAGACAGCCCGAACCGGGGCTAGCTTGCCTGCCGGGGATGGCTCAGGCGCGGGTCAGGACGTCGCGGAACTCGGGAAGTCCGGGCAGGCACGGGTCCCGGTCGGCAGCGGACTGGCACAGGTGCCGGGCTACCTGCTGTATGACGTCGGTCCGGTGCTCGGGCGGCAGCCCGACCAGCGTGTCCAGGCCCAGCGCCAGCGCCTGCCCGGGCTCATCTGATTCCAGCAGGCATCGTGCCTGACCGAGGGCCACGAGCGCGCTGTCGAGCACCTCGGCCGGCGAGTACAACTGGGCCGCGAGGCAGAACGACCGCCCTGCCGCCTGCCAGTCGCCGAGCGCCACCAGCGCGTCGCCGGAGTGGAAGTACAGCTGCCGCTCGGTGTAGCCGAGGGCGGTGTCGGCTTGCTGCTCGGCCGGCAGATCCGCGATTTCGTCCGCCGCCCGGTCAAGCACGGCCTTGGCGCGGTTCACCGCCTGGCGCCGTCCGTGGCAGGCCAGCGCCGCGAGACGAGCCTGGGCACGGGTCTCGAGCACCGGGCTCATCACCGCCGCGACGCACAGATGGCGGCCGGCCAGGTCGGCCGCGCTTCCGGCCAGGGCGGCCGCCTCCCGCGGATCGCCGTAATACAGCGGCACCAGCGCCTCCCTGGCTGCGACCCACGCACGCAGCTGCCGGTCGCCGGTCTCGTCGGCCGCCGTCCGCGCAGTACGGAAGAGCGACCTCGCCAGCCGGTGATCGCCCAGGTCGAGCATCACGATGCCGGCCAGCCCGGCCAGCTGGCTTGCCAGCCGGCACAGCCGCTCGGAGAACTCCAGCGGCTGGCGCTCCTCGCACATGCGCCGAACGTCGCCGAGATCAAGCAGCAGGTCACAGAGCAGCCGCAGGGCCGGCACGGACATGTACTGCCGCCCGTAGGCCGCCGCGCCCTGCTCCCAGGTGTCGAGCATCGCCGCGGAGACGGTCCCGCCCAGCAGCGCCTCGTCCATCCGCCGGCGGATCCGATCGACCGCGCCCAGGAAGCGGCCGTCCACCCGGCAGCCCGCCGCTGTCATCTGCCGGATGAGCATGCGCCGCAGCTCGTCGTCGTCCTCGTCCCCGTCGGCCGGTCCGGCAGGCTCGGCGGCAGGCGCCGTCTTGTCCCGGTTGGCTGCGCGCGGCTTGGCCGGTACGCCCGCCGGTGTCCGGGGCACGGCCGGGGCGGCCGCCGCAGGCCGGTGCGATCCGCCGCACAGGCATCGCCCTTCGTAACCGAGATCGGCAGGATCGGCCTGATAGGCGGAGCACAGATAGTGCAGATACTCGGGGCCGGGCCGTTTCTGCCCGCTCTCGTAAGCCGACAGCAGGGTCGCACTGAACCGCGGCACCGCCCGGCCGTCGGCCGCATACCTGGCGCGCACCTGAGCTACGACATCGGCCAGCGCGATTCCGAGAGCCAGCCGGTAGGCACGGATCATGCTGACACCGCACTGGCCGGCGATCGTGCCGGCTATCTGCGCCGGCGGGACACCTGCGACCAGTTCACGAGCCCGGATCAGCCGCGCGGTCGTCGCCTCCTGGCGAGTCGGGCCCAGCACCGTCCAGGCCGGCCCGCCCGGCCCGATGCCAACAGCGCCGCCGACCGTGACGGAACTCACACTCCGCTCAGCTGACACCTGCTCTGTCCTCCCCCGTCATCAATGGTCACGAATGACCCCGCGTCGCCCCGAGCGGATCGCGCCTACTAACACATTGTAACTTGATCAACGCGCCTTGTTAGTCCTTTTCGACGCTCCTACATCATTGGTCCCAGTCGCAACACAAGTTTCGTTACGGAATTGTGCCAGCCGGCTGATTAGGATCGTGCGGGTGGCTGCCCTACCTGACCTGGCCGGTGCGGTCGCGGCCGGCCCCACGCTCGACAGCGCCTGCCGCAGCGCATCACCCGGCATTGCGTGCAGGCTCGTCTGGGACCTGTCGCACAATGCGCACGCGGCCGAACTGACCAGCGTGTACATGGCCGGGCCGATCCGGCTTGCGCTGCGGATAGCCCTCGTGCTGCTGGTGGCGTTCCTGCTGCGGGCCGCGGCCCAGCGCCTGATCACCAGGGTTACGGCGCGCGCGGGCGCCGGCCAGCAACGGGCCGAGCACGCGCACGCGGTGTTCGGCGAGCGGCGCATCCAGCGCGGCATCGCGCTGGCCTCTCTGCTCGGCAATGCCGCCTCGGTGACGATCTTCACGATCGCCGGCCTGATCATCCTCGGTGACATCGGCCTCAATCTTGCGCCGATACTCGCAAGCGCCGGCGTGCTCGGCATCGCCCTGGGCTTCGGCGCGCAGAACCTCGTGCAGGACTTCCTGGCCGGGATCTTCATCCTGCTCGAGGACCAGTACGGCGTGGGCGACGTGGTCGACGTCTGGGGCGTGACCGGGACCGTCGAGGCCGTCAGCCTGCGCATTACCCGGCTGCGCGATGTCAATGGCGTCGTGTGGCATATCCGCAATGGCACGATCAAGTACGCGGGCAACGAGACCCACGGATGGGCCAGGGCCGTTGTCGATTTCCCCGTGCCATACGGCACATCGGTGGCCACGGCGCGCCGGACGCTCGAGCGCGCAGCCGTGGCGATGTCGACCGAGCCGCGCTGGCGGGCCTCGATTCTCGAGCGCCCGGAGGTATGGGGCTTGGAGACCGTATCCCCGGACACGCTGATGATGCGCGTCACAGCCCGCACCGCACCGCTAGCACGGGCCGAAGTCACGCGGGAACTACGGGAGAGGCTCAAGACCGCGCTCGACGCGGAGGAG
>JASHOV010000329.1 GCA_030038495.1 Streptosporangiaceae bacterium
GCTGCGGACCGCGGCCCGGCCGCGAGCCGTCGCCATGTCGGTCCCGAGCACGCGCAGCTCGCCGTAGGCCGGCCTGGCGGCGCCGGCAAGGACGTCGATCAGGGCGGCCGCCGGGCCGGGCGCGGCGATCAGGATGCCGAGCGCGGACTTTCCCGGCATCGGGGGACCGACGCGGAAGCTGGCCGAGCGAACGGCCCAGTGCCTGCCGTGGCGCACGCCGATCCCGGCGGCTAGCACGGGATCCGCGGCCGTGACTGCATGGGCCGACCGCACGGAATTTCCCCCGGATTTGCTCAACAGACGTTCCCCAGCAGGCAATGTAACTATCTGTAATTGACCATGTCCACGTACGCGCCGGCTGACCCGATTCGTATTCACGGAACGTGACGCAATGCGGGACAGCTCGGACTCATCGAGGCCCGCCGCGATAACTTGAGGTGTGCCTAAGCCGCTGGACCTGCCGTTCGACCCGATCGCCCGGGCGGCTCAGACATGGGAGAACCGCTTCGGCGATTCCAAGGCGATGGCTGCCGTGACCGCGATCATGCGGGTGCAGCAGATCCTGCTGGCCGAGCTCGACGGGCTGCTGCGGCCGCACGGGCTGACGTTCGCCCGCTACGAGGCCCTGGTCCTGCTGAGTTTCAGCCGGGAGGGCTCGCTGCCGATGAGCATTATCGGCCAGCGCCTGATGGTCCATCCGACCAGCGTGACGAACACGATCGACCGGCTCGAGAAGCAGGCGCTGGTGATCCGGCGGCCCAATCCCAGGGACGGCCGGGGCACGCTGGCCGAGATCACTGCCTCCGGCCGCGATGTCATGCAGCGGGCAACCGCCGACCTCATGAAGGCCGAGTTCGGCATGGCCGGCTACGGCGAGGACGAGCTGCAGAACCTATCCGGCCTGCTGCGGGGCCTGCGCGTGGCGGCGGGCGACTTCACTAGCCCCTGACTGGCGAGGCCGCCCAGGTATGACCGGCGTCGCCGGTCACGAAGATCTCGCCGAGGCTGGCGTCCGCCGGTAGCGCCACGCCCTGGGTGGCATTGGTCATGCCGACGTAGCTGAAGCCCGCGGCCGGGGCTGACGCCACCGAGGCCGCCCGCCACTGCTTCCCGCCATCCGTGGAGTAGTACATGCCCGTGGTCGTGGCCAGCACCGCCTGTCCGGTGGAGCTCGCGCCGAGCGAGGTCGCCGAGCCGGTGATCGGCACTCCCGCGATCGCCTTCCAGGACGTGCCATCCGCCGAGCTGTAGATCGTCGTCTGCTGAGCCGAGTCGCAGGCGAGCAGCAGGGTCGGGCCCGCCGCGAGCTGGGCGTCGGACGGGGCGCCGTCGGCCTGGGCGGGCCCTGGAGTGCACGGAGCCGTGCCCTCCAGCGTCCACGCCCCGCCAGCGACAGGCCCGCTGAGCACCTGCCCGGAGGGAGTCAGCAGATAGGCCGTCGTGCCGCCCGAGATCACCAGGCTGGCCGAGGACGACGTCGAGGTCGTCATGTCCCGGAACGCGGACGGCACCGCGACCGGCGACCAGCTGGAGCCGCCGGTCGTAGACGTGTACAGCGCGAACGAGTTGCAGCTCCGGGCGTAGTCGGCATTGGTGCCCGGGCATGCCGCGAAGACCGCGAACGCGTGGCCGCTAGCCGTCTCGAGATCGGTGACGCGCATCCCGTAAGTATTTTCCTGCGCCCACGGCCAGCCGCCGTTTGTCGTCTCCCACAGGCCAGGCCCGTAGGCCCAGCCGTCCTTCAGACTGGCGAAGCGCACCTGGCTGACCCCGGTCGCGCTTTGCGGCCCGCCGGTCAGTGGCGCGCTCAGGCCGTACCAGTTCTTGCCGTAGTCGGCGGTCTGGGCGAGGGATGTGCAGAACTGCGTCGCGCAATGCGGGCCGGCCTGGCCGATGACCGCGCCGACGACGCCGCCGGTGCCATTGCCGACGAACGTGACCGACGTCGGCCTGAAGTTCGCGGGAACCGGGTCGTCGGTCAGGGGCCCGGTCGCCAGCGTGGAGTGCTGCGGGCTGGGCGTGGCCCTGGACGTCTCGGGTGCCACGGTTCCATGGCCACTCGACTGGGCTGACGGCGCGGACGAGCCGAGGGCGGATGGCGGCGTCGTGTGGCCGGGACCGGCGGTGCCCTGCAGGGCCGACGCGATCTGGGGCACGGCCGCGGCGGCGCCGATGATGACGGCGCAGCCGGCCGCCACCACGAACGCCTGATTGCGCTTACGCCGCCTGGCCCTGGTCCGGATCCGCTCAAGCGAGCCCGGCCGTGGCATCAGTGGTGTCACCTCGCGCTCCAGCCACGCATCAACCGGATCGTGCTGGTTAGTCACTAGCCTCTCCCACCGCGGTCTTCAGGCGGGCCCTGGCATGAAACAGGTCCGCCTTGATGGTGCCCTCCGGGCGGCCGAGCATGGCCGCCACCTCCTTCACCCCGAAGCCCGCGTAGTAATGCAGCAGGAAGGCGCTGCGCAGCCGCTCCGGTAGTCCCTCGATCAGCGCCCTGACGTCGACGTCCTGCGCGGGCTGGTACGACATCTCCGGCGGGCCCGCGGCCGTCATGGCGCGCAGCGCGGTCCGCTCCCGCCCGCTCTTGCGCCAGTGATCGCGGACCAGGTTGGTCGCGATCATGTAGACGTAGCTCTGCGGGTTGTCCAGGCCCGACCACCGCGACAGCAATCGGGTGAAGGCCTCGGACGCGATCTCGTGGGCGGTGTCCTCGTCGTCAACCAGGCGCCGCACCCACCCGGCCAGGCGCGGGTAGCACGCGTTGAAGAACTCCTCGACCGCTTCGCGGTCAGATGTGCGGAGCCTCGCCACTGCGTTCCCCTGCTTGCGGCCCTGCGGTCGCTGCCCTGGCCAGCTCAGCTGTCCAGTGTTCCCGAGCACAGTGACAAGCGGTACCGGGCCCGAGTCGCGAAGAACCAGTGCGCAACTGCCGCCGCCGACGCTGTGTTGCATCTTTTGTACCACTTCTCCGCCGAATCCGAGCTGACCTGGCGCTTCCCGCCTTGCAGCAGGTAAGACGGCGCAAGGTGCCGCGCGGTTGGGTCTTTTTCTGGCACCGGTGGCCGCGCGTGCCGTGGCGGCTGGCACCCGCGGCCGACGTTCCCATCCTTGGACAGTGCGGCTAGACTGCAGATAGTAGGACGTCCAAGTAAATTGCGAGGGAACCGAGGGAACATGGCCGACTTCGGGCGGGAGCGCTGGCAGCGCCGATACGACGCCTCGCGGCGCCGGGACGCGGACTTCACCACGCTGTCCGGGCTGGAAGTCGACCCCGTGTACGGGCCGCCGGAGGGCGCGGTCGTGCCGGACTTCGAGCGGATCGGCTGGCCGGGGGAGTACCCGTTCACTCGCGGGCTGTATCCGGGCGGGTACCGCGGGCGGACCTGGACGATCCGGCAGTTCTCCGGGTTCGGCAATGCGAACCAGACCAACGAGCGATACAAGATGCTGCTCCAAGCCGGCGGGGGCGGCCTGTCGGTGGCGTTCGACATGCCGACGCTGATGGGCCGGGATTCCGACGACCCGAGGTCGGCGGGCGAGGTCGGGCACTGCGGGGTGGCCATTGACTCGACGGCCGACATGGACACGCTGTTCGGCGGCATCCCGCTGGCCGACATCACCACCTCGATGACGATCAGCGGGCCCGCGGTGCCGGTGTTCTGCATGTACCTCGCGGCGGCCAAGCGCCAGGGCGCCGACATCTCCGGGCTCAACGGCACCCTGCAGACCGACATCTTCAAGGAGTACATCGCCCAGAAGGAATGGCTGTTCCCGCCGCAGCCGCATCTGCGCCTCATCGGTGACCTGATGGAGTACTGCGCGCAGAACATCCCCGACTACAAGCCGCTTTCCGTGTCCGGGTACCACATCCGCGAAGCGGGCTCCACCGCGGCGCAGGAGCTGGCGTTCACGCTCGCGGACGGCTTCGGGTATGTCGAGCTCGGACTGTCGCGCGGGCTGGACGTCGACGTGTTCGCGCCCGGGCTGTCGTTCTTCTTCGACGCGCACATCGACTTCTTCGAGGAGATCGCCAAGTTCCGCGCCGCGCGTCGCATCTGGGCCCGCTGGCTGCGGGACGTCTACGGCGCCAGGACCGAGAAGGCCCAGTGGCTGCGGTTTCACACGCAGACTGCGGGCGTGTCACTCACCGCGCAGCAGCCCGACAACAACGTGGTGCGGACCGCGATCGAGGCGCTGGCCGCGGTCCTGGGCGGCACGAACTCGCTGCACACCAACGCGCTGGACGAGGTGCTGGCGCTGCCGAGCACGAAGGCGGCGGAGATCGCCGTGCGCACCCAGCAGGTGATCATGGAAGAGACCGGCGTGGTCAACGTCGCCGATCCGCTGGGCGGCTCCTGGTACGTCGAAGCGCTGACGGACCGGCTGGAGGCGGAGGCGGAGGAGACATTCGCCCGGATCCGCGCGATGAGTCCTGACGGCACGATGACGGGCGGGATCCTGCACGGCATCGACGAGGGCTGGTTCGTGTCGGAGATCGCCGAGGCATCCTTCGCCTACCAGCAGAAGCTGGAGAAGGGCGACAAGCACGTCGTCGGCGTGAACTGCTACACCGAGTCGGTGGAGAAGCCGATCGAGATCCTGCGGGTCAGCCACGAGGTCGAGGTCGAGCAGGTCCGCGACCTGCGGGCCCGGAAGGCCGGACGCGACCAGGCCGCGGTCGACGCGGCGCTGGCCGCCATGCTGGACGCGGCTCGCTCGGGCACCAACATGATCCCGCCGATGATCGAGGCGGCGCAGGCGGAGGCGACGCTCGGCGAGATCTGCGACGCGCTGCGGGCCGAGTGGGGCGGGTACTCGGAGGCCCCGGCATTCTGAGCCGCCCCGGCCCGGCGTCGCTGAGCCGACGGCGCCCGACGAATCAGCGTACCCGCGCGGGGCATCGGCGCGGATGCGGCAGGATGGAGTCATGAATCAGCCGCGGGACTTCTCCCTCCATGGCGCCATCGACCTGGGCGCACGGCAGGCGGCCGCGCAGCGCAGGCAGCGGGCGGCGGAGCAGGGCCCAGCCGCCGCAAGCCAGGCGGGAACCGTCATCGACGTCACGGACGAGTCGTTCAACACCGATGTTGTGGCGCGGTCCCGGACCGTGCCGGTCATTCTCGATCTGTGGGCCGAATGGTGCGGCCCCTGTAAGCAGCTGGGCCCGGTGCTGGAGAAGCTGGCGGCCGAGGCCAACGGCGCCTGGATTCTCGCGCGGGTGGATGTGGATGCTAATCCGCAGCTCAGCGCCGCTCTGCAGGTGCAGAGCATCCCCATGGTCGTTGCCGTCGTGGCCGGCCAGATCGCCGACGGGTTCCTCGGCGCGATGCCCGAGGCTCAGGTCCGGGAGTGGCTGGGCCAGGTCATGCTGGTGGCGGAGCAGCTGGGGCTGCAGCCGACTGCAGGCGATCAGGCGGCTGCAGGCGATCAGGCGGGCGCGGCCGGTCAGGCGGGCGCGGGCGGTCAGGCGGGCACGGGCGGTCAGGCGGGCGCGGGCGGTCAGGCGGGCGCGGGCGAAAACGGCCCGCACGGACAGGCTGATGGCAGGGCATCTGCGCTGGGTGTGCGGCCCGAGTGGGCCGGGGCGGCGGGGGCCGCGGAGGCCGAAAGCGCGTTCGCGGCCGCGCAGGCCGCGATGGAGCGCGGCGACATGAACGCGGCCGAGGCGGAGTTCGAGAAGGTTCTGTCGATGTTCCCCGGCGACCCGGTCGCGACGATGGGCGTGCGGCAGGTGGGCCTCATCCGGCGCGTTGAGTCCTACGATCAGGTCGCGGCGCGGCGTGACGCCGAGGAACATCCCGACGATGCGTCCGCGCAACTGCGGGTCGCGGACATCGAGCTGGCAATGGGCAAGATCGAGGCCAGTTTCGAGCGGCTGCTTGACACGGTCCGGCGCACGACGGGTGAGGATCGGGAGATTGCCCGCAAGCACCTGGTCAGCCTGTTCGAGATCTTCCCGCCCAGGGACCCGCGCGTCGTCAAGGCGCGCAGTCAGCTGTCGAACCTGCTCTTCTGACCGGCTGCTTGCCCGCACCGCCCGCGCCCGCCCGCCCGCCCGCGCCCGCCCGCCCGCGCGCGCCCGCGTCGGCTTCTCAGCCGGAGCCGGCCAGC
>JASHOV010000330.1 GCA_030038495.1 Streptosporangiaceae bacterium
ACGAGGCTGTAGCCGATGGTCTGCGGCCGGGTCGATTGCTGCTTGGAGTAGCCGGAGTCCCGGTCCATGTAGTGGTTCAGCGAGGCCAGCGCGTCCTGCTCCCGGTCGGTGAGGTCGCTCATCGTGTCCGGATCGGGCAGGATGATCGGCATGTTGAGATGGATGCCGATCAGGTGCTCGGCGTGGTGCATGCCCAAGCCGGTCGTGACCTGGGCGCCCCAGTCACCGCCCTGCGCCCCGTACCGGCCGTAGCCGAGCCGCGTCATCAGCTCGTCCCAGCCGTCCGCCGTGCGCGCGATGCTCCACCCCGGCCGGGCCGGCTTGCCGCTGAACCCGTAGCCGGGCAGCGACGGGCACACCACGTGGAATGCGTCGGCGGCGTCGCCGCCGTGGTTCACCGGGTCGGCCAGCGGCCCGATGACCTTGCCGAACTCGATGATCGAGCCCGGCCACCCGTGCGTCATCACCAGCGGCGTCGCGTCCTCCTGCGGTGAGCGCACGTGCAGGAAGTGGATGTCGAGCCCGCCGATCTTGGTGCGGAACTGCGGCACCTGGTTGAGGCCGTGCTCGCAGCGCCGCCAGTCGTAGCGGTTCAGCCAGTACTCGCACAGGTCGCGGACGTAGGCCAGCGGGACCCCCTGGGACCAGTCGTCGACCGTCTCCGGCTCCGGCCAGCGGGTCCGGCGCAGCCTGTCCCGCAGGTCCTCGATGTCGGCCTCGGAGACCTCGATCCGGAACGGTATGACATCCGCGCTCATCGCACCTTCTTCCGGGCTCCTGCTGATGGTTAGAACGTAGCGGCCGGTCCGCGCGGGGCGCCAGGTGCCGGCGCCTCCACTCCCCGGGGTAGCCCGGCGAGACTTCCTCGTGCCGGACGCCCAGCCAGTCCGTTGCCGAGACTGGCTCGATGCGATCGGCTGCGCGCCCCGGTTCTACCTGGATTGGGAGCACGAGCGGGTACTGTCGAGCCGTGTCCAGAGCCGATCAGGGCCCCCGGTCCCAGGCAGCAACAGCGGACAGCCTGTTCGACGACGCGGCGGCCGAGGCGGAGCAGGCCGCGGCGCCGCTAGCCGTGCGGATGCGACCGCGCTCCCTCGACGAGGTCGTCGGCCAGGGACACCTGACCAGGGACGGGTCGCCGCTGCGCAAGCTGGCTGAGCACGACGCCGCCATGTCGGTGCTGCTGTGGGGGCCGCCGGGTACCGGCAAGACCACGCTCGCCTACGTGATCAGCCGGGTGACGCGGCGCCGGTTCGTCGAGCTGTCCGCGGTCTCATCGGGAGTCAAGGACGTCCGTGCGGCCATCGACGGGGCCCGAGACCAGCTGGCCATGCGCGGGGCGCAGACCGTGCTGTTCATCGACGAGGTGCACCGCTTCAACAAGGCGCAGCAAGACGCGCTGCTGCCGGCCGTCGAGAACCGCTGGGTCTCGTTCATCGGGGCGACCACGGAGAATCCGTTCTTCTCGGTGGTCAGCCCGCTGCTGTCGCGATCGCTGATGCTGACCCTGCAGCCTCTCTCCGATGCCGACATCGAGCAGGTGATCGGCCGGGCTCTAACCGACGAGCGCGGCCTGGCCGGCAGCGTGGTGCTGGCCGACGACGCCCGCGCGCACCTGGTCCGGCTGGCCGGCGGTGACGCGCGCCGGGTGCTGACCTACCTGGAGGCCGCGGCCCTGGGCCTGCCTGCGGGCGGCGAGGTAACCGTGGAGATCCTCGAGCGGGCAGTGGACCGGGCGATGGTGCGCTATGACCGGGCCGGAGACCAGCATTACGACATCATCAGCGCTTTCATCAAGAGCATGCGGGGCAGCGACGCCGACGCCGCGCTGCATTATCTGGCCCGGATGATCGAGGCCGGCGAGGACCCGCGGTTCATCGCCAGGCGGCTCATCGTACACGCCAGCGAGGACGTCGGGCTGGCCGATCCGACCGCCCTGCAGGCCGCGGTCGCGGCCGCGCAGGCGGTCGAGTTCGTGGGCCTGCCCGAGGCCCGGCTGAACCTGGCCCAGGCGACGATCCACATAGCGCTGGCACCGAAATCCAACGCGGTGGCCACCGCGATCATCGCCGCGGCATCCGACGTGCAGACCGGGCTGACCGGGCCGGTGCCCAGGCACCTGCGCGATGCCAGCTACCGAGGCGCGGCCAAGCTCGGCCACGGCAAGGGCTACGTCTACCCGCACGACGACCCGGCCGGAATCGTCACGCAGCAGTACGCCCCGGACACGCTCACGGGCAAGCAGTACTACCGGCCGTCGGGTCACGGCCTGGAGGCGCGCTACGCCGAGCGGTCCGAGCGGATCCGCCAGACGCTCGGACTCGCCGGCGGCGACCAGGCCCGCCCGGCCGGGGACGACCGGCCCGGCGAGGACGATCCTCCCGCCGGCACTGCCTGACTGGTGCCCACTGCCGAGGGCCCGCTCGCCGCGATCATCCGCGATAGGGTCGGCCCAGACTGGCGTGCGGAAGGAGCGACACCGATGAATGCCGGGCAGCTGGCGGCACTCATAGCCGCCGGGTTCTTCGCCGTGCTCGCCTGCGTGGCTATCTTCGTGCTGATCAAGCTGGCGCGGCTGATGTCGGCGGCGACCGGGATGGTGACACAGTACCGCGAGCGCGCCGACCAGCTGATCGAGCAGGCGCAGGCGGCCGTGGATCGGACCAACGAGCAGCTGACCAGGACCGACGCGATCACGGCCAGCATGGACCAGGTCACCGCCAACATGGCCGAGCTGTCCGGCCATGTGTCCGCGCTGGCCGGCCTGGCCCGCGGTATCTCCGTGGCCGCGACCGCGCCGCTGACGGGCATGTCCGCTTTCGTCTTCGGCCTGCGCCGGGCCATCCTGGTGCGCCGCTCGCTGCAGGCCGCCGTGACGGATGCCCAGCCCGGCAGCGGCCTGACGGCGGCCACGCAGCGACCCGCGATTACGGGGACCGTCACCAGCGCGGCTAGGTCGCGGCGCTCGCGCGTCGGGGGCAGGTCATGATGCGCCGGGGATTCTGGCTGGCGGCTGGCGCCGTGCTCGGGGTGGCTGGCTACCGCAAGGCCAGCAGGGTCGCGCGCGCTATCACCGGGGCCCCCGTTCCAGGCCGGATGCTGAGCTCGGGCCCGCGGGCACTGCGGGCAGCCGACGGTGAGGCGCGCCCGTCCGTGCCGGTCACGGCGCGGATCCGGTCCGCGGCCAGTTTCGCCCACGACGTTCGCGAGGGCATGGCGGAGTACCGCGAACTGCACGGCCGGCAGTTAGGCCGTAGTCTCGGGAATCGGCGTGACCGGGCGTCCGGTCGCGGCCGCCAGCGGGGCAGCATCGAGCCCTGATCCTGTCAGTGACTCCCGGCTGCGCAGGCCGGGTCTTGATGATTTGTGAGGATGGCCGTCATGGAGTCGGCTGAGATAGCCCGCCGTTTCCTTAGCTACTTCGAACAGCGCGGGCACACTGTGGTCCCGTCCGCGAGCCTGGTGGCCGAGGACCCGACGCTGCTGCTGGTCAATGCCGGCATGGTCCCGTTCAAGCCGTACTTCCTCGGCCAGCAGACGCCGCCGTTCCGGCGGGCAACGAGCTGCCAGAAGTGCGTCCGGACGCCGGATATCGAGGAGGTCGGCAAGACCACCAGGCACGGCACGTTCTTCCAGATGCTGGGCAACTTCTCCTTCGGCGACTACTTCAAGGAGCAGGCGATCCCGTTCGCCTGGGAGCTGCTGACCGGGCCGGAGTCCGATGGCGGGTTCGGCTTCCCCGAGAGCAGGATGTGGGTCACCGTCCTGGCCGACGACGACGAGGCGGCCAAGATCTGGCACGACGTGGTCGGCGTGCCCGAGGGCCGGATCCAGCGCCGCGGCCTGGCCGACAACTACTGGCACATGGGCGTGCCCGGACCCGGCGGTCCCTGCTCGGAGATCTACTACGACCGCGGACCGGAGTACGGCCGCGAGGGCGGACCGGAGGCAGACGAGGACCGCTACCTCGAGGTCTGGAACCTGGTCTTCATGCAGTACCAGCTCGGCGCGGTGCGGTCGAAGATCGACTTCGACGTAACCGGCGACCTGCCGACGCGCAACATCGACACCGGGATGGGCCTGGAGCGGATGGCCGCGCTGCTGCAGGGCGTCGACAACATCTACGAGATCGACACCATGTGGAAGGTGCTGGAGCGCGCCGCCGAGCTCACCGAGACGCGCTACGGCGTCGAGCACCGCACCGACGTCGCGCTGCGGGTGGTCACCGACCACGTGCGCACCTCGGTGATGCTGGTGGCTGACGGTGTTATCCCGGCCAACGAGGGCCGTGGCTATGTGCTGCGCCGGATCCTGCGCCGCAGCGTGCAGAAACTGCGTCTGCTGTCCGGCGCCCAGCGGGGCGGGTCCGGCGGCCGCGGCGCCGAGGACGAGCGGTTCCTGCACGAGCTGTCCTCGGTGGCGATCAGCGCGCTCGGCCGGCAGTACCCGGAGCTGATCAGGGACGCGCCGCACATCCACACGGTCATCGACGCCGAGGAAGCCGCGTTCCTGGGCACGCTGCGGACCGGCAGCGCGATCTTTGACGCCGCGGTCGAGGAGACCCGGCGGCGGGGCAAGGACGTGATCCGCGGCGACCAGGCGTTCCAGCTGCACGACACCTACGGCTTTCCCATCGACCTGACCCTGGAGATGGCGGAGGAGCAGGGCCTGGAGGTGGACGAGGGCGAGTTCCGGCGGCTGATGGCCGAGCAGCGGCAGCGGGCCAAGGCCGACGCCGCGGGCAAGAAGACCGGCAACGCCGACATCTCGGTCTTCGCCCGCATCCTCGAGCAGGCCGGCCAGGTGACCTTCACCGGCTACGACGAGATCGCCGGAGACGCGACCATCGTCGGCCTGCTGGTGAACGGCGCCTCGGTACCCTCCGCGGGAGCGGGCAGCGCGGTAGAGGTGATCCTGGACCGCACCCCGTTCTACGCCGAAGGCGGCGGTCAGCTCGCCGATAACGGAGTGATAGTCGGGTCCGGCAGCGGCGCCGGTGAGGGCGCGAGGGTGGACGTGACCGACGTCCAGGCGCCGGTCCCCGGGCTGATCGTGCACCGCGGGCGGGTCGCCTCCGGGGAACTGCTCGTCGGCATGCCGGTACACGCCGAGATCGACGTGGAGCGCCGCCGGGCGATCTCCCGCTCGCATACCGCCACCCACCTCGTGCATCGCGCATTCCGCGGGGCGCTGGGCGAATCGGCGGCGCAGGCGGGATCGGAGAACTCGCCGGGGCGGTTCCGGTTCGACTTCACCGCGATCGGCGCGGTGCCCGCCTCCGTGCTCCAGGCCGCCGAGGAGGAGGTCAACCAGATCCTCATCAATGATCTGGAGGTGCGCGCGTTCCACACCTCCATCGACGACGCACGGGCGATGGGCGCACTGGCGCTGTTTGGCGAGAAGTACGGCGACACCGTCCGGGTCGTGGAGGTCGGCGACTACTCGCGTGAGCTGTGCGGTGGCACCCACGTCGCCAGGTCGGGCAATCTCGGGCTGGTCAAGATCCTGGGGGAGGCGTCGATCGGCTCTGGCGTCCGGCGGGTCGAGGCGCTGGTCGGCATCGATGCGTTCAGGTTCCTGGCCAGGGAGAGCGTTCTGGTCGGCCAGCTCAGTGAGCAGCTCAAGGCACGCAGGGAGGAGTTGCCGGAGCGGATCGCGGGCGTGGTGACCAGGCTCAGGGAGGCCGAGCGGGACCTGGAACGACTGCGGTCCGCGCAGCTGCTCGGCGACACTGGTGACGCGTCGTCCGACGCGCAGGACGCGGCCGGGGCGGCGTTCGTGCCGTACCGGGTGCCGGACGGGGTGCCCGCCGACGCGCTGCGCAAGGTCGCACTCGACATTCGCGGAAAGCTGGCGCCGGACCGGCCGGGGGTGGTCGCGGTGATCGGAGTGTCCGGCGGCCGGCCGACCGTGGTGGTGGCGGTCAACGACGCGGGCCGGGCCCGTGGCCTGCGCGCCGGGGCCCTCGTGCTCGCTGCGGCCGGGGC
>JASHOV010000331.1 GCA_030038495.1 Streptosporangiaceae bacterium
CGACCGGCTACTCACGAGCCCGCCCAAGGGCATCGTTGGACCCTTGCTGCCCCTCTATGGGCATCGTTGGACCTTTGCTGCCCCTCACTGGCCCGCCAGGTCGGCAAGGACGGCTGCGAGCGCGGTGACGCCGGCCTCGCAGTCGGCGGGCTCGGCGTGCTCGGCCGGCGAGTGCGAGACGCCGGACGGGTTGCGGACGAACAGCATCGCGGTCGGCAGCCGGGCCGCCAGCACGCCCGCGTCGTGACCGGCACCGGTCGGCAGCACGGGCGCCTGCATTCCCGCGGCCGCGAGCACTCCGACCAGGCGGTCACGCAGGCTCGGGTCGAAGCTGACCAGCGGCGTGAACGACTCCTGCCGCAGCTCGAGACCGACGCCGTGCTCGACGGCGGCCGCGGCGGCCGCCGCGGCGATCTCCTCGACCATGCCGTCCAGCCCGGCCTCGTCCGGTGCCCTGGCATCCAGCCAGGCATGGACGGCCGAGCTGATCGCGTTCGCGGCGCCGGGCTCGGCGACCACCTTGCCGAAGGTGGCAAGCGCACCGCTGGCGGCGGCCGCGATCCTGGCCGCCCGCACCGCCGCGGCGAACGGCAGCATCGGATCGCGGCGGTCGGCCAGCCGGGTCGTCCCGGCATGATCGGCCCGGCCGGCGAAGTCGAAGCGCCACCGGCCGTGCGGCCAGATTCCCTCGCCGACGCCCACGGCCGCGCCGAGCCCGTCCAGCGCGCTGCCCTGCTCGATGTGCAGCTCGACGTAGCAGTCCAGGTCGGCCAGCAGGTCCTCGTCCGCCCCGAGCAGCTCGGGGTCCCGGCCGGCCGCGCGCATCGCGTCGGCCAGGCTGACGCCGCCGGAGTCAAACCGGTCGCGCGCGACCGCGGGATCGATCGTCCCGGTCAGGAGCCGGCTGCCCAGGCAGGCGACCCCGAACCGGCCGCCTTCCTCCTCGGTGAACGCGGCGACGCCGATCGGCCTGGCCGGGCGGAAGCCGCTGGCCCGCAGCCGCGCGATGGCCGCGAAGGCCGACACGATCCCGAGCGGTCCGTCGAAGGCGCCGCCGTCGGGCACCGAGTCCAGGTGGCTGCCCGTGGCGACCGCCCGGCCGGAGGCTCCGTCGTCCCACCAGGCCCACAGGTTGCCGTTCCTGTCGCAGTCGGTCCGCAGCCCGAGCCCGGTCGCGGTCCGCGCGAACCAGTCGCGGCAGGCGGCGTCGGCCTGCGTCCACGAGTAGCGCCGGTAACCGCCGGTGAGCTCGTCCCGGCCGAAGGGAAGCAGCTCGCTCCACAGCTCGGCGAAGCTCGCAGCCATCGGCTAGCGGTCAGATCCGGGGCGCATCGGGACCCGGACCCCGCGCTCGGCGGCGACCTCGGTCGCGCGATCGTAGCCCGCGTCCGCGTGCCTGATCACGCCCATGCCGGGGTCGTTGGTCAGCACCCGCTCCAGCTTCTGGCCGGCCAGGTCGGTCCCGTCGGCCACGCAGACCTGCCCGGCGTGGATCGACCGGCCGATGCCGACGCCGCCGCCGTGGTGGATGCTGACCCAGGTGGCACCGGAGGAGGTGTTGACGAGCGCGTTGAGCAGCGGCCAGTCCGCGATCGCGTCGCTGCCGTCGGCCATCGACTCGGTCTCCCGGTACGGCGACGCCACCGACCCGCAGTCCAGGTGATCGCGGCCGAGCACGATCGGCGCCTGCACCTCGCCGCTGCGGACCAGCTGGTTGAATCGCTCGCCGGCCAGGTGGCGCTCGCCGTAGCCGAGCCAGCAGATCCGGGCCGGCAGTCCCTGGAAATGCACCTTCTCGCCGGCCAGCCGGATCCACCGGGCGAGCGCCTGGTTCTCGGGGAACAGGTCGAGTATCGCCTTGTCGGTCGCGGCGATGTCGGACGCCTCCCCGGACAGCGCGGCCCAGCGGAAGGGACCCCTTCCCTCGCAGAACAGCGGCCGGATGTAGGCGGGAACGAAGCCAGGGAACGCGAACGCGCGGTCATACCCGGCCAGCTCGGCCTCGCCCCGGATCGAGTTGCCGTAGTCGAAGACCTCGGCCCCGGCGTCCTGGAAGCCGACCATAGCCTGCACGTGCTCGGCCATGGACTCGCGGGCGCGGCGCGTGAACCCCTCCGGGTCCTCGGCCCGCAGCGCGGCCATGTCCTCGAACGCGACCCCGCGGGGCAGATAGCTGAGCGGATCGTGAGCCGAGGTCTGGTCGGTCACCACGTTGATCGGGGCACTCATCCGCAGTAGCCGCGGAACCAGGTCGGCTGCGTTCCCGAGCAGCCCGATCGACAGGGCCTCGCCCGCCGAGGCGGCAGCCACCGCCCGGCGCACCGCATCGTCGACGTCATCGGCCTGGACGTCGAGATAGCCGTGCTCGATCCGCCGGGCGATCCTGGACGCGTCGCAGTCGATGCACAGCGCTACGCCGCCGTTCATGGTCACCGCCAGCGGCTGGGCGCCGCCCATCCCGCCCAGGCCCGCGGTGAGCGTGATCGTGCCGGCCAGCGAGCCGCCGAAGCGCTTGGCGGCCACCGCCGCGAACGTCTCGTAGGTGCCCTGCAGGATGCCCTGCGTGCCGATGTAGATCCACGACCCGGCGGTCATCTGGCCGAACATCGTCAGGCCCTCGGCCTCCAGCCGCCGGAACTCCTCCCAGTTAGCCCACTGCGGGACCAGGTTCGAGTTCGCGATCAGCACCCGCGGGGCCCACTCGTGCGTGCGGAAGACCCCGACGGGCTTGCCCGACTGGACCAGCAGCGTCTCGTCGCCCTCCAGGTCCCGCAGCGACGCCACGATCGCGTCGAAGGCGGCCCAGCTGCGGGCCGCGCGGCCGGATCCGCCGTACACGATGAGCTGGCCGGGGTGCTCGGCAACCTCGGGATCGAGGTTGTTCATGAGCATCCGCATGGCGGCTTCCTGCGGCCACCCCTTGCAGGTCAGCGAGCTGCCGCGAGGGGCGCGTACGGGCCGCGGGCCGGCTACCTGACTAGACATGATCAGCTCCCTGAGGTCGGCAGGCAGTCAACATCTAACCGTCCGGGCCCGCCGACGCGAGCCAGCGGGTCCAGGTCAGGCCCCGTGGTTCAGACAGTCCGCCCGTACAGCTCATGCAGGATCGTATCCAGCGAGCGGACGGTGAGGCCGCCGGTGTTGACGCCGAGGATGCGCGTGCCCGACGGCGACAGGAAGAAGGTCGTGGGCAGCCCGGGTACGCCATACCGCGTACCGACGATCTCGTGCGGGTCGAAGCTGAGCTGGTAGGGGATCCGGTACTTGGCGGCGAACGATCGTGCCAGCCCGAGATCGTCAAGCGTGTCAATGCCGAGGAAATTGACCCGTCCGCGGGTGTTGTCGGCGACCTGGACCAGCGCTTTCGTCTCGGCCACGCAGTTGTCACACCACGTCGCCCAGAAGTTGACCACGATCGGCTTCCCGGTCAGGCTGGCCAGGCCGACGGTGCCCGTTCCGGTCAGGCTGGGCATCGTGACCGGCGGGGCCGGCCGGTTGACCCGGACGAAGCCGATCCCTGTGGCCGCCGCGGACGAGCTGGGCGTCTCACGGGAGGCGATGATCACGATGCCGACGACCAGGGCGACCGGCACAAGCGCGATCGCCAGCAGCCACCGGCCGCGAATGGGCCCGGCTCCTATCGCCGCCAGCCGCATGGGCCATCACCTCCCGACGCCGACTACCTTATCCGCACCTGGATCGCCGCGATAAGTCCCGGCATCGCGGCCCTGACCAGCCGCAGCGTCCGCTCGTAGTCCTCGATATCGCCTCCGACCGGGTCCGGCACATCCCAGCCCGCGCCCGCCGCGGGATCGAAGCTGCCGAGCAGGCGCACCTTGGCCGCCGCGGCCCTGGTCGGCGCCAGCTGCCTGAGGACCCATTCATGGTTGTGGTCGAGCCCGACGATCAGGTCGTGCTGGTCGAACATCTCCGGCTGGAACTGGCGTACCGAGTGACCGTATCCGTAGCCATGGGCAGCCAGCACAGCCTGTGCCCGCGGGTCGGCCGCGGCCCCGGCAACCTTGGTCCGCAGCCCGCTGCTGCCCACCTCGGCCGAGCCGCCCAGGCCCGCCTCGATCAGCTCGCGCCGCAGCACCTGCTCCGCGATCGGCGACCGGCACGTATTCCCCGTGCACACAAACAACACCCGGTACATGCGGCCCCTATCCCCCGACCGGCTTGGCGAGCGCCGCCGCCAGCATCGAGCTGATATCTCCCCCCGAAGGCTGCCGGGGCGCGTTGACCAGCACCTCGTCGTCGAGCGCGTCCGCCGCGATCACCCCGAAGTCCCGCTCAGAGACCCCGAACTCACCGAGCGTGTGTGTCATCCCCACCGACGCCGCCAGCTCGGCGACGGCGTGCACCGCGGCCTCCGCGTTTGCGTTTGCGGAGGCCGCGGTGTCGCCGGCGCCGAGCGCAAACGCGACGTCCGCGAGCCGTCCCGAGGAGACCGGCAGGCTGAAGGCTAGAACCGAGGGCAGAACCAGAGTGAGAGCCACCCCATGCGGCATATCGAACCGCCCGCCCAAAGCGTGCCCGATCGCATGACACGCCCCGAGCCCCGTCGACGCCATCGCCACGCCGGCCATGTGCGCCGCGAGCAGCATCTGGGCCCTGGCCTCCCGGTCCGTGCCGTCCGCGACTGCCACCGGGAGCCACCGGCTGACCATCCTGATCACCTGCAGCGCGATGCCCGCCGACCAGGGATTTGCCCGTACCGACAGGTACGACTCCAGTGCGTGCGTCAGCGCGTCCATCCCGGTCGCCGCGGTCGCGCCCGGCGGCAGCCCGATCGTCAGCTCGGGGTCGAGGATGGCCGCGGCGGGCATCGTCGAGGAGTGCCCCACGTAGAACTTGCGGCGGGTGGCGGAGTCGGTGACGACCCCGAAGGCGTTGGTCTCCGCCCCGGTACCGGCCGTGGTGGGGATCGCGACCAGCGGCAGTGCGGGCGCCGCGAACTCGGAGCGGTAGTCAAGTTCGCGGCCGCGCTGCGGGTTCACCGCCGCCAGCGCGATGCCCTTGGCCGCGTCGATCGGCGATCCGCCGCCGGCCGCGACGACGACGAGCCGCCGTTCCCCTAGTCCGGAGGCAACGGCACCGGCGGCAACGCTCGCTCCGGCGGCGATATCGGCGGTCGTCGGATTCTGCCGCGCGCCGCTGAACACCGTCACCGGCAGCCCGGCGGCGGTCAGTACCTCCGT
>JASHOV010000332.1 GCA_030038495.1 Streptosporangiaceae bacterium
GGTGACCACCGCGACCCTGGTCTCCTCGTCCCGGCCGATGTCCGCCCAGACCCGAGCGAGCTCGGCGTGCATCTCCTCATGGGCCGCGTTCAGCACCTCCGGCCGGTTCAGGGTGATGAGCAGGAGGCCGTGCGGCCGGCGCTCGAAACTGAGGTGCTGGTAACTGTCCAGGTCCATGCGGGCGAGCGTCCTCTCGAATCATGCCGCGGCCGATCCCGGCCGCGGATGGCGACATCTTGACAGGTGCTGGGCGGGCGAGGGTGGCCGAGGTCCGCGCTAAGCTATATGCATGCGCAAGTATGAATCGTCCGGGGCGGGAACGGGCAGCCTACGACCTCGTCGGCGGCCCGCCGCCACGCTGCCCACCTGGACCGGCTGGCCAGGCTGGACCGGCTGGACCGGCTGGTGAGGCATGAGCAGCACCGAGGAGTACGCGTGCGCGCAGGCCTGGGCCGCGCTGGCGGCGGCGCACGATCGCGTTGCGGCACGTCTCGCCGCGGCGCTTTCGCAACAGTGTGCGCTGAGCGTCAACGACTTCGAGATCCTGCTCCGGCTCCGCCGCGCACCGCAATCGCGGCTGCGGCTCGGCCAGCTCAACGAGTCCGTGCCGCTAACCCAGCCGGCGCTGAGCCGGGCGGTCACGCGGCTGGCGGAACGCGGCCTCCTTGCGCGCGCCGGCGCGCCGGAGGACCGCAGGGGCGTGCTCATCGTCCTGGAGCCAGCCGGGCGGGCCAGCATCGACCGGGCCATCCCGGTGCACGCGCAGGTCATCCGCGAGGCGCTGCTCGATTACCTGTCGGCAGACGAGCAGCGCCTGCTCGCGGATGTACTGCGCCGGGTAGCGGGCTAACCGGTGACCGCTACAGCCGGGCCGCCGATGGCAGGTCGCCGAACCCGCGCACCCCGGCGGAGCATCGCCTCCTTGCCGCGCGGCTGCACTGCCATCTGCTCGACCAGCTCTTCCAGCGTCGGCGCGGCAATGGGGAGCTGTCGCCGACAAGGTCGTGCGCCTCGAACTGGCCGGCCCCGGCGGTGATGTCATACATCGGGGGCCATCTGGCCGTAGTCCCAGGGGTAGATCGCGAACTGCAGCTCGGCGTCCGGTACCAGCCGGCCGACGACATGACCAGCGACCTGCTGGCCATCCACGTTGAGGACCCCGAGCGGCTCACGCTGGACGAGATTTCCTCGATCCTGTTCTCGCTCCCATTCGCCGGGCACGAGACCACCACCGGTTTGATCGGGAACGCGGCTCGCCGGCTGCTCGAGGATCCGGACCGCTGGACCGCCGTCGTGGCGCAGCCGGAGCTGATCCCGGCCGCGGTGACCGAGTCTGCACTACTGCCTGGGCGGGCGAGCTAGCCACCCGCCGGGAGCGAGGCTGGCGCGCGGTGCCCCGGCGGCATACGATCAGTATTACCAGCAAGTAACTTAACTTCCGCTGACCTGCCGCGCCGCCATGCGCAAGGAGTGAGATGAGCAGTCCTGACCAGCCCGCAGGCGGATTCTCCATAGAGCTGTCCGACGACGTGCGCCAGATGCGCGACTGGGTGCACGAGTTCGCCACTGACGTGATCAGGCCGGCCGCCGCCGAGTGGGACGAGCGCGAGGAGACGCCCTGGCCGATCATCGAGGAAGCCGCGAAGATCGGGCTGTACTCGCTGGACTTCTTCGGCACCCAGTGGATGGACCCGAGCGGCCTCGGCATGGTGGTGGCGTTCGAGGAACTGTTCTGGGGCGACGCCGGCATCGGTCTGTCGCTGGCCGGCAGCGGGCTGGCCGCCGTGGCGGTCGCGAGCAACGGCACTAGCGAGCAGATCGGCGAATGGCTGCCGCAGATGTTCGGCAGCGCGGGCGACGTCAAGCTCGGCGCGTTCTGCTCGTCCGAGGCGGACGCCGGCAGCGACGTCGGCGCGATCCGCACCCGCGCGGTCTACGACCAGGCCACAGACGAGTGGGTCCTCAACGGCACCAAGAGCTGGGCCACCAACGGCGGCATCGCGGACGTGCACGTCGTGGTCGCGTCGGTCGATCCCGCGCTGGGCACCAGGGGACAGGCCACGTTCATCGTGCCGCCGGGCACGCCGGGCCTGTCACAGGGCCAGAAGTTCCGCAAGCACGGCATCCGCGCCTCGCACACGGCCGAGGTGGTGCTCGATAACGTACGGGTGCCGGGGCGGTGCCTGGTCGGCGGCAAGGAACGGCTGGACACGCGGCTCGCGCGCATCGCCGAGGGCCGCAGCGGCGGCGAGCAGGCCGCGATGCGGACGTTCGAGAAGTCCCGGCCCTCGGTCGCCGCGATGGCGGTCGGCGTGGCCAGGGCGGCGACGGAGTTCGCCACCGAGTACGCGACCCAGCGGGTCCAGTTCGGCAAGCCGATCGGGCAGAATCAGGGCGTCGCGTTCATGCTCGCGGACATGCACGCTTCCGTTGACGCGGCGCGTCTGCTCACGTGGCGGGCCGCCTGGATGGCGCGGCACGAGCGGCCGTTCGAGCGGGCCGAGGGCTCGGTATCCAAGCTGGTCGCGGGGGAGACCGCGGTCAGGGTGACCGAGCAGGCGATCCAGATTCTGGGCGGTAACGGCTACACCCGCGACTACCCGGTCGAGCGCTGGCACCGGGACGCCAAGATCTTCACGAT
>JASHOV010000333.1 GCA_030038495.1 Streptosporangiaceae bacterium
TCCTCAGCTCGTATCCCGGCACCGCCACGCCGGTACTGCCGGGCCGCACCTCACCTTCCCGGTTGGACAGGAAGATGTGCAGCATCTCGGTCATCCCGATGCCGTCGAGGATGTCGACGCCGAAGTGGCCCGTCCAGCGCTCGTACAGCGCGGCCGGCAGTGCCTCGCCCGCCGACACCGCGAGCCGGATGCCGCCCATCGCCTCGGCGGGCAGCCCGGCGCGGAGCATGTTGGCGAAGAACGTCGGCCCGGCGAAGAACAACGTGGCCGCGTGCTGGCCGGACCGCTCGGCGATGGTCGCGGGGCTGGCCGGGGCCGACTCCAGGATGGCCGCCGCCCCGACCGACAGCGGGAACAGCAGCGAGTTGCCCAGCCCGTAGGCAAAGAAGGCCTTCGCCGCCGATAGGCAGCGATCCTCGGGCCGGATGCCAAGCACCAGGGAGCCGTAGGTCTCGCAGACCACGCGGACCGAGCCGTGCCGGTGCATCGCGGCCTTGCTGGTGCCGGTAGTGCCGGAGGTGTAGAGCCAGAAGGCCGGGGAGTCCGCCGTCGACGGATAGACGGTGTCATCAGGTACGGCCGCGGCCAGCAGCGCCTCGAGATCATGCACGGGCAGCCCCGCGGCCACCGGCTGGGCCCCGCCCGCCGCGAGAATGCCCCGCAGCTCGGGCGCGAACGAGGTGGCCCCGCCGGTGATCCCAGAGAACTCCGGCGTGATCGCCAGCAGCCGGGCGCGCGAGTCGCGCAGCAGCTCGGCGAGCCCGTCCGCGCGCAGCATGGTGGAGACCGGCACCGGCACCGCGCCCATCCTCATCGCGGCCAGGTAGACCGCCACGAAGTCGGGGCCGTCGGACATGAACATGAGCAGCCGCTGCTCCGGCTCCAGGCCCAGCTCGCGCAGGCAGGCCGCGGTGCGCTGGACGCGGTCAAGCAGTTCCGCGTAGGTCAGCTGCCCCCAGCCACCGAGGAGCGCGAGCCTGCTCCCGTCACCGGCCTTGACCCGCCGGTCGAGCAGGTACTCACAGGCGTTGAACGCAGCCCGGGACTCGGCCGCCATCGTGGCCTCCCGCCATTTCCTAGGACAGATGCACGTAGTCGTAGTCGAACGGCTGGCCGTTGATGCCGTGCCGCGGCGGCGCGATCCAGGCGGCGATCTTGCCGCGCTCGTAGACCGGCCGCATGAGCGAGCGGACATAGGTCTTGTCCACGTCGGTGGGCAGCCATGCGCTGCTGCCTCGTTCCCATTCTTGCGGGCTGAGCCTCTCGCCGTCGGGGCTGGCCTCGATCCCGGCGAACGCGCCGACCTTGCGGTTGAACGCGATGTGCGGCAGCTTGAGCCGCTGCGGCAGCCCGGCGTCGGCCAGGATCTTGTTCCACCGGTTCACGCCGCTCTGGCAGTCGGCGATGTACTCGCGCCGCAGGTCGGTGTTCAGCCCGGTAAGCGCGGCCACCTCCGTGTGCCCGATCTCCCCCTCCCCGGTGAGCGCATCTACCATGATCGCGTCGCTGGCGAGCTTGTGATCGTCGCGGCGACGGTCCTCCATCCACCGGCCCTTGAGCCCGGCGGTGTAGTAGTTGGCCACGTTCGTCGAGGTTTCGCCGCCGAACAGGTCCAGTGACACCGAGTAGTGGAAGTTCAGGTACTTCTGGATCACCGGCAGGCCGATCGCGCCGTGGCCGGTCACGTCGTCGGTGTCGTTCTCCACCATCACCCGGGCGCACCGTTCCACCACCCGGTCGATGCCGGTAGTGCCGACCATCATGTGGTGGGCCTCTTCCTTGAGCATGAACTCGCAGGTGCGCGACAGCGGGTCGAACGCCGACTCCTTCAGCGTCCCGAGCTGGTATTTGCCGTCGCGGTCGGTGAAGTAGGTGAACATGAAGAACGACAGCCAGTCCGGCGTTTCCTCGTTGAACGCGCCGAGGATGCGCGGTGACTCCAGACTGCCCGAGGACCTGCGGAGCAGCTCATCCGCCTCGTCCCTGCCGTCCCGGCCGAAATGCGCGTGCAGCAGGTACACCATCGCCCACAGATGCCGGCCCTCCTCCACGTTGACCTGGAACAGATTGCGCAGGTCGTACAGGCTCGGTGCCGTCGCGCCCAGATTGCGCTGCTGCTCCACCGACGCGGGCTCGGTGTCACCCTGCACGACGATGAGCCGCCGCAGGTCGGCGCGGTACTCGCCGGGAACCTTGGCCCAGGCAGGCTCGCCCTTGTGCTCGCCGAAGCCGATCAGCCGGCCGGGCGCGCGCTCGGCCAGGAAGATGCCCCACCGGTAGTCCCGCATCGGCACGTGCCCGAACCGGGCCCAGCCGTCCCGGCCGACGTTGACCGCCGTGCGCAGGTACACGTCACGGGTCGGCAGCGTCGGGCCCATCGATTCCCACCAGTGCAGGAAGTTAGGCTGCCAGGACTCCAGCGCCCGCTGCAGCCGCCGGTCCTCGTTCAGGCAGACGTTGTTCGGGATCTTCTCGCTGTAGTCGGCCGCCGTAGTCATGGGTCAGACCCGCTTCCTGTCGAAATCGGCTCGCCGGCCGGTGCCGTACCGCCGCAGCGCGCCGTCGGGGCCGGACGCGTTCGGCCGGTTGAAGATCCAGTTCTGCCAGGCGGTGAGCCTGCCGAAGATCTTGGTCTCCATGGTCTCCGGGCCTGCGAACCGGTAGTTGGCTTCCATTCCCGTCAGCGCGTCCGGGCTGAAGCTGGCCCGCTCCTCGACCGCGAGTCGTACCTCCTCCGCCCAGTCGATGTCGTCGGGCGCGAAGGTGACCAGGCCCAGTCGCTCGGCATCCTCGGCCCGCAGCAGCTGCCCGGCCTGCTTCTTTGCCGCGGCCAGCGCGTCCGGGTCGCCGGTGAACCGGTTGTGCAGCCTGGTCAGGCCGTTGCCCATCGGCAGCGGGCCCAGGTTCATCTCGCTCACCGCGATCACCGCCGGCTCGGCATCCGGATCCTCGTCTTCAAAGACCCCGGCGAGCATGTAGGAGCGGTCCGCGGCGAGCGCAAGCTCCAGCAGGGAGCCGGCGAAGCAGCTGCCCGGCTCGATCAGCGCGAGCAGGCTGCGGCTCGTGACGTCCAGTCGCTTCAGCGTCCGCTTGAGGTACTGGACGACCTCGTTCACGAGCCAGTCGTCCCGATTGGCCAGGAGCAGCCGGTCATAGCCGAGCACCAGGGCCGGGGCGCCCTCGGTGCGCAGTATCCACGTGCCCAGCTCGCCCTCGTTGGTACGCAGGTCCAGCACCAGGTCGTCCAGCTCGCGGGTCATCGCGAGCGGCCAGAAGCCGGCGCCATGCTCCCGGATCCCGGTCGCATCGGCCGGCGGGCTCTGGCCGGGGCCGCGGATCGTGATCTCGGCGACGCCGCCGGCCCGGTCCAGCCGCGCGGACACGTGCCGGTAGCCGACCGCCTCGTCGGAGCGCGTCTTGTCCAGCGGAGCGAGCTCGATCCCGGTCGCGCCGGCCGGCCGGGAAGACCTCGCGGCGAACTCGGCCGCACGGGCAGCGACGGTCTCGCTCCACGCCGTGCGCGGCACCGCCTCGTCCACCAGCCGCCAGGCCACTGCCTTCGCGCCGCCGATGCCTTCCGGCCTGGTCGAGAAGTAGTCGGCCAGGTCGCGGCGGACGTGACGCTTGTCGGTCACCCTGGTCAGCCCGCCAGTGCCGGGCAGCACCCCGAGCAGCGGCAGCTCGGGTAGGGAGACCGCCGCGGACCGGTCGTCGATCAGCATGATGTGCTCGCACGCGAGCGCCAGCTCGTAGCCGCCGCCGGACGCGCTGCCGTTCACCGCGGCGATGTACGCCTGCCCGGAGCACGCGGTCGCGTCCTCGATGCCGTTGCGCGTCTCATTGGTGAACTTGCAGAAGTTGACTTTCCAGGCGTGCTCCGCGGCCGCCAGCATGCGGATGTTCGCGCCGGCGCTGAACACCTTGTCCCTGCCGCTGGTGAGCACGACCGCGTGGACCTCGGGGTGCTCGAACCGCAGCCGCTGAACCGCGTCGTACAGCTCGATATCGACGCCCAGGTCATAGGAATTGAGCTTCAGCTCGTAGCCGCCGCGCAGCCCCCCGTCCTCGGCCACGTCCATCGTCAGCGTGGCCACCGGCCCGTCGACGCCGACCCGCCAGTGGCGGTAGCGGTCCGGGGCAGTCTGGAACACGACGCGGGCGCCCGTGCCTGCCTGCGCATCCGGAACTGTGCCCGGCGTCGCCGTCATGCGAGTACCTCCCGCGCCGGCCAGTATCACGGTTAAGCTCTACATAATTTAATCCTGCTGGCATATTCTAGTAGCACATTCTACGCCGGCGGCCCGGCGGCGAGTCAAGGGATAAGGTAAGCGCCCAAAGGCCCCGTTCCCGGCCGGTCGGCGGGACGGCACCGCAGAACGGGAGGCGGCGGTGGCAATTCCGGCTCCTTCCCGTCCGGGTGGCGCGGGTCCCGGTGACGCGGGTCCCGGTGACGCG
>JASHOV010000334.1 GCA_030038495.1 Streptosporangiaceae bacterium
AGCGGCTCCGACGGCTGGCGGGCCCGGTACGGCACCGAGGAGATCTCACAGTTCCGCGGCGCGGACCTGATCGCGGAGAAATGGGGCATAGGGCGGGACGAGATGGAGGCCTTCGCGCTGGCCAGCCACCGGCGCGCAGTTACCGCCATCGACGGCGGCTATTTCAGCGGAGAGATCGCCCCGTATGCCGGCGTTCCCGCCGACGAATGCCCGCGCCGCGATACCTCGCTGGAGCGGATGGCCGGCCTGAAGCCGCTGCGCGAGGGCGGCCGGACAACCGCCGCCCTGTCCAGCCAGATCGCCGACGCGGCCGCCGCCATCCTGATCGCGAGCGAGGCCGCGGTGGCCGCCCACGGACTGACGCCACGGGCCAGGATCCATCACCTCGGCGCGCGCGGGGACGACCCCGTGCTCATGCTTACCGCGCCGATCGCCGCCACGACGCACGCGCTGGAAAGGGCGAAGCTGACCCTGGACCAGATTGATCTGGTGGAGATCAATGAGGCGTTCGCCAGCGTGGTCCTGGCCTGGCAGCGCGAGACCGGCGCCGACCTGGACCGGGTGAATGTCTGCGGCGGCGCGATCGCGCTCGGTCATCCGCTCGGCGCCACCGGGGCACGGCTGCTGACCACCCTGCTGTCCTCGCTCGAGCGCACCGGCGGCCGGTACGGCCTGCTCACGATGTGCGAGGGCGGCGGTCAGGCCAACGTGACCATCGTCGAGCGGCTGTGACGGCCGCTCCGGTCAGCCGGTCTGCGTGACGTTGGCCGCGACGATCTTTCCGCCCTGGACGGTGTCGGTCCCGGTGTAGTCCTGCACCTGCCCGGTGCACGTGTTGTCCGCGGTCAGGTCGAAGGTGACCTGGTCTCCCGACTCGCCGACCTCGCTGAGCGTCTGCGCGCCCGTGCAGGCGTAGCCGTTCACGAACTGCTGGTAGGTCTGCCCGGTGGTCGCGCCGGAGTTGATGAGCGCCCAGGCCTGCTGGTAGTTGCCGGACTCGATGTCGCCGTAGTACGCCGAGACCACCGCCCACGGATCGGTAACGTTCGGCGACGTGGCCGGGCCCTGCGGCGCCGGGGCCTGTGGCGCCGGCGCACTCGGGGCGGACTGCGGCGTCGACGCGATGCCGTGTGACGACGAAGAGTGGGATGAGGGAGCCGCCGATTGCGCGGGCGAACCGTTCTCCGTCACCGTGGTGCAGGCGCTGAGCCCCAGCCCGAGCGCGGCGATCCCGGCGAGCACATAGGGGGCAAGCTTCATGGCACACCACCTAGGGTCTCGTGCCGGTCGGTCCCGCCCAGTCCGAAACTTCAGGCTTTTGCCGGCATTACCCCACTCGACGCGCAAGCGGCGTGCGGACTCGTGACCGGCTCTAGCTACCCACAGTACGCGTGGCGATACGAATGGTGACTAGAGGCGGCCCGGCGCGGTCATCGCCAGGCTGCAGGTGGCCGCGGAATGGAGCACCGGAGCGTGGCCTGGCCGCCCGCGGCTAGCGCTGCTAGCGTCGGCAGTGCGCGAGCAGAACGGGAGGCCGCGATGGGCAGGCGCGTTACGGACGGGCCCGGCGACGAGCTGCGGCGCCAGCACGAGGACCTGCGGCGCCGCACAAACTGGGAGGATCCGGCGAGTTCGCTGCCCGATCCGGACTGGGAGAGCGGCGACCCGCAGGGTGAGCCATCGCGGGAACTGCGGGATCTGGTCGAGGCGTTGATCCGGCGACCGCGCGGCCATTCGCGGCGGCGCTAGCGGCCGCGGCGCTCCCTCCCTCCCTCCCTCCCTCCCTCTCCGTCCGGTCGGTAGCCGCGCTCGGCCCGGCCGCGGGCCGGGCGAGCTAAAGATCGCGTTAGCGGGCGTACTTCCGGCGAAAGGCGCCCCTCGCGGCGGCAGACGACCGCCACCGCACAGCCAGGAACTTCCGCCGAATCTCGCTTTTCGCCGCTTTCGTGCTGGTTCGCGCCATGACCGCGCCAGGTGGGCACGCCAACGTGTGCCTAGTTAGTGCTGCTATAACGCACTAACCACGCACAAGTTCGAATGCCATCGATGACCGTTGTCCGTTACGGGCGATTTGCGTGGTGCCGCTCGCTGTCGTGGGCTGGGTCTAACGTAGGCCGCGTGGCCACGGAGACCGACCCGGTCAGGGCACGCTACGAGGACCTCGTTGATGCGCTGATGGGCATCGACGGTGTCACGCCGCCGCGCGGCGGCAGCGGGTTCGGCCGTAGTGCGCTGCGATATAACGGCAAGATCTTCGCGATGTTCGTGCGCGGGCGGCTGGTGCTGAAGCTGCCCGCCGACCGGGTTACCGGACTGGCCGAGTCATGCGACGGCGTGCCGTTCGATGCGAACAAGGGCACGCCGATGCGGGAGTGGCTGAGCCTGGATCCCGGCTCAGGCCAAAGCTGGCAGGCGCTGGCGGAGGAGGCGATCGCGTTCGCCCGCGAGCGCTAGCAGCGGCGGCCGCCGGCACCGGCCGCTGCCCGCGGAAGGAATGGCCGGCAACGGCCGGCCAGCCCGGACGCCGGCCGGCATCCGGGCTGTCGCATACGTACCGCGCGGACGCTCAGGCGCGCAGCCTGGCCGCGGCGTCCCGCAGCGCGTCGTCCATCGGGATCGGCTGCAGGCCGAACGTCTCCGTGGTCGCGCTGGCATCGATCACGAACGGCCTGGTGAACTGGTAACGAGTGGTCCGCAGCTCCTTGACCATCGGCATGAACAGCCCGGTTGCCCACGTCACCGGATACGGGATCGCCGTCACCTTGGCCGCCCTGGCCCCGTTCACCTCGGCGAACCTGGACGCGAGCTGGCGGACGGTCAGCGCCGGGTTCGTCGGCACCATCCACACCTGGCCGTAGGCCCGCTCGTCGGCGGCCACCGTGACCAGCGTCCTTGCGCAGTCATGCACGGAGGTCCAGCTGTGCGGCACGTCCAGCGGGGCCGGCGAGTACGCGCGCTTGCCCGCCAGGATCGGCTTGCCAAGCCCGAACGCTAGGAGGCCGTTGGCCTCGATGTAGTCGCTGCCCCTTACCTCGGTCGTGCGGATGCGGCCCTCGCGCTGGGCGGCCAGCTGGTCGTCCCACATCCTGGCCCGCAACAGCAGCTTGGGATGCGTGGCCGCGATCGGCGTCTTCTGGGTGATCGGGCCGTCGACCGGCCCGTAGCCGTAGAGATTGCTCATCGAGACCAGCACCGCGCCGGTGCGCTCGGCCGCGGTCAGGAAGGCCGCCGCCAGCGGCGGCCAGTCGGTGAACCACTGGTGGTACTGAGGGCTGGCGCAGTTGTACAGCGCCGCCGCGCCCGTGGTCAGCGAGGTCAGCCGGTCGGCGTCGGTGGCATCGGCCGCGACCCGCTCGACGCCGGGGTGCTCGGGGCCACTGCCGTGGCGGGTGATGATGCGAACGTGCTCGCCGCGCTCGGCCAGCAGCAGCGCTGCGGCTGATCCGACGGCCCCGGCACCGACGATAACGTGCTCAGACATCTTCCATTCCTCCAAGTCCGGGGCCCGGCGGCCCATCGGTCGGCCGCCCTGGCCCACCTTAGAGAGCGGTGCTCTCTGTTAGAAGCAACAGTCTCATAACTGCGGCCAGAATGCAAGAGCAGTGCTCTCGAATGTGTGCAATAATCTGAACCATGCCCGCAGCATCCTCGATCCGGGCCCGAGTCCGGGCCGAGATGACAGCCGAGATCAAGGCGGCCGCGCGGCGGCACCTCGAAACCGACGGCGCGAACCTGTCCCTGCGCGCGGTCGCCAGGGACATGGGAATGGT
>JASHOV010000030.1 GCA_030038495.1 Streptosporangiaceae bacterium
CAAGCCGCTATCGGCCGCCGAGCGCCGCGCCATCGAGACCTTCCTGGCCGGGGCCTATGACCTCGACGACGTGGTCATGCGGACAGTCCGGCTCCTGGCCCAGCTGACCAGGCAGGTAGCAGTCGTACAGTATCCGTCGCTTACCAAGTCGGCCGTTCGCCATATCGAGCTGGTGCCGCTATCGGATCGGCGCGTCCTGCTGGTTCTGATTACCGACACCGGCCGCGTCGAGCAGCGGACGATCGAGCTGCCCGGGTCGATCGGCGACGAAGCGCTGACTCATCTGCGGGCGGTGCTGAATGCATGCCTCGACGGCCGCAAGCTGGCCGACGTGGCCGAGGTGGTGGCCGGACTGCCCGAGCGGGTGAGCCCCGCCGACCGGCCCAATGCCGCGGCAGTTTTCTCCGTGATCGTGGAGAGCCTGGTAGAACGGCACGAGGAGCGGGTGGTCGTGGGGGGTGCCGCAAATCTCACCCCGGCGGACTTCTCCAGGGGATTGCGCGAGGTCCTGGAGGCGTTGGAGGAGCAAGTAGTCCTGATGCGCCTGCTTGGCGAATCGGGCGACGGATCCGTTACGGTTCGGATCGGCTCGGAGAACGAGTTCCAGGGCTTGCACAGCACGTCCCTGGTGACAACTAGCTATGGTGCCGGTGAGCAGCCGCTGGCGCGGCTCGGCGTGCTCGGGCCGACCCGGATGGACTACCCGACGGCGATGGGAGCGGTGCGCGCGGTGGCACGATATGTGGGCCAGATCCTGGCGGAGTCCTAGGGATGCCGGTGGCAAACGACTATTACGGAGTACTCGGCGTACGCCGGGACGCCGACGCCGACGAGATCAAGAAGGCCTACCGGCGGCTCGCGCGCGAGCTGCATCCTGATGTCAATCCTGATCCCGCGCTGCAGGAGCGGTTCAAGGAGGTCACCCAGGCGTACGAGGTGCTCTCTGACCCGGAGAAACGCCAGATGTACGACCTGGGGGCGGACCCGTTCGCGGCCGGCGCCGGACGAGCCGGCGCCGGCGGATTCGGCTCCGCCGGGTTCCCGTTCAGCGACCTCATGGACGCCTTCTTCGGCGCCGGGGCTGCCCCCCGCGGCCCCAAGAGCCGGGCCCGGCGCGGGCGGAACGCCACGATCCGCGTCGACCTGGACCTCTCCGAGTGCGCCTTCGGGGCTACCAGGGACCTGGTCGTCGATACCGCGGTGGTGTGCCCGACCTGCTCGGGCGAGGGGACTGCACCCGGCACCCACCCGGTGACCTGCGACATCTGCAATGGCCGGGGCGAGGTCAGCCAGGTGACCCGGTCGTTCATCGGCCAGATGATGACCTCACGCCCGTGCCCGGGGTGCGGCGGCTTCGGTACGGTCATCCGCAAGCCCTGCCCGGAGTGCGACGGCGACGGGCGGGTCAGGACGCGGCGCACCATCAAGGTGCGGATCCCGGCCGGCGTCGAGGACGGGACGCATATCCAGCTTGCCGGCGAGGGCGAGATCGGTCCGGGCGGCGGGCCGCCCGGAGACCTCTTCCTGGAGATCGTGCAGCGACCGCACGAGATCTTCGACCGGCAGGGCGATGACCTGCACTGCACCGTGACCATCCCGATGGTGGCGGCGGCCCTGGGCGCGACGCTCCAGGTGGAGACGCTGGACGGCCCGGCCGAGCTGGACATCAGGCCCGGCACCCAGTCGGGGCAGGCGATCCCCCTGTACGGGCAGGGCACGGCCCGGCTGAACGGCTCCGGCCGCGGAGACCTGATCATTCACATTTCCGTCGAGACGCCGACCAAGCTGGAGCCCGAGCAGGAGGAACTGATGCGCCAGCTGGCCAAGCTCCGCGGCGAGGAATCCCCGCCCGGTAAGTTCGCGCCCGGCCAGCAGGGCTTCTTCTCCCGGCTCCGCGACGCGTTCAACGGCCGGTGACACGGTGGCCGGTTTTCACGGGCGCCGATAACACGGGCGCCGATAGCACGGGGCGGATGACACGGGCAGCGGGCCCGCGCGCTGGCGAGAGGCGACACGGCGGGCCGCCCGGCCAGGCGAGTCCCGAGAAAGCGAGCACGGCCTGAAGCCGCCGTTCTTCGTGGCCGAGACCGCCACCTTGCCGGGCGAGCGGGTCGTGCTGCGCGGCCAGGAAGGCAGGCACGCCACGACGGTGCGCAGGCTCGCAGTCGGCGAGCAGGCGTATCTGACCGACGGCGCCGGGACCGTGGCGCGGTGCGTCGTCGCCGCCGCGAGATCAGGCGAGCTCGAGCTGTCCGTACTCGATGTGACGACCCAGCCCTGGCCGGAGCCCGCGCTGACCGTGGTGCAGGCGATCCCGAAGGGCGACCGTGGTGAGCTGGCGGTGGAGCTGCTGACCGAGGTCGGCGCCGACGTGATCGTGCCCTGGGCGGCTGAACGATGCGTCGCTCAGTGGCGTGGTGACCGCGCGGCCAAGTCTGTGGCGCGCTGGAGGTCGACGGCGGTGCAGGCGGCCAAGCAGTCTCGGCGGGCGTGGTTCCCGCAGATACCGGAGCAGGCCGATCTGGCCGCCGTCGTGGGCCGGGTACGGGCGGCCGCAGCGGCGGTGCTGCTGGATCCCGACGCGCACGGCCGGCTGGCAGATCTCGAGCTACCGGCCGCCGGGGAGATAGTGCTGCTCGTGGGTCCGGAGGGCGGCATCGCGCCCGGTGAGCAGGAAGCGCTGGCCGCGGCTGGCGCGACCGCCGCTCGCCTGGGCCCCACGGTGCTGCGGGCATCTTCGGCCGGCGTCGTGGCCGCGAGCGTAGTGCTCGCCCGCACTGTCCGCTGGTGACGGCCCGGGCGGCCGGGGTGGCGGCCGGGGTGGCGGCCGGGGCGTGCGTCAGTAGATCCGGGCGCTGACCTCAGCCGGGCCGAGACCAGCACTGCCCGCCCACAGGAACAGCACGCCTGCCGCGTCCGGGCTGACATTGACCGTCGACTTGGGCTTGGGCTTCTTCGTCGGCGACGAGCACGATGTCGACGAATTGCTGGTGGCGGAGCTGTGGATCGGCCGCGCATGACTGGTGGTGGTCTGCGCGGACTTGACCGCCGGGTGATCGTTAGCTGCATCCGAACCCGGAGCAGCGCTTGGAGCGGTGTCTCCGTTGCCGGCCTGCGGGCTGTTGGCCCCGTCGGTCGGCGTGCTGCCACTTGTCGACGTCGATGGCGTCGGGCTCGGGCTTTGCGACGGAGACGTTGGCGAGGTTGGCGACGGTGACGTGCTCTGGCTCGGCGATCCGCTGGAGGTCGTCGATGACGGCGCGGGGTTAATCGTCGGGGTCTTCGTCGCGCAACTCGGATGGTTCGGCGCGCCCGAGGTCTGGTGCGAACCGCTGGCGGACGACCGGGACCCGGAGCTTGCCTGGGACTGGCCGGGTCCGGTACTGCCGCTGCCGGTACGGGTGCTGCCGCTGCCAGGGGGCCCAGGTGGGCCGGTTGCCGCCTGCGGCGAGACGTACTGGGGCACCTCGATGGCCATGGAGACGACGGCCGCGACGATGAAGATCGCGACGCTCATGGCCGCGACCGGGCGCACCCACCCGAGCCGCAGCCGCCCGGACATGGCCCGCGCCGGGGCAGGCAGGAAACGCTCGAGGGCAGCCCGAAGCTGCAACGCGACCTTGTCCCAGACCGACCACACACCGTCGGGAATCCGCAGGGACAGCCGGGTAAGCGCGACGTCCACCCACGCGAGCGGCCAAGGCATGGGTCGGCGGTGGCGGACGCGGGCCTGAATCCGGTCCAGGCCGTCGTCGGCCGGCTCCACCTGCTCGGCCGCTGCGTGCAGAGCCCGGCGGAACGCCTCGTGGTCACCGTGCAGTGGCTCGCTCATGACTCACGCTCCAGCACGGTGCGCAGCGTGGCCATGGCCCGGGCGGTGTGGCTCTTGACCGCACCCTTGCTGATCTGCATGGTCTCGGCGATCTGCGCCTCGGACATGTCGCCGTAGAACCGCAGCACCAGAGCCTCACGCTGCCGGGCGGGCAGCGTCCGAAGGGCGGCTATGACCGCCGAGCGCTCAAGCAGTGCTATGGCACCGTGCTCGGCGCTCGGCATGTCGGGCGGGGGCTTGGGCGCGTTCCGGTCCACGACCACACGATGCCGGAGTACGGAGCGTGATCGATTGACTACTGACTGCCGCAAGTAGGACAGGGCCTTCTCGCTGTCCCGCAGGCGGCGCCAGCCGCCGTGCATCGCGACAAACGAGTCCTGCACTACTTCCTCCGCGGTTGCGATATCGCGTACTAGCAGCGCCGCGAGCCGTACCAGCGACCGGTAATGCGTGGCGTACAGCTCCGTTACAGCGCGGTCGGCGTCCCAGTCGGCCGGAATCGAACCCAGGGCGACACCCGCCACCAGGGTTTCGGTCACGTGTATTGGACGCGCAGCCACGTCCGAAGGTTCACTCGCTGTCATCACGGGTCATCGAGACGCGCCGCCGACTGACCAGAATGCCTCACTGTCGCACTTCCCCCCACGCCACTTACGTCCTCGCACAGCGCCCCCGCGCTGAGGCACCCAGGGCGCGACGGAAGCCAGCAGCTGGCGAGGCCGTTGCACCAGAGGGGTGGTGCATCGTGGGTTCGCAGTAGTGCAACCATATATGTCGGCGGGGCTGCGAGCGGCGCACACGTTAAGATCCCCAGCGGCGACAAGTGCCTGGTCCCTGCGCCATGAGAGCCGGCGGTAGCCCTGCGATCGGCCTCTCCTGGCCCGGCCGGCCCCGGCCCGGCCGGCCCCGGCCCGGTGGGCCCCGGCCGGGCAGCCGCCCGCCGCGGCCGCCCGGGCCGATATCATGGCGTATGCGCCGGCCAGCGCGGGCTCGGCGCAGGCCCCGTGGCAGGAAAGAGTCATTGACAGAGAATCTCGGTGAGCAGGCCAAGGGCGGCAAGCCCGATGGCACCGCCCAGGTCCGGATCGTCATCCCCGATGACCACTCGATGGTCAGCCTGCTCGGCTCTGGCGATGGCCTGCTCAAGGTCATCGAGACTGCCATCAACGCCGACTTCCACGTGCGGGGCAACGAGATCACCGTCAGCGGGCCGGCGCCTGAGACCGTGCTTGCCTCTCGCCTGTTCGAGGAACTGACCCAGCTCGTGGCGAGCGGCGCGGACTTGACCGCGGACTCGGTCGAGCACAGCATCTCGATGCTGCGGCGCAAGACGGGGGCCAGGCCGGCTGAGGTCCTGAACCTCGACATCCTGTCCAGCCGCGGCCGGACGATCAGGCCGAAGACACTGAACCAGAAGCGCTACGTCGACGCGATCGACAACCACACGATCGTCTTCTCTATTGGCCCGGCCGGCACCGGCAAGACCTACCTGGCCATGGCCAAGGCGGTGAAGGCGCTCCAGGCCAAGGAGGTCAACCGCATCATTCTGACGCGGCCGGCGGTCGAGGCGGGCGAGCGCCTGGGATTCCTGCCGGGCACCCTGTACGAGAAGATCGATCCGTACCTGCGGCCCCTGTACGACGCGCTGCACGACATGGTCGACCCCGACTCGATTCCTCGGCTCACAGCGGCGGGCACGATCGAGATAGCGCCTTTGGCGTATATGCGGGGAAGAACCCTTAATGACTCTTTCATCATCCTGGACGAGGCTCAGAACACCTCGCCGGAGCAGATGAAGATGTTCCTGACGAGGCTGGGCTTCGGGTCGAGGATGGTCGTGACCGGTGACGTCACCCAGGTGGACCTGCCCGCTGGCACCGCCAGCGGGCTGCGGCTGGTGCAGGACATCCTGGACGGAGTCGATGACGTGTACTTCTCGCGTCTCACTAGCCATGACGTCGTGCGCCACAAGCTGGTGGCTGACATCGTTGATGCCTATGAGCGGTACGACGCAAGACAGGCCGCCGCCGACCCCGGCCGACTGCAGGCCGGGCGGCAGCGGCGGGACGGCAACCGGGCGCGCTAGGCCGGGTACCGGGGATCCGGAACTGTATTTCCACCACGGGCGGGGGCCTGATGAGCATTGACATAGCCAACGAGTCGGGGATGGACGTCGACGAGGCGCTGCTCGCCGATCTGGCCCGGCACATACTGGACGGCTTGCGGGTGCACCCGCTGGCCGAGCTGTCCGTACTGCTCGTGGACCAGTCCGCCATGACCGAACTGCATGTGCGGTGGATGGGCGAGGACGGCCCCACCGACGTGCTGGCGTTCCCGATGGACGAACTGCGGCTGCCGCAGCCCGGCACCCACGGCGACCACTCCCAGCCCGACCCGGACGCGGCCGAGGCGCTGCTCGGGGACGTGGTGATCTGCCCGCAGGTGGCGGCGGAGCAGGCCGCCGAGGCACAGCACGACGTGCAGGATGAGATCGACCTGCTGTGCACGCATGGCATCTTGCACCTGCTTGGCTACGACCACGGCGAGCCGGAGGAGCACGCGGTGATGTTCGGGCTGCAGGACAGGCTGCTGGCCTCCTGGCGGTCCGAGCGGGGGGAGCTCCAGCCCGGTTCGGCCCAGCCCGGGTCGGCCCAGCCCGGCGGCATGGGCGACCCGGACCGGCCGGACCGGCCGGCGGCTCAAGGCACGGACGAGGCCAGGTAACGGCTTATGGGCTGGCTGCTAGTCGCGGCGCTGGCGCTCATGCTGCTGGCAGGCTGGTGCACGAGCGCGGAAACCGCGCTGCTGCGCGTATCGCGGGCAGGCGCCAAGGAACTTGGCCGGTCGGCCGGCGACGCGGCCGAGCCGCTGCAGGCGGTCCTTACCGAGGTGCCGCGTTACCTCTCGGTGGTGCTGCTCGCCCGGGTGGCGGCGGAGATATCGTCCGCGGTCCTGGTGACGGCGGTCCTCGTGCAGTGGTGGGGGGTCGGCTGGCGGGCGTTTCTGGTCACCGCCGTCACGATGACCGTGGCCAGCTACGTGCTCGCCGGGACACTGCCCCGTAGCTTCGCCCGGCACTACCCGGTCCGGGTGGCCAGCGCGGCCGCGTCGGTGCTGCGCCCTGTCGTCCGGCTGCTCGGACCGCTGCCGAGGCTGCTGACCGCGGTCGGCGCGGCGTTCACGCCCAGTCAGGCCAGGCGCGACAATCAGTCGGGTACGGAGGAGGACCTGCGCGGGCTCGTCGACCTGCTGGAGCAGCGCCAGATCATCGAGCCAGGCGAGCGGCAGATGATCCACTCCGTGTTCGAGCTTGGCGACACCATCGTGCGCGAGGTCATGGTGCCGCGCACCGACATGGTCTTCGTGGAACGGCACAAGACCCTGCGGCAGGCGCTGTCGCTCGCGCTGCGCAGCGGGTTCTCCCGGATACCGGTGATCGGGGAGAACCTCGACGACGTTGTCGGCATCGCCTACCTCAAGGACATCGTGACCCGCAGCCATGAGCACAGGGAGGGAGAGTCGACCGAGACGGTTGACTCGATCATGCGGGCCGCCACGTTCGCGCCCGAGAGCAAGCCCGTCGATGACCTGCTGCGGGAGATGCAGGCCCGGCACGTGCACATGGCCATCGTCATCGACGAGTACGGCGGCACCGCGGGCCTGGTGACGATCGAGGACATCCTGGAGGAGATTGTCGGCGAGATCGCTGACGAGTACGACAGGGAACGGCCGCCGGTCGAGTGGCTGGCTGACGACGAGGCTAGGGTCAGCGCGCGCCTCTTGGTCGAGGAGCTCGAGGAGCTGTTCGACGTCAGTATCGATGCCGAGGACGTGGAGACCGTCGGCGGCCTGCTCGCGCACAGGCTCGGCAAGGTGCCGATCGCGGGTTCGGTCGCGACCGTCTCCGGACTCAGGCTGACCGCGGAGAGCCTGGCCGGCCGCCGCAATCGGATCGGCACGGTGACCGTGCAGCGGACTGGCCAGGCGGACGCGGCGATGCCGGCCGCGGCCGGCGGCCGGGACCTGGCGGAGGCGCACGGCCAGCCCGGCAACGATAAGCCTGGCAATGGCAAGCCCAAGCCCGGCAACGCCAATGCGGGCAGCGGTAAGGCCACCGGCAGCAGCGCAAAGGACGAGACCGGCAGCCCGGCAGCGGTCAGGGCGACTCCGCCCGAATGATGACAGCGGCCAGGTGTATCGCTGCACGCGGATGTCCAGCGTCGTTCCGTTCCTGGCCATAGCATCGCCAGCCGGGCGTATGGTGCGATTGGCGGCCGAGCGGGCGGGTGCGGGCCGGGGCGGAGGGATGGCGATGGCGCAGCAGCCGGGCTTTGCGATTGCCACCCGGCGGCTCGGCCGGACCGGAGCGGACGTCACCATCCTCGGGTACGGCGCGATGGAGTTGCGCGGTCGCGGCGGGCCCGCGATCGCCGCAGCCGAGGCAGGTCGGCTGCTGAACGCGGTACTTGATGGCGGCATCAACCTGATCGACACCTCGATCGACTACGGGCAGAGCGAGGAACTGATCGGACGTTATCTGGCGCGCCGTCGGGACGAGTACTTCCTGGCGTCCAAGTGCGGCTGCCCGCTCGGCAGGCGAGTGCTGCCACGGCATCGCCGGCACGATTACCGCGCGGCCCGCGTGACGGCGGGTGTCGAGCAGAGCCTGCGCAGGCTCCGCACCGACCGGCTCGACCTCGTGCAGGTCCACTTCTCACCGAGCCGTGCGCGGCTCGATGCCGATCGGACCGTCGAGACGCTGGCCACGCTGCGGGACCAGGGCAAGATCCGCTTCATCGGGATGTCGGGAACTCTGCCGCATCTGCCCGAGCACCTCGCCATGGGCGTCTTCGACGTGTTCCAGATCCCTTACTCGGCCGTGCAGCGCGAACACGAGGACCTCATCACGACGGCAGCGAAGGCGGGCGCCGGCACGCTCATCCGCGGCGGAGTGGCCCGCGGCGGGCCGGCCAAGAACTGGAAGTCCGAGCCGATCGACCTAACGCCTGGCGAGGGACCGCGGCGCTGGGAAGCTGCCGGCCTGCGCGAGTTGCTGGACGGGATGAACGGGACGGAGTTCATGCTCCGGTTCACGCTCAGCCACCCGGATGTGTCTGCGGCCATCGTCGGCACGAGCGAGCCCGGCCATTTGCGGGCCAACCTGGCCGCCGCAGAAAAGGGACCGCTGCCCGCGGACCTTTACGCCGAGGCCTGCCGGCGGCTGGGCCGCCCGACCGGCTACCGCTGCCGAGAATAAGTAAGTGGCGGCATGTACACCCATTGACGGTTCGCCGCGTCTAGCTTTCACGCCTTTTCGTCCGCTGCAGACGATAAAGTCCGCAGCCGACCAATTGCAGCCCCTGAGCAGCAAGGGCAGGACGCGCGTGCTGATGACTGCTGGTGATCGCCGATGACCGACGTGGCATCGTCCAAGCCCGATACCGATAGCCCGACGCGTGATGCCGCGGGAATCGTTCGCGGCGCGGCCGTCATAGCGGGCCTCACCACGCTGTCTCGGATCTTCGGACTGGTGCGCACGCTCGTGTTCTCTCAGGCTGTCGGAGCGACGTGCCTTGGCACCGCGTACACCACCGCCAATCAGGTGCCTAACCTCGTCTACGAGCTTGTCGTGGGGGGCGTACTGACGAGCGTGATGGTCCCCGTGCTGGCGCGCTCGGCGGAACGCTCGTCCGGGGACCCGGCAGAGAAGGCCGAGGTCAGCCGCATCTCCTCGGCCCTGCTGACGTGGACAGTCATCCTGCTCGTCCCGCTGAGCCTGGTCGTGGTGGCCGCGGCCGGACCGATCGCCGCGCTGCTGAACCCGGTGAATTCCAATGCGAACTGCGCCCACGCCGACCTGGTAGCGACCACCGCCAGCATGATGCGGGTGTTCGCCCCGCAGGTGGTTCTGTACGGGCTCTCCGTCGTGCTGTTCGGTCTGCTCCAGGCCTACCGGCGGTTTGCCGGCTACGCGCTGGCGCCGCTGATCTCCAGCCTGGTGCTTATTGCCTCGTTTCTCGCTTTCGCGCCGCTAGGCTCCGGGATTCCGCTGGCCAGGCTGCCGCGGTCCGCGCAGCTCGTGCTGTCCGTAGGCACCACGCTCGGGGTAGCCGCTCTGGTAGTCGTCGCGCTGGTGCCGACCTTGCGTCTGCGCCTCCGGCTCCGGCCTGCTCTGCGCTTCCCGCCTGGCGTTGCGCGCCGGGCCGGCGGCCTCGCGCTGGTTGGCCTGGTCGAGGTCGTCGCCAGTGACTTGACGACGGTCGTCGTAGTCGCCCTGGCTAACGGGCGCGGGACCACCGGCGCGCTGGTGATCTTCAACTACGCGTCGCAGGTGTTTAACAGCCTGAACGCGGTGCTGGCCGTGTCGATAGTGCTCAGCGCCTTCCCCGTGCTCTCAGCACGGGACGGATCGTCGTTCGACCGGACGTGTGCGGGATCCACCCGTGCGGTCCTGCTGGTGGCGTTCCTTGGCACGGCCATGATGGCGGCGATCGCCATTCCGGCCGCCCACGTGCTCGCCAAGCAGCAAGGTCAGGTGCCGCAGCTGGTACTTGGGTTCGCCATGCTGGCCCCGGGCCTGGCAGGCGTCGGTGTGCTGGCGAACCTGTCCCGTGCGATGCTCGCCATCGGGCGGCTCAAGGTGGCCGCCGTGGCCGTGGCGGGCAGCTGGCTGCTTGTGATAGTGGCAGAGCTGGTGCTGACTGAGCTAGCCCCCGCCCGCGATGTCGTGGCCATGCTTGCGCTGGGCTACAGCGTGGGCCAGACCGGCGCGGCCATACCGCTGGTGATCGTCACCCGTCGCATTCGCGGCAAAGGGGCGCTACACGGGACTGGCCGGGCCACTCTCGCGGGGCTGGCAGCAGCCGGCGCGGGTGTCGTCGCTGGCGTGGGCATCAGCACTGCGCTGCCGGTCACCCACAAGCTGCTGGATGCGGGTGTCGCCGTCGTAGCGGCGGGCGCCGCCATCATCGCGTTCGGTGTGGTCGCCTACCTGCTGGACGGCGAGGACCTGAAAGCCGTTCTTCGCTGGCTGGGCCAGATTGCCCGGCGGCGGTCGTCGCGACAGGCAGCGATGCTCGATCGCTGACTATCCCGCCATGCGGCTGAGCGCAACTGCCAGCGGCAATGCCCGCTGGTCTCGCGGTGACACGGCCGACGGGGGGAGCGGCCACGGAATCGCCAGGTCGGGGTCGTCGAACGACAGCGATACATCCTCGGAAGGGTCGTGGGCGCGGTCGATCCGATAGGACACGTCGGCCGGGTCGGTCAGGGCCTGGAACCCGTGCGCGCAGCCCGCAGGCACGTACAGGGACATCTGCGTGGTCCCGTCGAGCGTGAAGCTCTCCCAGTTGCGGAAGGTGGGCGAGGCGGGCCGCAGGTCAACCACGACGTCGAAGATTGCGCCGAAGGAGCAGCGGACGAGCTTGGCCTCGCCGTGTCCACGCCGCACGTGCAATCCGCGGATGACGCCGCGAGACGAACGGGACAGGCTGTCCTGGACGAAGCCGGCCGGGTCGATTCCGGCCGTGCGCATGTCTGCGACATCGAAGGTACGGCAGAAGAAGCCGCGCTCGTCCACGTGCGGATCCGGTCTGAAGAGCAGGGCACCCGCAATTCGCGGTACAGGTTTGACGTTCAGCGGAACCTCCGGTGCTGTGGTGAGCGAGAGCGCCTGGCTGGCGCCGCGGCCGATGCGATGCGCCGCGTGTCGCCGCCGACTTCGGCAATCGTGCACTGGACAAGAAGCGACGGGAAGCACAAGTGATACGAGCCAGCCCGCGGATCTATGGGGTGGAGCTAACCGGTACCCGTAGTTCGCCCGCGGGCATCGGCTGGAATCCGATGTATCAAATTGGCATACGAGAGTGACATATGAGAGTCACGCGCACGGCTGAGAGTCCTGCTCTCTTCGGAAGAACCTCGGATGAGGTGCAGGCGCCTGGGAGGAATGAACCGAGTGCACGCTAGCCAGCCAAGCCCGGCATTGACGGCGGGTCTGAAGGTCGTCGCTTTCTGCTGCTGCCTCCTCGCGCCGCTTGTCGCGGTCCCGCACCGGGCGTCCGCGGACGCGACGTCGGCGGACACGACGTCGGCGGCGGCGGACGCGACGACGGCGTCGGATTCGTTTGACCGGGCGGATGGGAGCCTGGGGGCGAACTGGACGGATATCAGTGATGGCGGGCTGGTGATCTCGTCGCAGGCGGTGGCGGGGACGAACGTGGCGGGGAACTCCGGTGATATGTGGGCGGCTGATTCGTTTGCCAGTGATCAGTTCTCGCAGGTGGAGGTGACCTCGACGCAGTTGTCG
>JASHOV010000335.1 GCA_030038495.1 Streptosporangiaceae bacterium
TACCTGCCGATGATCTCGGCTGCTTGTGGTGCGAGCCGGGCGCGTGCTTCCTCGCTCAGCGCCATTACCTGTCCACGCCTCCCATCACGGGGTCGATGCTGGCGACGGCGGCGATGACGTCGGCGATCAGGCCGCCCTCGGACATCACGGACACCGCCTGGAGATTCGTAAAGGAAGGATCACGGAAGTGCACCCGGTAGGGCCGGGTGCCGCCGTCGCTGACGACGTGGGCGCCCAGCTCGCCGCGCGGCGATTCCACCGCCGTGTACACCTGGCCGGCCGGCACCCGGAAGCCCTCGGTCACGAGCTTGAAGTGGTGGATCAGCGCTTCCATCGACTGGCTCATGATGTGCGCGATGTGGTCGGGCGAGTTACCCAGGCCATCCGGGCCGAGTGCCAGCCGGGCCGGCCAGCCGATCTTCTTGTCTTCGATCATGACAGGATCGGTGCTGCCCGCCGCGGGGCCACCGGGAGAGGCGGCAAGCCGGTCCACGCACTGGCCGATGATCCGCAGCGACTGGTCAATCTCGTCCATCCGGACGATGTAGCGGCCGTAGACATCCGCGGTTGGCTGCGTGCAGATATCGAAGTCGTAGGTCTCGTACCCGCAGTACGGCTGGCTCTTGCGCAGGTCCCACGGCAGGCCGGCCGCCCGCAGGATCGGTCCGGTGACGCCGAGCGACATGCAGCCGGTCACGTCCAGGTACGCGACGTTCCTGGTCCGGGCGAGGTAGACAGGAGCCGCGTCGAGCAGCCCGCGGATCTCGCCCATGAGACCCGGCATCACCCGCAGGTACTCGCGCAGCCGCTCGATCGCGCCCGCCGGCAGGTCCTGTGACACGCCGCCAGGCCGGATGTAGGCGTGGTTCATCCGCAGGCCGGTGATGAGCTCGAACAGGTCAAGCGTCTTCTCCCGCTCGCGCATGCCGTAGATGAACACCGTGCTCGCGCCCAGCTCGAGCCCGAACGTGCCCACCGCGGTCAGGTGCGAGGAGATCCGGTTCAGCTCCATCATCAGCACCCGGATGATAGAGGCGCGGGCCGGGATCTCCGCCTCGATGCCCAGCAGCTTCTCCACGGCCAGGCAATAGGCGGTCTCGTTGAACAGCGGCGCCAGGTAATCCATCCGGGTGCAGAACGTCACGCCCTGCGTCCAGCTGCGGAACTCCATGTTCTTTTCGATGCCGGTGTGGAGATAACCGATCACCGGGCGGAGTTCGGTGACGGTCTCGCCGTCCAGGGTGAGGATGAGCCGCAGAACTCCGTGCGTGGACGGGTGCTGCGGGCCCATGTTGACGACCATGCGCTCGTCCCCGGCCTGGAACTCGGGCGACTGCGCGGCCGCGACGACCTCGTCCCAGTCCTCACCGCTGACGTGGTAAACAGTGCCTTCGGCGGTGTCGGTCCCCGAATGTGCGGTCACTCGTACGACCTCCGCTCGTCCGGCGGCGGGATGACCGCGCCGCGGTACTCCACCGGTATGCCGCCAAGTGGGTAGTCCTTGCGCTGCGGGTGACCCCGCCAGTCGTCGGGCATCTCGATCCTGGTCAGCGCCGTATGCCCGTCGAAGATCACGCCGAAGAAGTCCCAGGTCTCGCGCTCGTGCCAGTCGCAGGTGGGATAGATGCTCACCAGCGACGGGATGTGCGGGTCGGCGTCGGGGGCGGTGACCTCGAGCCGGATCCTGCGGTTGTGGGTGATCGAGAGCAGCTGGTACACGGCGTGCAGTTCCGCCCCGGTCTCCGCGGGATAATGCACGCCGGAAACGCCCAGGCACATCTCGAAATACAGCGAGGGATCATCCCGGAGCGTCGCCGCGACGGCGGGCAGGTGCTCACGCTGGACGTAGAGGGTCAGCTCGCCGTAGCTGACGACGACCTGCGGTATCGCGTCGTCGTAGCTCGTGCCGCCAGCGGCCGCCGCATTGGCATTCATCGCCGCGGCGAGGGAGTCGGCTACCTCGTCGAAGTAAGAGCCGTAGGGCCGCGGGCTGGCCACTCGCGGGGCCCGGCGCACCTGCAGGCCGCCATAGCCGGAGGTGTCGCCGGTCGTGCTGGTGCCGAACATGCCGGTCCGCTGCACCTGCTCGGCCAGCCGTTCCCGGCCCGCGAGCGCTGCCGGGTCGGGGGCCGTGGGCTGCTGATCGCTGTCGTTCGCGGGCTGGGCGTTCCCGTGCTGGGCGCCCGAAGGTGTGGTCATCGGTTCAGATCCGCCCCGCGCTCGGGGTAGGGCAGGTCGACGAGCTCACCCTCGTCCGGCTGCCCGCGCCAGGTCTCCTCCGGCCAGGATCCGGCGGCGCCGATGCCCTGCGCCACGCCGGGCGCCTGGGTCACACCGGGCGCCAGCGGCAGCCGGCGCAGCCGGGCCTCCTCAAGCTCGGTGACCTGGCGTTCCCTGTTGACGCCCAGCTTCATGTTCTGGATCTTGTCGTGGAGCTTGACGATCGAGTCCAGCAGCATTTCCGGCCGCGGCGGGCAGCCGGGCAGGTAGATGTCGACGGGCACGATGTGATCGACGCCCTGCACGATCGCGTAGTTGTTGAACATGCCGCCGCTGGACGCGCAGACGCCCATCGAGATGACCCACTTGGGGTTGGACATCTGGTCGTAGATCTGCCGCAGCACCGGCGCCATCTTCTGGCTCACCCGTCCGGCCACGATCATCAGGTCGGCCTGGCGGGGCGAGTTGGACGCTCGCTCCATGCCGAACCGGGCCAGGTCATGCCGCGGCCCGCCGGTCGCCATCAGCTCGATGGCGCAGCAGGCCAGCCCGAAGGTGGCCGGCCAGACCGAGCTCTTCCTGGCGTAGCCCGCCAGTTTCTCGACCGAGGTCAGCAGTACGCCGCTAGGCAGCTTTTCTTCTAGTCCCATGCCTAATCCCACTCCAGGCCGCCGCGCCGCCAGACATAGACATAGGCGACGAGCACCGTGGCGATGAATGTGACCATCTCCACCAGGCCGAAGACTCCGAGCTTGTCGAAGTACACCGCCCACGGGTACAGGAAGATGATCTCTATGTCGAAGACGATGAACAGCATCGCCGTCAGGTAGTACTTGACAGGAAACCGTATGCCCTGCGGCTGCTTCGTCGGCTCGATGCCGCACTCGTAAGCCTCCAGCTTGGCCCGGTTCCACCGCTTCGGCCCGCTCATCGCGCCCACGCTCAGCGAGAAGACCGCGAAGACCGCCGCTAGGGCGCCAAGGCCCAGGATCGGCACATAGTTTCCCATCGCGGGTTCACCTCCTACTCTGGCTTACTGGGCTGCAGGCCCGGTGAAGCATCATCAATCCGCCCTTGCCTATGCCGCCGGCGTCATCTTAGACACCGCATTGATGAGCCGGTCGACGGCATCACCACCGCGGGTCTCGGTCAGGTTGCCGAGCAGTTTCATGGTGAAGCGCATTATGGCGGGACGCTTCACTCCGTGCTTCGTAGCGAACTGCATGAACGACGGCTTGCCGATCAGCTCGACGAACACGCGCCCGAGAGTGTAGTAGCCGCCGTAGGCATCCTTCAGCTGGCGCGGGTAGGTCTGCAGGACCCGCTCCCGCGCCGCCGCCGTCGGCCGGGCGAGCGCCTGCGTGATGACCCTGGCCGCCAGCTCGCCGGACTCCAGCGCGTAGGCGATGCCCTCGCCGTTGAACGGGTTGACCATGCCGCCCGCGTCGCCGGCCAGCAGCAGGCCCCTGGTGTAGTGCGGCGTCCGGTTGAAGCCCATCGGCAGCGCCGCGCCGCGGATCGGCTGGGTCCTGTTCTCCTCTTGGAAGCCCCACTCGGGCGGCATGGTCGCCAGCCACTTGCGCAGCATGACCCGGTAGTCGATATCGCCGAAGCCGGATGAGGTGTTCAGCAGGCCGAGGCCGACGTTGCTCGTGCCGTCGCCCATGCCGAAGATCCATCCGTAGCCCGGCAGCAGCGAGCTACCGTCCCACAGGTCGAGCCACGCCTCCAGGTACTCGTCGTCGTGCCGCGGCGAGGTGTAATAGGTCCTGACGGCCACGCCCATCGGCCGGTCGTCCCGCTTGTGCAGGCCCATCGCGACAGAAAGCCGGGACGAGTTACCGTCGGCCGCCACCACGAGCGGAGCCCGGTACTGCTGACCGTCCTTGGTGCTGACACCGACGATCCGGCCGTTCCTGTCATCGAGCACCGGCCCGTCCACGTTCACGCCCTCGAGCACGCGCGCGCCCGCCTTCTCGGCGTGCCGGGCCAGCAGCTGATCGAAGTCGGTCCGCGCCCGGACCAGGCCGTAGCCGGGGTAACTGGACAGATCGGGCCAGTCCAGCTCGATCCTGCCGCCGCCGCCGATGATCCGCAGCCCCCGGTGCCGCTGCCAGCCCTCGCCCGTGAACGGCACGCCCATCGCGGCGAGTGCCTTCACCGCGCGCGGTGTCAGCCCGTCGCCGCAGACCTTTTCCCTGGGAAAGCTCGTCTTCTCCAGGACCAGCACGTCCAGGCCGGCCGTGGCCAGGTGAAAGCCGACCGACGAGCCAGCCGGGCCCGCGCCCACGACGATCACGTCGGCCACGGTGTCTACCCGGGGGGACACTGTGCCCCGCGAGGACACCCCGCGCCCCGATGGCCCGGAGCCCCCCGCGGTCCTGGTGGTCGCCGTTGCCGCAGGCTGACGCCCCGCGGCGGCCGCGCGCGCGGCCACGCCAGAACTCGTGCCTTGTTGGGGGGCCAAGTCTGGGGTGCCGGCGGGGGGTACTTGCTCGGTCACTGACCCGTCCTGACTGTCTTGTGAAGGTCTTCACAAGTTGCTTTCAGTGGGCAGTGTAGTCCTGTCGGGGCTAGTAGTTTCAGCCACCCCGTCCGGCTACGGCCGCCTGCGCGCGGCCCGCTGTCGTCGTGGGCTCAGGCGGCCCGTGGTTCCGTCGGCCGGCGCGCCTGGTGTACGGCGACCACGCCCAGGTTCAGGTTCTGCCAGGTCACGCCCGACCAGCCGGCGGTCGCGATCTGGCCGGCGAGCTGCCGCTGGTCCGGCCAGGCGCGGATGGATTCCGAGAGGTAGTCGTAGGCCTCCGCGTTGCCGGACAGCCGCCGCGCGACCAGGGGCAGCACCCGGATCAGGTACTGCTCGTACAGGTCGTTCAGCCGTCGTGCGGCCAGGTGGCTGAACTCGCATACGACCAGCTTCCCGCCCGGCCTGGTCACGCGCAGCAGGTCCGCGAGCGCCTGGCCGGTGTCGGCCACGTTCCGCAGGCCGAAGGAGATCGTTACCGCGTCGAAGGTGCCGTCGGCAAACGGCAGGGCCAGCGCGTCGCCGGCCACGAACCTCAGCCCGGCCGCCGACGCCCGATCCGCGGGCCGGCCCGCTCCGACCCGGAGCATGCCGAGAGAGAAATCACACGCCACGCAGCGCGCCCCTGCCGCCGTGAACGCCCGCGAGGACGTGCCGGTGCCGGCCGCGAGGTCGAGCACGAGCTGGCCGGGGCCAGCCTCCACGGTGCCCGCCACGACCTTCCGCCACCGCCGGTCCATGCCCAGGGACAGGGTGTCGTTGAGCAGGTCATAGCGCTCGGCCACGTTGTCGAACATGGCCGAGACATCGGCCGGCTTCTTGTCGAGCTGGGCGCGGGTCATGGTCCCAAGCCTGGCATGGCGCCGGCTGCGGTGTGCCGCTCGGGTACCCTGACGCCTGCACGCGATCGGAGCCGCAGCGACGGGGAGGCCAGTGATGGAGGCTCTCAGCATCGAGGGTGCCTGGCTCTACACCCCGCGCATCTTCCGCGACGACCGCGGCTTCTTTACCGAGACCTACGGGCTGGCGGAGTTCACCGCGGACCTGGGCTACGCTCTCGACCTGCGCCAGGTGAACTGCTCGGTCTCCCGCCGCGGCGTGGTCCGCGGCATCCATTTCACCGCCGTGCCGCCGGGCCAGGCTAAGTACGTGTTCTGCCCGGCCGGGGCCCTGCTTGACGTCGTCGTCGACATCCGGGTCGGCTCGCCGACCTTCGGCCGGTGGGAGGCGGTCCGGCTGGACGAGACCGACCGGCGCGCGGTCTTCCTTGAGCACGGACTGGGGCATGCGATCGCGCCCGTGAGCCCGGAAGCGACGGCCGTGTACCTGTGCACCAGCACGTACGAGCCGACCGCGGACCGGGAGCTGAACCCGCTCGATCCCGACCTTGCCATTTCCTGGCCCGGCGACGGGGAGCTTGTCCTGTCGGGCAAGGACAGGGCCGCACCGTCCCTGGCCCAGATGATCGAGGCAGGCACGCTGCCCGACTACGCCGAGTGCGTGCGTCACAGCGAGGAGCTGCGGGCACGTGCGGCGAGCGAGCTGGCACGGGGGGCCAGCTAGCGGACCGGCCCGCCGGCCGGCTGCCTGCCCTCCGAGGTGGCGATGTCCGCGAAGGCGCGCTCTAGCGAGTCCCGCCAGCCGGGAAGCGGCGGCAGCCCCGCCCGCGACCAGGCCGCGTGACCGAGGACGCTGTAGGCAGGCCGCGGCGCCGGCCGGGCCAGTTCAGCGCTTGAGGTCGGCGTTACCCGGCCCGGATCGGCGCCGAGCAGCCCGAAGACCGCCTTGGCCAGCCCGAGCCAGGTTGTCTGTCCGGTGCTGGTCGCGTGATAGATGCCAGGCTCAGCGCCCGAATCGGCGAGCAGCAGGATCTGCCGGGCCACGTCCGTTGTCCAGGTGGGCTGGCCATACTGGTCGTCGACGACCGCGACCGTGTCCTTGACCGACTCAAGCCGGATCATGGTGCGGACGAAGTTGGGCCCGTGTGCCCCGTAGAGCCAGGCAGTGCGCAGCACATAGCCGGCCTCCGGCAGCAGCCGCAGCACCGCCTGCTCGCCGGCCAGCTTCGTGCGGCCGTAAGCCGTGCGCGGGCCGGTCGGGTCATCCTCGGCGTAGGGCGCGGTGCCGGTGCCGCTGAACACGTAATCGGTGGACGGCAGGATCAGCCGCGTTCCCGTGCTCGCGCAGGCGGCGGCGAGGTTGGCGGCGCCCTCGCCGTTGACCGCGAGGGCCTCGCCCTCGTGCGCCTCGGCATCGTCCACCGCGGTCCAGGCGGCGCAGTTCACCACGATGTCAGGACCGACGTCCCGGATCGCCGCGGCCGTGCCGGCCGCATCGGTGATGTCGAGCTGGCCGCGGTCAAGCCCGGCGACCTCGGCGCCGGCGCCGCGCAGCAGCGCGGTCAGATCCTGCCCGAGCATCCCGCCCGCGCCGGTTACCAGCCAGCGGGTCATGGCCGCTTCAGCGGTTCCCACCAGGCCCGGTTCGCCGCGTACCAGCGGCTGGTGTCCGCAAGACCATCCTCGAACGATATACGGGGCGCATAGCCGAGAGCGCGCAGAGCGGAGTCGTCCAGCGAGTACCGCCGGTCGTGGCCCTTGCGATCCTCGACGTACTCCACCGACTCCCACCCGGCGCCGCAGGCGTCGAGCAGCATGCTGGTGAGCTCCTTATTCGCCAGCTCCAGACGGCTGCCGATGTGATAGACCCGTCCGGCCTCGCCGCGCTCGGCGGCCAGCTGGATGCCGCGGCAGTGATCGTCGACGTGGATCCACTCCCGCACGTTGCCGCCGTCGCCGTACAGCGGGACCTTGCCGCCCTCAAGCAGGTTGGTGATGAACAGCGGGATGACCTTCTCCGGGTACTGGTACGGCCCGTAATTGTTGCAGCAGCGGGTGGTAACGACGTTCAGGCCGTGGGTGCGGTGATAGGCCTGCGCGATCATGTCGCCGCCGGCCTTGGCGGCTGAGTACGGCGAGTTGGGGTCCAGCGGCGCGGACTCGGTCCAGGACCCGGTGGCGATCGAGCCGTACACCTCGTCGGTCGATACCTGCACGACCCGCGGCACCCCGGCATCAAGGCAGGCCTGCATAAGCGTCTGCACGCCGGCCACGTTGGTCGCCACGAACGGTGCGGCGCCGCTGATAGACCGGTCGACGTGCGTCTCGGCGGCGAAGTTGAGCACCACGTCGTGGCCGGGCACCAGCCCGGCGAGCAGCTCCTGGTCGCAGATATCGCCCTGGACGAAGGTCAGCCGTGAGCTGCCCGCCACCGGGTCCAGGTTGGCGCGGTTGCCCGAGTAGGTGAGCTTGTCCAGCACGGTCACGCTGGCACCGGCGTAGCCCGGATAGCCGTCGGTCAGCAGGGTGCGGACGTAGTGGGAGCCAATGAACCCGGCACCGCCCGTTACCAGAATCCTCATCGGTGAACCTTTCGACCCGGCACTGTCCTTCGAACGCGTCACGAGCTGATCTGGACCTTACTGTGATCGCCGAGTACCAGCCGGTGCGCCTTGGGCACGTGCGGGGCGGTCGTGATCTCCGTGCCCCGCCCGATCAGCGAGGCCTCGATCCGGCGCACGCCGCAGAT
>JASHOV010000336.1 GCA_030038495.1 Streptosporangiaceae bacterium
GCTGGCCGGCGGCAGCGCGGATGGTTCCCGCGCGATCCAGCGCGGCGGCCAGCCGCTGCGTCGATCCGGCGTACCGGCGGCGCACGTCGGCGACGAGCTGACGGGTCGCCTCGGCCAAGCGGTACTGCAGATCCCCGCGGGCCCGCCCGATCTGGCGGCCGGCCAGCTCGCTGACCTGCGCGAGCAGGCGCTCGCGGGCAAGCCTGCGGCCGTACTCGCCGGGCAGCCGCCGCCGGACCGCTCCGGCCAGCAGCTCAGCCTGGTCGACGTGCTCATCGAGAATGTAAAAGAAACGCAGGTCCGGTGCCAGCCGGTCACTCGCCGACGGCACCGCCAAGTCCAGCCCGAGCAGATCCGCGGCCGCGGCCCGCACCGTGGCAAGGTCGGATTCCAGCTCGGCGGCCAGTTTCTCGTCGATGCCGCGAAGCCCGTCCTCCAGCCGACGCGCCTGCTCTCGCCGCCATGCCTCGGCCGCCTCCGCCGCCAGCGCGGTCAGCCGCGCCCGGCCCTGCCGCTCGATCTCGGCCGCGGTCGCTGCGCCCAGTTCGCCGTCAAGCAGCGCCGATAGCTTCCGGCCGATATCCGCGGCCAGGGCGGACGGCGCCCGCGCCGCGGCGTCGTTCAGCTCTTCGAGCAGCCGGCCGGACTGCGCGCGAGCGCGGTCCTCGGCGTCAACCCGCCGACTGGCGACTGCGTCGAGCCGGGCCGCGAACGCCCCGATCTGCGCGGCGGCCTCGTCGCCGGGCAGCCGCGCCGCGCGCTGGGCGAGGGCGACCTCGTCCAGCAGCTGCTGAGCGAGCCTGCGCGCGTGCCGGGTCACCGACAGCTGCACGCCGGCGATGCGATCCGTTTCCAGGTAGGCGTCAAGATCCGCGGCGAAGGCGGCAAAGCCGGCGTCGCCGCGCGGCTGCAGAGCCGCCCGGGCCGACAGCGGGTACACGCGCAGCGGCTCGCCGGCTACATCGGTCACCACGCGCGCGGTGAATTCCCGCGCCTCCGCCAGCGAGATCTCATCGAGGTAGTCAGCCTTGTTCAGCACGACGAACAAGGCAACCGAGAGCCCGGCCACGCGGCGCAGCAGGTCACGCTCGGAGGCCGACACCGGCGGATCGGCCGTCAGCACGAAGATGGCCGCGTCCATCGACGGCAGGGCCGCGTCGGCGGCGGCCGTATTGTGCGCGTGCACCGAGCCGGTGCCCGGCGTGTCCACGATCTCCAGGCCGCGCGCGAGGATGGGCGCCTCCGCCCGGACCGTGATGGCCCGGACGCCACGGCGGTTGCCGGGGTTGCCGGGCTCCGTGCCGAATGCGGCGAGTTCGGCCAGCGGGAAGCGCTCGGCCCGGCCATCGGCGAACGCGACTTCGATGCCCTCTTCCCCGGGCGCGGCCTGCACCACGGTCGCCGCGATCGCGGTCAGCGGGATTACCCCGGCGGGCAGTATCTCCCGGCCCAGCAGCGCGTTCACCAGCGTCGACTTGCCGCGCTTGGCCTCCCCCGCGACCAGCACCCGCAGCCGGGCCGAGTCCAGCCGGTCCACCAGGGCCGCCAGCACCTCGTAATCGGCCGCGTCGGCCAGCTCGGCGAGGCTCTCAAGGGCCGCACGGGTCGACCCGCTGGCTGTTCGCATAGTCGTCACCTACCTCGCCAGGTAGGGACCGTTGGCGGGCTGCGCCGCATTTCGATGGCGGGCCCCTCCGCCCATGCCGTGGCTGCCAGGTTAGCCTGGCGCGCCGACCGCGGCGGGGTCTGCCCACCACCATCCGGCCGCGAGCACGATCGTGGACTGTGCGAGCAGGTCGACCGCGAGCGCGGCAAACAGGTACGCGATCGGTCGCAGGCCCCGGCGCTGCCGTTCCCCGCCCGTACCAGAAAGCTCCCAGATGACCACGGTCGATGCGCCGATCTCGACGGGCGAGTCGAGGCCGAACCCGGCCAGCGCCTGACCGACCGCACTGCCGTCACATCGGCGCCACCGAATAACGGCCGGCCGGAGGTGCTCGGGGTCAGGGGTGCTTGCGGCCGGTGAGGAGCAGGTACTCCCAGTCCATGACCGTGGTCCCGGTTCCATGGTCATGCTGCCGGGCGAGGTCCGCGAGTGCCTGATCGAGCTTTTCGGTGCGGCCGGGGTCACCGGCGATGCTCTGGTAGACGGCGATGGTCGGGCCGTAGCGGGCCTTGAAGTAGTCACGGAAGTCCGCGGCCTGCGCGAACAGCTCTATCCGGACGGCGGCGCGCCGGGCCGATATGCCGGTGACCCGGTCGCCGAACAGACCGCGAACGTGCTGTTCGCTGCCCCACAGCGGCGGCGGCTGCGCGCCCGGAGGAGGCGGCGGAGCATAGGGCTTCATCGCGGCGAACATCTGGCCGATGAAACCGTCAGGGGTCCAGCTCACCAGGCCGATGGTCCCGCCCGGACGGCAGACCCGGACCAACTCGTCGGCGGCGGCCTGATGATGCGGAGCGAACATCACTCCCAGGCAGGACATGACCACGTCGAACTCGGCGTCGCCGAACGGGAGCGCTTCGGCGTCGGCCTGCCGCCACTCCAACGTCAGGCCCTGCTGCTCTGCCTGCCGCTGACCGGCGGCCAGGAGTTCGGGAGTAAGGTCGCTGGCAACTACGCGCGCCCCGGTCCGGGCCGCCGGGATGGCGGCGTTGCCGGATCCGGCGGCGACGTCGAGCACCCGGTCTCCGGCCCGGACCGCGCAGGCGTCGGCCAGGACCTGGCCCAGGCCGGGAATGATGTCAGCGGCCAGAGCGGGGTAGTCACCCAGGGCCCACATGGCGCGGTGCTTGTTCTTCAGCGCGCGGTCGGCAGCGGGTGCTGCTGTCGGTACGGTCATCTCGGATCATCCTTTCCGGGCTATGGCCGACGGTGGCAGCAGACGCTGCTGCCATTGGGATCGACGCTAGGAAGCGACCACCTGCCCCGGCTAGTACAAGATCTGTACCGCCCTGGCCCGGCCCGCGGATGCGCCTTAAGCTGCAGGAATGGGCTCCTCCTACTACCAGTTCTGCCCGGTGGCCAAGGCCATGGAGCTGCTGGATGAGCGCTGGACGATGCTGATCGTCCGCGAGCTCGTCACCGGCAGCCAGCATTTCAACGAGTTGCGGCGCGGGGTACCGCGGATGTCCCCCACCCTGCTGTCCAAGCGGCTGGGCCAGCTCGTCCGGGCGGGAATCGCGGACAGGCACGACGACGACGGCGACGTGCGGTACACGCTCACCAGCGCGGGACGCGACCTGCAGCCGGTCGTCGAGGCTCTCGGCGTCTGGGGTACCCGCTGGATCGGCGAGATCGGTGATGAGGACCTCGACCCGAAACTGCTGTTGTGGGACATTCACCGCAACATCGACCATGATGCCGTCCCGGTCGGGCGAACCACTATCCATTTCGACTTCCCCGGCACTCCCGCTCACAGCCGGCACTGGTGGCTGGTGATCGCCGCAGGCCAGGCCGACGTCTGCGACGCCGACCCGGGCTTCCCGGTCACCATCACCATCACGGCCGCTTTGCGGTACATGGTCCGGGTCTGGCGCGGCGACCTTGACTGGCGCACCGCACTGCGCAGCGGCGATGTCACCATCACCGGGCCCGAGGAACTGCGCCGCAGCGTTCCCCAGTGGTTCACACTCTCAGTCTTCGCCCCGGTCGCGCGGCCCGTACCATCCGCGTCCCGCCGAGACGGGCAAATCACCAGCTAGCCGCCGGCTAGACGCGGCGCGAGATCCCAGACATCGCTTACCGAGGCCAGGCGCAGCACGAGGGCAGCGACGGCGAGGGACAGAAACACCGCAGGGAACGAGAGCGTGGAGAACCAGCGGACCCGCAGGTGCGCGAATATCGCGCAGACGAAGTACTGAACCAGCCCGATGGCCGCCGCCGCGCCGATCAGCGGCACCGCGATCCCGGCGAGCAGGCCGATACCGCCGGCCAGCAGGAGACCGCCGAGCGGCACCACCCAGGACGGCGGGACCTCCAGTTTCGCCGCGTTCTGAACGGGCGTGGCGGCGCGCCGCAGCGACTGCGACGCGGCCCACAGGGTCATCACCGCGGCGAGAACGGCAACCGTGACGTAGGCGATGAACATGATGTTCCTCCCATCCTGGGCATCAGGCCCGGTGCCGGCGGCGTGCAGTCGCGTCACCCCGCCCTCGGGGCTGCGTCATTGATATGACGGAGACCTAGGACACGAGGTGACGCAATGGCCGGGCAGGAGTGGCTGGCCGAGCGCTTCGAGGCGCATCGCGCGAGGCTACGCGGGCTCGCCTTCCGCATGCTCGGCTCGATGGCCGAGGCTGAGGACGCCGTACAGGAAACGTGGCTGCGGCT
>JASHOV010000337.1 GCA_030038495.1 Streptosporangiaceae bacterium
AGGCAGGCCGGGCCGTCTTCGAGCGATTCACGCGGGTTCGGACCGGCGAGGAACTGCCGAGCCGGATCATCGGCGCGCTGGCGATATTCCTCGCCGCGCTGATTGCCGTGCTGTACGGGATCTTCTCCGGGCCCGCCCGCAGCGCACCCCGCCCGCCGGTCAGCCCGACGCGGTCGGCCAGTCATTCCCCGAGCACACGGGCGGCCGCCCGGTCCGCTTCCAGCCGGCCGTCAAGCTCGGCACCCGCGGCGGCGGCCGCTCAACTGCATCCGGTGCGGGCCATTGCGTTCGGTCCCGGCGGCATTGCCGACGGCGACAATCCCCAGCTGGCCGGCCGTGCGATCGGTGCCCAGCCGGGCGGGTGGAACACCAACTGGTATGCGACCGCCGAGTTTGGCGGTCTCCAGGCGGGCACCGGGCTGCTGATCGATCTGGGGCGGCCCGCGACCGTCACTGGCGTCACGGTCATGCTTGGCCCCGCCGCCGGCGCAGTACTGCAGCTACGCGCGGGCAATGCCGCCGTGCCTTCCGGGCTGCGGATCGTCGCGCAGGCCCGCGGCCGAGGAGGTGACCTGACGCTCAGCCCGCCGGCACCGGTGCAGGCGCGCTATGTGCTGATCTGGTTCACCCGGTTGCCGCCCGATACCTCTGGCACCTATCAGGCGACGATCTATCATGTCACCGTGACCGGCAGGCTGGCCGGCCTCTGACCCGGCTACCCCGCCCGGCTAACCGTGGGGGCGACCCCCCGGATCCGCCCGCCAGCAGCCGAATACGATGCGGGCTATGCGGTTCGCGATCTCGATCCCCCAGTTCTACGGTGACGGCGAGTTCGACCCGCGCGCTTTCCGCGCCTACCTCCGGCGGGTAGAGGAGCTCGGTTACGAGAGCGCCTGGACTCAGGAGGCGGTGCTCGGTTCCTCGCCGCAGTTCGCGCCGCTTGAGGCGATGACGTATGCCGCCGCCTGCACGCAGCGGCTCCGGCTGGGCTGCGTCGTGTTCGTGACTACCCTGCACAACCCGCTGCATCTGGCCAAGGCGCTGAGCACGCTGGACCAGCTCAGCGGCGGGCGGGTCGAGGTCGGTGTCGGCACCGGCGGCAAGATGCGGCCGTTCGCCGCGTTTGGCATCAGCTCCGATCGCTATGTCGCCAGGTTCACCGAGGGCCTGGCGGTGATGAAGGCGCTCTGGACCGAGCCGAGAGTCACGTTCGACGGCGAGTTCTGGCAGCTCACGGATGCGGCCATGGAACCTAAGCCGGCCCAGAAGCCGCACCCGCCGATCTGGTTCGGCGCGAACGGAGAGGCGGCCCTGCGCCGGGCGGTGCGGCTCGGGGACGGATTCTTCGGCGCCGGGTCGACGCCGACCGCGCGGTTCGCCGCTCAGGTGCGGGTGGTGCGGGCAGCGCTGGCCGAGGCCGGCCGTGACCCGGCCAGCTTCCCGATCGCCAAGCGCATCTACATCGCGGTGGACGACGACGCCACCCGCGGCCGGGAGCGGGTAAATGCGACGATGGCGCGGATTTATGGTCGGCGGGTGCCGGACATCGAGTCCGCGGTGGTGGCGGGCCCGCCGGACGACTGCATCCGCGCGACGCGGGAAGTCGCCGCGGCCGGGGCGGAACTGATCCTGTTCACCACGCTGTTCGACCCGGCGGAGCAGGCCGAGCGGCTGGCCGCCGAGGTCATGCCGGAGGTCACGCCGCAGGGCTGAACCGCGCCGCGCGCTCGCTCTCCTCGCCCGCCAGCGGGTGCCGCCTCGGCGGCAAGCACGGGACCGGCGGCGCGCCCGCCGAACCTGGTCGGCGCCACCTTGACCGACGGGGTACGGCGCAGCCGCTTCGGCGCGCTGGACTTGGCGTAGGGCTCGATCAGCCGGGCTCAGATAGGGCAAAGCAGTAATATCGCAACCTGCCCGCGCTCTGCCAGCGCTCCGCGCGGCGCAGCGCGACGCGTCCGCCGCACGCCACGTGAGCGCGCGCACGACACGGTTCGCCTGCTTCCTCCGATGGCACAGCGGGGCTCAGGCCGCGAGTTGCACCTCCGAAACCGGGCGCCAGGTCCATAGCTGTTCGGGTGCCTGGCTGATAAGGCTGATCGACTTGATGGCGACATCGCGGCTGGGCAGTTCCCGGCCAAGAGCGTCGATCACTGGTGCTGCCGGGCCGGCCGTGTTGCTGTAGGCAACGGTGATATGCGGCACCCAGGGATTGTGGTAAAGCCTGCCTTCGCTGCCGGTGGCCAGGAGGGTCGCATGCTGAACCGCCTGGACCACGGGGTCCAGCGCGTCATGCGGCCGGGCGTCCAGCATGATCGCCCGCGGGTGGTACAAGATCCGGCCGAGGGTGATCCGCGCCGGCGCCAGCGAGCCGAGCAGCCGACGCGCATGCTCGGTCATCGCCTCCGCCTGACCGGCGGTGATCTCGTCGGCGAATCCGCCGACCACGGTGGTCATGTGCAGCCACTCCCGCGGCACCAGGTCCAGTCCGCTCAGCCCGGCGAGGCGAGCCTGCGCGGCAGCGACCATCTCGGCGACCTCGGGGTGATCGCGGAAAGTCACGAACCACATGAGCTGCGTCCGGGCCGGATCGGCACCGGGCTGGGGCACCCAGTGATCTTCCATCTGTGCCGGGAACGGGCTCATCGACCCTCCTGTCCGGACGCCGCCGGGCACGCTTCCGCCGTGAACACGCGGATCTGGTCCCGCAGGTCCACAGCCCTCCTGTCCCCGGCAAACCGGCGCCGCGCCAGCAGCGCATCCATGTCCGCCAGGTATCCGGTGATGGTCGTGATCCGGAACGGCGGGTCAAGCTTCATGACAGCGCCGAGCTGGCCGCCGGCCGCGTCAAGGTCGCCTTTCATAACGTACGCGATCCCCGCGCCAACCCTGATCAAGGACCATACCCCGTACAGCCACGGGTCGCCTGATGCCCATCCGGCGTCCGCCATCTCCGCGGCGCGCAGCGCCGCGTCAGGATCACTGAGATGGATCGCCACCGACAGCGCGTACAGCGCCTGACGCGGACGCGGGCACGACCACGTGGACAGCCCCGAGTCCGCAGGCGACGCGGACGCCGCGTGCTCCGCGTCGCGTAGCGCCCGCCCGGCCCGCGCGGCATCTCCGAGCAGCGCCGCTGCGCTGGCCTCCTGACTGGCCAGTAAGACACGCACGGGAGACCGGGCGCTGCAGTCAAAGCCGCGCCGGGCCAGGTCCGCTGATCGCGCGAACTGGCGCGCTCCCTCGCGCCGGCCGAGCCGGACACCCTCCCACCGTGCCGTCTTGGCCTGAGCGCTGAACGCCAGCGCCGGGCTGCAGCCGGCTTCCTCGGCACACAGCGCCGCCACGCTTCCGTGCGCTCTGGCGGAAGCGTCGCGATCGATGTCATCCAGCAGCAGACTCGCATGCGCCAGCAGGCCAGCGTCAATGCGCAGCAGTTCCCGCGCCTGCCGCGGATGCTGCCGGCCGCTGCGCAGCAGCCCCTGCACCTGCCGGTGAACGCGCGACACGTCGGCAAGGACCGGTCCCGGCGGCATCCGCGTGTGCGACTCAGCCAGCGCCGCCTGCGCAAGGTCAAGGTCCGCGATCGCGTCGTCGCTAGTATTGCTCGCCGTTATCCACGCCCGCAGGCTGGCAGCGTCATGCTCGGTGGGAATTCCCGACTCACCCGGCGGCTCTTCCCGCGACGGGCCGAACAGCGCATCGCGAGTGAGGCCGAACGCGCGGCAATACAACTCCGCGTACAGATCCCCGGGAAAATGACGGCCCGCCTCATAACCGCGGATATACCGCTGGACGCTATCGACATCCGGAAGGCCGACCCGGGTCTGATCGTCGGCGGCGTTCCGGAGCCGGACGGCTGCCTGTTTCTGGCTCCACAGTCGGCTTATCCGTTCCTGGCGCAGCCGAACGGCCCACGCCGGTAGCTCGTTGCCTGCCATGCGGTGGCATCCTCGCGAAGACGATCTCGTCTCCTAAGGTATCCCCTTCCGCCCGGCCGTCTCCCTCGCAAGCCTGGAGGAATACCGGCAGCAGGCGAACACCCGGCGGCGGCGGCGAGAACGGAGACCAATCCGATGAGCGGCGACGGGTCGCAGCACGCAGACGGTGGCAGCACTCCGCCGGGCTGGGAGGCAATCGCGGGGCAGCTGGCTGACCGCTACCGCGTCCACGTCGACGGCGCCACGCGCCGCGGGGACCCGCGCTACATAGCCGTAGCCCGCAGCCTGAGCGTCCGGCCCTATGCTGTGGTGACCGGCGACCCGGCCGAGCTGCTGCAGGCACTGAGCGGTACCGGCGTCCAGCCGGCCCCTGCCGCTGACCCGGGGACCACCCGGTGAGGCGCCGCGAAGCGCTCGCCCAGCTCAGGTTTCACTGGGACGACGCCTATCGCATCGCGCTCCGCGACGGCACCTACACCGCCACCGCGAAGTTCGGGAAGTGTGACGTGCTGACCTCCGATGACCCCGACGACCTGCTGCGCATGATCCGCCAGCACTACCCCGGACCGTCGGAGAGATCGAGCACCTGACAGGCTCCGGCCCGTGCCGGGAAGGGTCTTGTGCTTCTGCGTAGATAGCTTCCGCGCGCGGCCTGGGCTCCATTCCGTCTGACTGTAACCCGCCTGACCTGGGCGGCAAGATACCCGTCAACGTGCCCGCGAGGACACGGTCCACGATCGCAGTTGTGGGGCACGTGTGCGCCCCCTGTGGCCGCGAACGCGCGGCCAGCACGTGATCAAGGGAGGCCGGATCGTGTAGGACTTTACCTCTGATGCGACAGCGACGGACTGCGGCCTGCGCTGGGTCAAGAGCTCGCTGAGCTTCGCCAACGGCGACTGCGTGCAGGTGGCCCGGCTGCCGGACGGGCGCGTTGTCCGGGACAGCAAGGACCCGGACGGGCCGGTGCTGCGGTTCACGCCCGCGGAGTGGGCCGCGTTCCTGGGCGGGGTGCGCAACGGCGAATTCACCCCCATGCTGGCCGGCTGACCAGCCGGCCCCGCGAAGGACGATGCGCCGATGACTGCGCTGACCGGTCCTGGCGCGCACACGCGGCCGGCGCCGCCTGCGTGCCGCTCGGATGCCGGGGCCATCCGGCTCACCGCCCGTGACGCGGCCGGGCTGCTGCTGTGCGGGGAGATGTACGGCGCGCCGTATGACTTGCTCGCCGGGGCGCTGGGCGTG
>JASHOV010000338.1 GCA_030038495.1 Streptosporangiaceae bacterium
CGGGCGGGCCGGTCACGGTCACGTCGGTGCCCACCCCGTACAGCGCGCTGAGCACGCGGGACTCCGCCGTCTTCACCCCGGCTGACGCGGCGGCCACGGTGACCACCAGCCCCACCCCGAGGGCCAGGCCCAGCGCGATGACGATGGCCTGGCGCAGCCGGCGGCGCAGCTCGCGCCGCACATATGTCACGAAGAACATCGAGCGCTCCTATCCGCGACGGAAGAACTCCGGCTAGCCAGAAACCAGGGCTGGCGTCGGCATCAGCGACCGGCAGGCGTGCTGCGCCGCGTCCCACTGGGGCGACCCTGGGTTAGGGCCGTTGGCCTGGACAGGCTTGAAATTGGCCTGGCTGGGAGGCTTGCCGAACACGGGGCTGGGCAAGGAAGTCGGCACGCCGGGCACGCCGTGCGAGCGCATGCACTTCGAGTAGGCGAGTTGCTCCTGGTCGGTCGGCGAACCTGCCGCGGAGGATGAGCCGCCGGAACCACCCGCGGGCGTGCTGGCGGAACCACCCGCGGCGGGTGTTGCACCGGATCCGCCCGCGGCGGGCGGGCTGCCGCTGCATGCCGTCGTCAGCAGGGCGATGCCGGCCACGATGGCCGGCAATCCGATCCGTGGCGACCAGATCCGCCGCAGCCCGCGTCCGCCGGTAACGTCATTCATGTTCATCCCGGGATGGGTTGCATGGACGGCGGAACCGCGGAAGCGAACGGGACCCGGCAGAACCCGGCGGGGACGGGCACAGCGAGCTTGACCAGGTTCTGCGTGGTCGGCTTGAGCCAGCTGATGTCCGCGGTCTGCCAGAGCCCCGCGGCGCCGGGGACCGGGTGGATGACGACGCGTACCGGCAGGTAGGTACCGGGGCTGACCCAGATGGTCTCGGGGATCAGGCTGTCCGGGCTGCTGGTCAGCTCGATTGCCTCAAGCCCGTGCACGCGCTGCCGGCCAGCGTCGGTCAGGGTTCCGCAGGAGACCGCGGCTCGCAGGTCCCTGGCCACAGTCGCGGGCAGCAAGCGGGCAGCGGGGCCGGCGGACGGCAGTCCGGAGGGGAACAGCAACGGGAGGGCGGCGACCACAGGCTCACAGCCGCGCGGGCCGGGTGCCAGCCGAGCCGTGCGGCCCGGCCCTGGCTGGCGTGCCCATGTCCGGGCCGGGTAGCTGACCACGGTATAGACCGACTCGGCGCTGAAGCCCTCGTCATAGAGAAGATGTCCGGTTGCCGAGTAGGTGACCGCGCGCCACCGGCCACCGTAGGACCACTCCTGCGCGGTGGTCGTCCCTGGCGTGCCGCCGGGCAGCGCGGTGCCGTGGGTGGTGACCGTCATGAGCGCGATCTCGCCGGGGTCGGCCGCGGTCAGCGCGCTTCCGACGCGCCTCACCACGTAGGCGGTGTTGACGGCAGGCCCCTCGGTGCGGGCCCGGCCCGCACCAGGCACCAGGACGGCCACCAGGACCACGGCCGCGGTCAGCGCCGCCGCCACTCCTGCCGCCGAGCGCAGTGCCAGTCGCCGCCGCGAAGCCGCAGGCCCGCTGGCGCGAGTCGTGGTGATGGCCAGCCCAGGCCCGGCGCAGATGACGCGTCGGAGGGCGGCGTCATCATCGATCACGTTGTCCAGCGCGGCCAGCACCTCGGCCATGCCGCGACCGACGGCGGCGTCCGCGGCCTCCCCGCCGGCCTCCCCGCCGACCTCGCCGCCGCGGGCATCGCGCAGCCACCTGATCATCACTTCTTCCTCCGTCCGTAGAACCGGCCGAGGTTCTTACGGGCCTTGGCGTAGCTCTGCCGCACTGACTCCGGGCTGACCCCCAGCTCGCGGGCGATCTCGGCGGCGCCGAAGCCGTCGATGATCCAGGCCATGACCTGGCGCTGTCTCGGCGGGAGCGACTGCAGCGCCGCGAGCACCTGCCGGGCTTCCTCGGTCAGCTCCACCGCCAGGGCTGTCGACACCGGCACCGGCGCGTCCGGCAGCGCGGCCTGCGGCGTCTCCCGGCGGGCAGCCCGCCGGGCCGCGGTCAGCTCGTTCACCGCGACCCGCCGGACCCACGCGCGCGGCGCCCGGATCACATCCCAGCTCTCGAACGCCTTGAAGAACGTCACCTGCGCGATCTCCGCGGCCTCATCGCCGCCCGCGCCGATCGCGATCACGAACCTGATCAGTTTCTTGTGCTCGGCGCGGAAGAACTCGGCGAACTCTCCGTCGCGCAGCCCCCCAGAGTCGGCGGGCAACGCCCCCGCCTCAGGCCCGGCCGTCACGGTCACCACTTTGCCTCCGCATCCGCGACGGGTTCCTCCCATGACTCGCTAGCACGCCGCCCCGGCGGCATCGCTTACTAGAGTGCCAAGCTGCCCGGAACGTGACCTCCGCCGCGAAACTGCCCTCGGAACGTCCCAGGCCGGGTGATCCCCGTCCCGACCGTTGGCGGCCATCCGGATCTGCCCGCTGACGGCCACGAAGAAGGCGCCATGGCCATCACAGCGTGTTACCGGATTGCTCGGCGGCGTTGTCGCCGCCATGGGCCGCGCTGAGCTTGACGTACCGGCCGGGTGTCATCCCGAATGCGGCTTTGAACGTCCGGGTGAAGTGGGCCTGGTCGGCGAAGCCAGCCTCAAGCGCGGATTCTGCCTGTTGCGACTGGCTCCGGACCGTAGCAGGCCCTGCGCCAGCTGAAGCACCAATCCGTCGAGCGCCAGTGGCTCGGTTGCACGCGTGAACGCGGTGCGCACTGTGCGCGCGAGGACGGGGTCGTCGGTCACTGGGGGAGCGAACGGCAGCGGCATCGCTCGTCCGGTGAGGGCTGGCAGGGCGGATGCGATCTGATCTGGGTTGACATAGATCTGGCGGTAGCCGAACAGGCCCGGACCCTCTGCCCGGCCGTCGTGTGGTTCGTCGGAATGCAGCACGAAGACCTGTCCGGGGAGGCTGCGCTCGACCGTGCCCCGGTAGTTGAACGCCTGGACACCTTCCTCAGTGACGCCGATCGCGTAGACATCGTGCCGGTGCCGACTGAACGGTCGGCCCCGCAGGCGAGCGCGGAACAACTCCAGCCCGTCCGCCGGCCGGGTTGCATCTACCCACTCTGCCGGGCCGCACGGATGTTCAAGACCGGGGCCGACCTCATCACCCAGGCTGGGGGCCATAGATCAAATCTACGGAGCGAGGCGTGGAAGTCATACACGACCCGACCCGGCTGATCGCGTACGTGACGTTCGCAGCGGTCGTCGCCGGAACCCCCCGGCCCCAGCAATGGGCTGCTGACCGCTATCGGCGCAAGAGTCGGTGTCCGGCGGGGTCTCGCGAGCCTGCTTGGCCAGGTGACCGGCATGGGCACAATGCTGTTCGCCGTCACTCTGGGAGTGGGCAACGTGCTCCTTGCTCATCCGTTCGCCCTCCAGGCCCTGAAGTGGGGCGGGGCAGCGGTGCTCTGCTGGACGGCGTGGCGGATCGCGACCGCCGGACATGCGGAGCAGGCCACGAACGTACGCGCTGGATTCCTCGGCATGGCTGCCTTCCAGTGGGTCAACCCCAAGGGGTGGCTGATCGGTGTCGCCGCCATCGCGACATTCCTAGACCGGCGGGCCGACGGTGCCCTGGCCCAGGCCGCGATCCTCGCGATCCTGTTTACGCTGGTCGCTCTCCCGAGCTGCTTGCCCTGGCTGGCGTTCGGCGCCGCGCTCCAGCGCCTCCTCCGGACACCGCGCGCCCGGCGCGTCCTCAACACTGCCTTGGCGGCATTGCTGGCCGCTGGGCTCACCGAGTCGCGCATGACTCGGGAGTCGATGGCGGCGGAGCACCCGCCGGATCCGGCCGTCCTGCGGTGGCGCCAGCTCGGCGAGGGTGAGCCCGAAGTCGCCGTCGGGGTCGGTCCAGAACCTCAGTGTCCGGAAGCCGGCGTCGGCGAGCTCGGCGCTGATCCCGGCCGGACGGAATTTCGCCGACACCTCGGTCCGCATCTGTTCGCCCGCGCCGAAGGACACCGTCAGGTCGAGGTCGCCGATGGTCACGACCTGCGCGCGGGCCGGGCGGAGTCGCATCTCGATCCACTCGCGGTCGGCGTCCCAGATCGCGACGTGCTCGAACTCCTCGACGTCGAAGTCGGCTGCGAGTTCCCGGTTGATGACCTTCAGGACGTTGCGGTTGAACTCGGCCGTGACCCCCGCCGAGTCGTTGTAGGCGCGCAGCAGCCGGCCGGTGTCCTTCACCAGGTCGGTGCCGAGCAGGAACATGTCCCCGGCGGCCAGCACGCCGGCGACGTTCCCGTACAGGCTGGCCCGCGCGGCCGACTCGAGATTTCCGATGGTCGAGCCGAGGAACGCGATCATGCGGCGCCCCGTGGCCGCGGGAATCTCTCCCAGGTCGCGCTCGAAGTCGCCGGCGACCGGCACGATCCGCAGCCCTGGATACTCTGAGGTCAGCGCCTCGGCGGCGTCGGTCAGCACCGCGGGATCGACGTCGAACGGCGTGAACTCGCGCAGCGTGCCGCCGTCGCTGAGCGCGCGCAGCAGCACGCCGGTCTTGGCCGAGGCGCCACTGCCGAGCTCGACCAGTGTCTGGCACCGCGACAGCGCCGCGATCTCGCCCGCGCGAGCGCGCAAGATCGCCGTCTCGGCCCTGGTCGGGTAGTACTCATGAAGCCTGGTGATCTCGTCGAACAGTTCGCTGCCGCGCTCGTCGTAGAAGTACTTGGGCGGGAGCGACTTCGGTTTCGCCGTCAGGCCGGCGCGGACGTCCGCCCGCAACTCGGCGAGATAGGAGTACGGATGCGCCCGGACGCGGTCTTGTGCTGGCATTCGGTCAAGCCTCCAGATTGGTCGCCGTCGGGCTCATCAGGCCCGGTCGAGGCCGCGGACGACAAGATCATGCATATGCCATCTCTCCCAGTGCGGCGAGCGGGCCGATCTCGCCAATCCTCTCGGCCAGCAAATCGGCGGGACAGCGACCCGACTCAACAAGATCAGCGAGGTCGGCCACGGCCGGCCTGAGCTCGGCCGGAACACGGCCGGCGGCGATCGCCAGGCAGCGGCGCGCGCACCGGGCCAGCGTGGCGTTGCCGAGCCCGTCCCTGGCCGCCTCGGTCCACAGCTGGGTCGCCGGCTCGGTCGCCTCGGTCGCGAGATCGGCCGCCACCGGGTCATCCATCAGCGTGGCGGTGACCGCCGCGATCGCCGGCCACCACCGCGGCGCGGACATGTCCAGGTAGCGCACTTCCAGGTAGCCGCGGAGCCGGACTGGCGGGAACAGCGTGCTCAGGTGCGTGTCGAGGTCGGCCGCCGTGGGCGGGCGGTTGCCCAGCCTGACGACGCCGCTGGCCCATTGCTCGAACGGGACGGGCTGGCCCACGGCCCGGACGTCGTCACCGGCGTGCACGAACGTGACCGGTGCGCGCATGGCGAACCGGGCCCAGGCCGAGGCGGGATCGAGCGCCTCGTCGCGGCCGGGCCGCGGCGCGCAGCCCGGCACCGGGCCGCACGTGCGCGCGTCGAGCCCGCTCCAGGCCCGCTGGCGGACGGACTTCCAGCCCG
>JASHOV010000339.1 GCA_030038495.1 Streptosporangiaceae bacterium
CGCAGCGCCGTACCGCGCAGGCGCATCGGGTCCGCGCCGTTGATGCTGATAGAGCCCGCGCTGACCCGGCCGTTGCGCGGCAGGTACCTGGTCAGGGCCATCGCGATCGTGGTCTTGCCCGAGCCGGACTCGCCCACGAGTCCGTAGGACTGCGTCCGGCCGATCTCGAATGAGACGTTCCGAAGAGCCAGCCGGTCCCGGCCGCGGACCCGGTAGGTCACGTCGAGGTTGCCGACGACGAGCGCGGGCGGCGCCGCGCTGGTCGTATCCCCCGCGGCCTCGGCGGTCGGGCTCGTCATCCGGCCAGCACCCTCTCGATGGAATCGGTCACCAGGTTGATGGCGACGATCAGCGAAGCGATCGCCAGCGCCGGGAACAGGGTCTCCCACCAGTAGCCGGCACCGATGAGGCCGTAGCTGTTGTAGATGTCCGAGCCCCAGCTCGGCGTCGACGTGTCCACCCCGAACCCGAGGAACGCCAGCGTCGCGACGGTGAAGATGGCGTACCCCAGCCGGACCGTGAACTCGACCAGCACGGTCGGCATGACGTTCGGCAGGATCTCGCCGAACATGATCCGCCGCCGGCTCTCGCCGAGGAGCCGGGCCGACGCCAGGTAATCGAGCTGGCTCTCGACCTGGACCGCAGAACGGACCGTGCGGGCGATCAGCGGCGCGAAGATAAAGCCGATCACGACGATCTCGGTCCAGGCCGAGGCGCCGACGGCGACGATGAAAAGGAAAGCCACGATGACGGCGGGGATCGCCAGCATGGCCTCAACCAGGCGGCCGACGAGCGCATCCAGGATTCCGCCCAGGTAGCCGAGCGCGAGCCCGAGCGCCGTCCCGACGACCGTGCCCAGCAGCGTCGCCGCCGGGGCCACCAGCAGAATGCTGCGCGACCCGACCAGCACGCGCGAGAAGACGTCGCGGCCAAGCTGGTCGGTGCCGAACCAGTACGTGGCCGACGGCGGCTTGTTGTAGTCCAGCAACTGCTGCGCGTAGGCGTTGTGCGGCGCGATCGACGAGCCGAACAGCGCGCACACGATCCAGAACAGCAAGATCGCCGCGCCGATGAGGAACGCGGGGCGCCGCGCGACCAGCCGCCACGAGGGCAGATCGGCGCCGGCTGGGGCGTCGCTTATCGGCGCGACCGGGATGGCGATCATCCGGTGATTCCCGTCCGCAGCCGCGGGTTGAGTGCGGTGCTGAGCAGGTCGGCAATCAGCGTGGCGATCATGTAGATGACGCCGATGGTCAGCACGCCGGCCTCCAGCATCGGGAAGTCCTTCTGGCTCGCCGCGTCGTAGATCAGCAGCCCGACCCCGTGGTAGGTGAACAGCGTCTCCACGACGACCAGGCCCCCGAGCAGATAGCCGGTCTGGGTCGCGATGACGGTGATCGCGGGCAGCAGCGAGTTACGCAGTATGTGCCTGCGGACTACGACCCAGCGCGACAGGCCCTTGAGCGTCGCGGTCCGCGCGTAGTCCGACTCCAGCGCCTCGATCGTGCTGGCCCTGGTGATCCGGGCGATGTAGCCGAAGAACTCGAACACCAGCGGCACCACCGGCAGGATCAGGTAGCGCAGCTGAGTGCCGAACGGCGCTCCGGGTCCGGCGTTGGCCGACGACGGCAGGATCTTGAGCCCGTCGGCGAAGATCACGATGACGACGATGCCGGACACGAATTCGGGAACGGTGGCCGCGGACAGGCCGGTCAGCGAGATCGCACGGTCCGGCCAGCGCCCGGCATTCATCGCGGCGATGACGCCGCCGAGTATGCCGATCGGGATGATCAGCAGCAGCGCGAAGATCGCGAGCTTGGCCGAATTCACCAGGGCCGATCCGAGGAGCGGCGCCACCGCGGTCCGGTACTGGTAGGAGATGCCGAGGTTGCCGTGCACGGCACCGCTGATCCAGGTCCAGTACTGCACGACCAGCGGCCGGTCCACGCCCAGCTGGTGGTCGAGCGCGGCGACCGCCGACTGCGCCGCGAACGGCCCGAGGATGGCCCGCCCCGGGTCGCCGGGCAGCACCTGCCCGGCGAGAAAGATGATGATGCTCAGGATCAGCAGTGTGATGATCGCAAGCCCGAGCCGCCTCAGGATGTAAACCGCCACCGGCTCTCCCAGATTCGGGACAGGCTCGCCCCGCCGCCGTTACGAACATGGCTGCGGAATACTGTCACCGCCATGACAGTCCAACCTAGCCAGGTTCGGGCGAAAGCGCACGGACCAGCCGGCAGTCTTGTGCACAAAAACGCTAGGAAATCAGGAACGACGGACGGATACCCTCTCGGCATGAGTGATCCGAGTGTCGTGCTCATCGGCGAGAGCTTCATCGGCCAGGGCGCGGAGGCCGCGCACATCAACGTCGTGCTCGGCCACCGGTCCGGGCCGGTGGGCACCGCGTGGGCAACCGCGCTCGCCACGCCGAGCGCCGGGCACACGCCGTTCGTCGCGGTGCTGCGGCCGGGCCTTCCGGTCAAGCCGCTGACGCTGTTCGTCAACAAGGCGGCCATCGCGAGTGATGGGCACGGCACGCTGACCTGGGGCGCGGCGCAGGCGGGTGTGGCCGGCGGGGTCGCCGACGCGCTCGCCGAAGGGACCATCACGGCCGACGAAGCCGACGACCTTGTGCTGATCGCCGCGGTCTGGGTCAGCCCGGCTGCCGCCGACGCCGATCTGGTCTATGCGAACAACCGCGCGGCCACCAGGGCAGCGCTCGACGCCGGCCGCCGTTCCCAGCCAACCACGGCGGAGGTACTGGCGGCGCGGGCCGCACCGGTCAACCCGTACTACCAGGCCAGATGAAAATCACGTCGATCCGGCTTGACCGGATGCGGTTGCCGCTCGACCCGCCGTTCCACGCCGCCTGGGATCCGGCGCCGCGCCGGCATTTCGACGCGACGCTCGTGCGGGTCGAGACCGATGCCGGCCTCACCGGATTCGGCTCGGGCGACACGATGGACGGCTTCGATGCCTACGCGGAGATATTCGTCGGCACCGATCCCCTGCAGATGGCCCGTCAGGTGCGGCGGCTGGAAACGATCAGCTTCCACGCCGGCCGGTACTGGCCGCTGGAAGCGGCGCTGTGGGACATCGTCGGCCAGGCGTGCGGCCAGCCCGTCGCGACGCTCTTCGGCGGCGCCGCCGACCGGCTGCCCGCCTACGCCTCGTTCGGCGAGCTGAAGAGCCCGCAGCAGCGCGCCGACGCGGTGCTGGCCGCCCGGCAGGCGGGCTTTCGCGCGGTGAAAATCCGGATCGGCCGCGAGGACGTCGCCGCCGGGCTCGGGGCGGTCCGCGCGGCCCGGCTGGCGGCCGGTGACGACCTGCAGATCATGGTCGACCTGAACCAGTGGTGGCGGATGGCCGGGGACATCAGCCCGGTGCTGGATGTGGCCGCCGTCCGCCGCGTCGCCGCCGAGCTGGCCGAGCTCGGCGTCTTCTGGCTCGAGGAGCCGCTCCCGGCCGCGGACCTGACCGGCATGCGGACGCTGCGGGAGCAGGTCGGCATCCGCCTGGCCGGCGGTGAGATGGCCCGCACCGCGGCGGAGTTGCTGGACGCGCTCGCCGCCGGCGCGCTCGATGTGCTGCAGCCCGACGTGGTGCTCGCGGTCGGCATGCTCCGGGCCAGGACCGTGGCCGATCTGGCGCTGCTGCGGGGCCGCTGGTTCAGCCCGCACACCTGGACCAACGGCCTCGGACTGCTGGCCAACCTGCACGTCGCCGCGGGCGTCGGCGGCGGGCCGTACCTGGAATTCCCCTACGACCCGCCGGGGTGGACGCCGCAGCGGCGCGACTTCTTCCTGGCCGAGCCGGTCGGGATCGACGCCGGCGGCTGCGTCCGGGTACCCGAGGCGCCCGGCCTGGGCGCGCTGGTCGACGCGGAGGCGGTCGCCCGGTGGGCCGTGAAATGAAGGTGGGCTTCATCGGCCTGGGGCACATGGGCGCGCCGATGAGCGCGAACATCCTCGCGGCCGGTTACGACCTGACCGTGCACGACGTGCGCGAGTCGGCGGCCGCGGATCTGCTGGCGGCCGGGGCGGCGTGGGCGGAATCGCCGCGGGCCGCGGGGGCGGGCCGGGACGTGGTGATCACCATGCTGCCCGGGCCCCGGCACGTCGAGGAGGTGCTGCTGGGCCCGGCGGGCCTGCTGGACGGCCTGGACCGCGGCGCCGTCTGGATCGACATGTCCACGAGCGTGCCCGAGGTAGCCGACCGGGTCCTGGCGCTCGCGGGCCCTCGCGGCGTCGCCGTCCTGGACGCGCCGGTCAGCGGGATGGCGGCGGGAGCCAGGGCCGGGAATCTGCAGATCTTCGTGGGCGGCGATGCGGCGGACTACCGGCGGGTGCGCCCGGTGCTCGAGGCGATGGGCGATCCCGGCCGGATCATCCACGTCGGCGGGAACGGGGCCGGCTACACGGTCAAGCTGATGATCAACCTGCTGTGGTTCGGGCATCTGGCCGCGACCGCCGAGGTGCTGACCATCGGCGTGCGGGCCGGCGTTGACCTCGGGATGCTGCGGCGCTGCCTGCTGGCGAGTCCCGCGGCCAGCAACTTCCTCGAAACCGACGTGCTATCCGTGCTGGAACGCGGCGACTACGACGACTCGTTCGCGCTCGCCCTAGCCTGCAAGGATCTGGGTCTCGCGGTCGACCTCGCCCGCCAGACCGGAGTTCCCGCCGAGGTCAGCGCCCTGGTCGAACAGATCTACCGCCGGGCCAGGGCCCAGTACGGCGACGACGGGGGCGAGATGCTGCCGATCAGGCTGCTCGAGGACATGACCGCCACGAGTCTGCGCCTGCCGCGGGAGTAAGCCCATGCTGCCAGCCCCTTCCGAGCTCGTCATCGGCGCGACGCCGCAAGCGCACTTCGGCGCCGGATCGGTGGCGAAGCTGCCCGGTATCGTCGCTGCGCGCGGCGGCGGGGCCGTCCTGCTGGTCACGGATGCGCTGCTCGCGCGGACGCCGGTGATCGGCGCGGTGACGGAGGTACTGACCGCCGCCGGGCTGCCGGTGACGGTGTTCAGCGGCGCGCGGCAGAATCCGACGACCGCCGATATCGCCGCCGGAGCGAGCGTTGCCGCCGGTGCCGTTGCCTCCGGACTAGGGGAACGGCGGCTCGTCGTCGTCGCGGCCGGCGGCGGATCGCCGATCGACGCGGCCAAGGGCATCGCGCTGGC
>JASHOV010000340.1 GCA_030038495.1 Streptosporangiaceae bacterium
GGGCGGCCAGGCGGCCGGGGCGGGCACATGTCTGGCGGCCGGAACGGCGGCGCCGGGCCGCTACTGCGTCCGGGCCGGCGAGCCGGGCGACGCCGCGGCGATCCGCGCGTTCATCACCGGATTGTCGGTGCAGACCCAGTACCTCCGGTTCTTCACCGCGGTATCGCCGCCGAGCCGCAGCCTGCTCCGGGTGCTCAGCGGCGGCCAGGCCGGCACCGACATCCTGGTTATCTCCGACGAAAGCGGCGCCATCACCGGCCATGGCATGGCGGTAGATACAACCACCGCCGGCGTGGACATCGGCCTGGTGGTGGCGGACAGCTGGCAGGGGCAGGGGCTCGGGACGACGCTGCTCGGGCTGCTGGTCGCCCGCGCGGCCGCCCGCGGCGTCCGCGCCCTGCAGGTCGAGGTGCTCCCCGGCAACGCCAGGATGCTCGGTCTGATCGACCGGCACTGGCCGCACGCCAAGCGGACCTGGAACGGCGACGCGATCAGCATCGTTGCCGAGATCACCGGGGGCGAGCGCGGAGCGAGCGCCACGCGAAAGGACGGAGGCAGCCGTGAGCCCGGCCGATCGGCGGCATAGCCGGACCGGCGGGATAACCCGGTGCGATCCGCCAGCATGACCGGTAGCGTGCCCGGGTGACTGAGAGCAGCGATTCGGTAGTAGCCCGCAACCGGGCAGCCTGGGACCGCGAGGTCGACAGCGGCAACGAGTGGACCGTGCCAGTGGGACCCGAGGTGATCGCCGCGGCGCGGGCAGGCGACTGGTCGGTGGTACTGATCGGGCACGAGCCCGTGCCGCGTGCCTGGTTCCCGGCCAGCCTGGCCGGCCTGGACGTGCTCTGCCTGGCCAGCGGCGGCGGGCAGCAGGGCCCGGTGCTGTCCGCGGCGGGCGCGCGGGTCACCGTCCTCGACAACTCACCGCGCCAGCTGGCACAGGACGAGATCGTGGCGGCACGGGACGGGCTGAGCCTGCGCACCGTGACCGGCGACATGCGGGACCTGAGCGCGTTCGGCGACGACTCCTTCGACCTGGTGTTTCACCCGGTCTCCAACGTGTTCTGCCCCGAGATCGAGCCGGTCTGGCGCGAGTCGTTCCGTGTGCTGCGGCCGGGCGGCACGCTGCTGGCCGGATTCATGAACCCGGACATCTTCGTCTTCGACGACGACGCCAGGGTGAACCGCGGCGAGCTGGTCGTCAGGCACGCGCTGCCCTACAGCGACCTGACGCACCTCGAGCCGGGCGAACATGAGCGCCTGTGGGGACCGGGCCAGCCGCTGGAGTACAGCCATTCGCTGACGGCCCAGATCGGCGGCCAGCTTGCCGCCGGCTTCGTGCTGACCGGCTTTGCCGAGCTGCCGCACCACGACGATCTCACCGCGGCGTATATGCCCGGCTACTTCGCCACCAAGGCGGCGAAGCCTTCAGGCAGCCAGTGCTAGCCGGCGTAGAGTGCGTCGATGACGTCGGCGTACTTGGCGTGAACGACCCGGCGCTTGAGCTTCAGCGTCGGCGTGAGCTCCTCGCTCTCCGCGGTCCACTCCACCGGCAGCAGCCGCCAGTACTTGACCTGCTGCACGCGGGCCAGGCGGGAGTTCGCCTCCTGCACTGCCCTGCCGACCTCCTCCAGGACCACGGCGTCGGCCGCCAGCTCGGGCAGCGACTCCGCCGCGATGCCGCGTGCCCTCGCCCAGCCGGGTGCCACCGCGCTGTCCAGTGTGAGCACGGCCACCAGGTACGGCCGCCTGTCCCCGTAGGCCAGCGCCTGGCCCACCAGCGGGTGCGCGACCAGCAGGTTCTCGACGGCGGCCGGGGAGACGTTCTCACCGCCCGAGGTGATAATCAGCTCCTTCTTCCTGTCGACGACTGACACGAATCCGTCAGCGTCAATCGAGCCGACATCGCCGGTGTGCAGCCACCCGTCGGCATCGATCAGCTCGGCTGTCTGCTCCGGCAGGTTCAGGTAGCCGGGTGTGTTCAGCGGGCCGCGGGCCAGGATCTCGCCATCCTCGGCGATGCGGACCTCGATGCCGGGCGTCGGCCGGCCTACGGTGCCGAGCTTGAACGCGTCCGCGGTGTTGTTGGTGAACGCGCCGGTCGTCTCGGTCATCCCGTAGACGTCCAGGATGCGCAGACCCAGCCCGGCGAAGAAGTCGCCGACGTCGGGCGGCAGCGGCGCGGCGGCGCTGATGGCCGTCAGGACCTCGCCCATGCCCAGCAGCTGGCGGATCGGTGCGAGTACGGACTCCTCCGCGGCGCCGAACTCCGCCGCCAGCTCGTCCGGCGTCTGGTGCCCGTACTGGCAGCTGCGCACGTAGCGCAGGCCCGTGTCCATCGCCGCCGCCACGGCGGCACGCTTGGCGTCATCGGGGTCGGCGTTCAGCAGCGCCGTGATCCCGGCCTGGAATTTCTCCCAGACCCGGGGCACGCCGAAGAACGCGGTCGGCCTGACCCTGCCGACGATCCCGACGAGCTGCGTCGCCGCGTCATGGCAGAAGTGCACGTGCCCGACGTTGGAGATCGCCAGGTAGACAGTGAACATCCGCTCGGCGATGTGGGCGAGCGGCAGGTAGGACACCCAGCGCACGAATGGCACCGCGGTGCCGGCCAGCTCGGCGGCCACCACCTCGTACAGGGCGCTCTGGTGCGTGATGACGACGCCCTTCGGGTTCCCTGTGGTGCCCGAGGTGTAGAGCAAGGTGACCGGATCCGACGGCCGGATCGCCGTCACCCGGCCGGCCACCTCGTCCGGGAACTCGGCCTGCCGGAGCGTGCCGAGCTCGAGCAGGCCGGCCCAGGTCAGGAATCGGTCGTCATCCGGGCAGGCGGCGGCGTCCCGCACGATGATCGTGCGCAGGCTCGGGAGCTGGTCGAGCACCGGCTGCCAGCGCGCCAGCTCACCCGACCCGTCGATGACCGCGATGACTGCGTCGCAGTTGCCCGCCACGTACGCGATCTGATCGGGCGCCAGGGTCGCGTAGAACGTCACCGGCACCCCGGCCGCGTGCATCGTGCCCAGGTCGGCCAGGACATGCTCGGTGCAGTTGGGCAGCATCATCGCGACCCGGTCGCCGGGCTGCAGTCCCAGCGCGATCAGCCCGGCGGCGACCTGGAACGCCAGCTCGCGCGTCTCGCCCCAGGTGATCGTCTGCCAGTCGGCACTCTCGGCCCAGGTGTCCGAATAGGCAGGCAGGTCGCGATGATCGTGAGCGGTCGCTGCCAGCAGGTCGCAGAAGGTCCGGCCGGCCGCCAGCCGCTCGATCTCCGCCCGCTCCGAAAGGATCTTGGTAGCATCCATCACTGTCGCCTCCGGCCGCCCGCGGGCGGTTCTGCTCTCACGCTCTCATGCCTACGTTGCCAGTAGCGGCGGTCTCAGCCCGTGTACAGAGCGTCGATGACGTCGGCGTACTTGGCGTGGACCACCCGGCGCTTGAGTTTCAGCGTCGGGGTCAGCTCCGCGCTCTGCGCGGTCCACTCCACTGGCAGCAGCCGCCAGTACTTGACCTGCTGCACCCTGGCCAGGTGCGAGTTGGCCTCGTCGACCGCCCGGCCGACCTCGGCCAGCACCTCCGGGTGCGCGGCGAGCTCGGCCAGTGAGTCCGCCGCGATGCCGCGGGCGCTGGCCCACGCCGGTGCCACCGCGCTGTCGAGCGTGAGCACGGCCACCACGTAAGGTCGCCGGTCCCCGTAGGCCAGGGCCTGGCCGATCAGCGGGTGCGCGACCAGGAGATTCTCGATCCCGGCCGGGGAGATGTTCTCGCCGCCGGCGGTGATGATCAGCTCCTTCTTCCGGTCCGTCACCGAGACGAACCCGTCGCCGTCCTGCGACCCGACGTCGCCGGTGTGCAGCCACCCGTCCGCATCGACCAGGGCGGCGGTCTGCTCGGGCAGGTTCCAGTAGCCGGGCACGTTCAGCGGGCTGCGGGTGAGGATCTCGCCGTCGTCGGCGATGCGCATCTCAACGCCCGCCTCCGGCCTGCCGACGGTGCCGAGCCTGAACTCACTCAGCGTGTTCATCGTGACGGCGCCCGACGTCTCGCTCATGCCGTAGATGTCCAGCACGCGCAGGCCCAGGCCGGCGAAGAAATCGCCGACATCGGGCGGGAATGGCGCGGCGCCGCTCATCGCGATCTCGAGTGCGTCCAGGCCAAGCCGCCGCCGGATCGGGGCCAGCACCGACTCGTCCGCGAGGGCGAACTCGGTCGCCAGCTCGTCCGGCGTTACCTGCCCGTACTGGCAGCTGCGGACGTACCGCAGCCCGGTATCCATCGCGGCCGCCACCGCAGCGCGCCTGGCCTCATCCGGCTCGGCCGCGAGCAGCGCCCTGATCCCGGCCTGGAACTTCTCCCAGACCCGCGGCACGCCGAAGAACTGGGTTGGCCGTACCTGTCCGACGCAGGTGATCAGCTCGGTGGTGGCGTCGTGGCAGAAGTAGGTGCTGCGCGCGTGGCAGACCGCGCTGTAGATGCTGAGATGGCGCTCGGCGACGTGGGCCAGCGGCAGGTAGGAGACCCAGCGCATGTGCATGCGGAAGTTGCCGGTGCGCTCGGCCACCATGATGCCGTAGAGCACGTTCGCATGGGTGACGATGACGCCCTTGGGGTTGCCCGTGGTCCCCGAGGTGTACAGGAACGTGACCGGGTCAGACGGCCTGATGCCGGCGATCCGGCCTGCCACCTCGCCGGGCCTGGCCGCCTGCCGCTGCGCGCCGAGCTCGAGCAGGCCGGCCCAGCTCAGGTAGCGCTCGCCGGCCGGGCAGGCGGCGGCGTCCCGCACCACAATCGCGCGCAGGCCGGGCAGCTGATCCGCCGCCGGCTGCCATCTGGCCAGCTCGTCCGCGCCGTCCACGACCGCGATCGCCGCGTCGCAGTTCCCGGCCTGGTAGCCGATCTGTTCCGGCGCGAGGGTGGCGTAAAACGTCACGGGAACGCCGCCCGCGTGCAGGACGCCGAGATCGGCGAGCACGTGCTCGGCCCGGTTCGCCAGCATGAGCGCGACCCGCTCGCCGGGCCGCAGGCCCAGGCCGATGAAGCCGGCCGCGACGCGCAGCACCAGGTCACGGGTCTGCGCCCAGGTGATCGTCTGCCAGTCGGCGGTCACGTCGTCGCGGTCGGAGTAAGCGGGCATATTGCCATATCGACAGGCCGTCGCGGCCAGCATGTCGCACAGGGTCTGGCCCTCGATCTGCCGACCGATCTCGGCCCGCTGTGCCCGGACCGCGGCGCCGGGCGCCTGGCTTTCTTCCATCTCCGACCCTCCGGTGACAATGGCACCACGCAGCGCAGGACAGGCACAAGGGCGCTAGTAGCTAGAGTGCTGGTCATGGGCAACCCACCGCCGGTGCGGCTGACGCAGTACGCCCGCGGTGGCGGCTGCGCGTGCAAGATCCCGCCCGGCGAGCTCGAGGCGGCAGTAGCGCGACTCATTCCCGCGGCCCCTGGTCCCGATCTGCTCATCGGGGTCGAGCACGGCGACGACGCTGCCGTGGTGCGCATAAGCGGCGACCGCGCCGTGGTGGCGACGGCCGACTTCTTCACGCCGGTCGTGGACGACGCCTACACGTTCGGCCGGATCGCGGCGGCCAACGCGCTGTCCGACGTGTACGCGGTCGGGGGTGAGCCGCTGGTCGCGCTCAACCTGCTCGGCTGGCCGCGCGAGCTGCTCAGCGCGGATCTGGCCGCCGAGGTGCTGCGCGGCGGGCTCGACGTCGCCGCGGCTGCGGGCTGTCACGTCGCGGGCGGGCACAGCATCGACGATCCGGAACCCAAGTACGGCATGGCCGTGACCGGCCTGGCGGACCCGGCCCGGCTGCTGCGTATCGACGCCGGCCAGCCGGGAGTGCCGCTGTCGCTGACCAAGCCGCTGGGCACCGGCGTGCTGAACGCCAGGCACAAAGCCACCGCCGAGGTCTTTCCGGCCGCGGTCGAGGTGATGACCACGCTCAACGCGGCCGCCAGCCGGCTCGCACTGCAGGCCGGCCTGCGCTGCGGCACCGACGTGACTGGCTTCGGCCTGCTCGGGCACTTGTTCAAGCTCGCCAGGGCCAGTAACGTCACCGCGGTGCTCGACAGCGCCGCCGTTCCCCTGATCGACGGTGCCCTCGCTGCGGCGCGCGCCGGCTACATCCCCGGCGGCAGCCGCCGGAACCTGGACTGGGTCGCCCCGCACGCCGACCTGGGCGGCCTGGCGGAGGAACAGCTGCTGCTGCTGGCCGATGCCCAGACCTCGGGCGGCCTGCTGCTGGCCGGGGAGATTGCGGGCGCGCCCGTCATCGGTGAGCTGGTGCCACGGGCTGGCCCGGTGCTGGTTCTGCGCTAGCTCGCGGGGCTGGTCCCGAGCTGGCCCTGGCGGCCGATTTTCCCGTGGTAATCTGACGGCTGTTCTGAGGAGTGACCCACGGGCGCTCCGCTGACCCCGGAGTTCAAGATCGCCGTAGTCGGCCGTTCCGGGGCTTACCTCTATGAGCCAGCCTGGCGGAGGACAATGACCAGCGCCGCACCCGCCGATACCGTCCTGCCCGGGCCGGCAGGCGGCCAGCACCCGGGCGGCCGCTGGTCCCGGCTCAGGTCGCGCCGCAGCGACCTGCTCATGCTGCTGCCGGCCGTCGCCGAACTGGGCGTCGGCGGTTACAAGATCGGCAGCCCCTCGCTGTGGCGGGACGAAGGCGACACGCTCTCCGCGTCGACCAGTTCCGTGCACTACATCCTCGCGCTGATGCACCACGAGGACGCGGTGCACGCGGCGTATTACATGCTCATGCACTACGTGCTCGCCGTGATCGGCACCTCGCCAACCGCCCTGCGGCTGCCGTCGCTGCTGGCCACCGCCGCCGCTGCCAGCCTGACGGCGGTTCTCGGCCGCAGGCTGGCACGAGCCTCCGGCCTGCCGGTCCCGGCCATCACCGGCACGGCGGCCGGCCTGCTGTACGTGGCCATGCCGAGGACGACCTGGTACGCACAGGACGCCAGGCCCTATGCCATCGCCACGCTGCTTGCGGTGGCGGCCACATACCTGCTCGTGCGCGGCTTCGACGATGGCCGGGCTCGCTGGTGGGCCGGCTATTTCGTGGTCA
>JASHOV010000341.1 GCA_030038495.1 Streptosporangiaceae bacterium
TCACACCGGTGAGCAGCACGGCCGCCCAGCCGGGCCTGCGCACCCGCAGCAGCACGGCCGCCAGCGCGAATAGCACCGCCTCGATCACGGCGATCCTGGCCGTCCCGCCGCCGGGCAGGCCGTCCGGCGCGGGCACGGCCAGTCTCGTCGCGAGCACGGGCCCGATCCGGGCGGTCGCCGCCAGCGCAACGCTTGCCGCCAGCCCGAGCAGTGCGCCGCGCAGGGCCCACGGTTCCGGCAGCGGTCCTGCCCGCTCCCCCTTGTACTGCCGCGATAGCCCGCGCCCCGCGAGCCCGCCCAGTGCCATCGCGAGTCCGGCCAGCATCACGCTGCGCTCCGCGGCGGTCAGCCACAGGTCAGGCGTCGGGAGCGGGACAGATGCCGCCGCGGAGATCATCATCCGGCGACAGTAACGCCCCGGGCGGTACGCCGTAGGTCCTTTTACTGCCTATATGCCTGGCCGGCGGGCCGGCGACCGCACTCCGCGCGCGACCAGCGGCGGCCAGCCGCATCCGCGACGAGAACGGAACGGCAAAGATAGAACCCGCGACGGGTAAAGCGCCTTCCATGTTTTGCCCGGCTGGGCCCGGGAGGGCTCTCAGCACGCCAACTCGGCCGGTACGTTACGGCTGGCGCGAGCCCTGAGCGAGATAGGCATGCTCCTTCGTGACGGTGACGACGAGGACATCTCCACGCCAGCACGTCGGCGTGCGGCTGGTGGCCGTCGTGCTTGCCGTCGCAGTGTTTGCCGCGTCGGTAGCGCTGTACTGCGATTTCATCGTCAGCAACTACTCGCAGCTGTGGCGGCATACCGACGAGTGGGTCTATCGCGCGGCCGGCCTCCTGGCCCAGCAGCACCCGGCCGACCTGTACCGGACGCTGATGGGCGAGCCGGGCAAAGAGCAGCTTCCGTTTACCTATCCGCCATTTGCCGCGATCGTTTTCGGCGCATTTAGCTGGCTGAGTTTCTCGGCCTGGCAGCTGGGCCTGGAAGTCCTTGGCGTAATCCTGCTCCCGGTCATCGCGCTTCTGGCGCTGCGCATCGCAGGTCACCGCGGCTGGCGCGCCGCGGCGCTCGCCCTCGGCCTGTCCGCGGTCACCCTGTGGATGGAACCGGTCTACTGGACGCTGTACTACGGGCAGATCAATCTCGTCCTGCTTGCGCTCGTCCTGCTTGATTTCTCCCTGCCGGACTCCTGCCGGTGGAAGGGCATCGCCACCGGCATCGCCGCGGCCATCAAGCTCACGCCGCTGGTGTTCATCCCGTATCTGCTGGCCTCGGGCCGTGTCCGGGCCGGCATCACGAGCCTGCTGACGTTCGCGGCCACGGTGCTTCTCGGCTTCGTCGTGCTGCCGACAGCATCGGCCCAGTTCTGGACCTCGCGGTCGGCCCAGGGCGCGGGCGGTACGCAGAAGATGGTGGACCAGTCGCTGAACGGCGTGATCCAGCGGGCGTTCCACCTGAATCCGCCCGCCAACACCGTGTGGCTGGTGACGGCCGTGGTGGTCGGCGCGGCTGGCGTGATCGTCGCGGCCTATGCCAGCCGGAGGGGCCTCGAGCTGCTGGGCGTCGTCCTGTGCGGGGCGACCGGGCTGCTGGTATCCCCGGTCTCCTGGACGCACCACTGGGTGTGGTGCGTCCCCGCCCTGGCCCTGCTGGCCGTCGGGCACGCCCGCCCCGTACGGCCGGCCCCGATGCGCAGGCGCGACCGGATGCTGCGCGCCGGGGGAACGGCGCTGCTCCTCGGGGTGTTCTTCGGCTGGCCCGACCACGCGCTGAGCGTGGGCCCCCATAGCGCGTGGTTCCCCGAGGGATTCCTGCGGCGAGTGCCGCACGGCCAGATCGGCAAGACCGAGTGGCTGGAGTACACCTGGCGGGGCGCGACCTGGCTGCTCGGCAACAGCTACGTCGTCTCCGGCTTGCTGGCTATCGCCGGCACGGCCTGCTATCTGTGGGCGACCAGGAACCGGCCCGCCGGACCGGCCCGCGGCGGGGTCGCCGACAGCGGGCCGGGTACCGCCGCGGTCGGCGACCCCGCCGCCCTCTCGGGCCTTGGGCCTAGGCCCGGTCGAGCAGGGACCGGAGCACGAACTGCATGATGCCGCCGTGCCGGTAGTACTCGGCCTCGCCGGGGGTGTCGATGCGCACGATCGCGGTGAACTCCTTGTCGTCGGCTCGCACGGTGATCTCCCTGGGCATGTCGCCCGAGTTCATCGCCTCGATGCCGGTGATGTCGAACACCTCGTACCCGGTCAGCCCCAGGGACTCGGCGGTCTCGCCCGGCTTGAACTGCAACGGGAGCACGCCCATCCCGATCAGGTTCGAGCGGTGGATCCGCTCGAACGACTCCACAAGTACCGCGCGCACACCCAGTAGCGCCGTGCCCTTGGCTGCCCAGTCCCGCGACGAGCCCGAGCCGTATTCCTTGCCGCCGAGGACGACCAGCGGCGTTCCCTCCTCGATGTACTTCCTGGACGCGTCGTAGATCGACATCTGCTCGCCCTCTGGCATCTTGACGGTGACCCCGCCCTCGGTGCCGGGCGCGAGCTGGTTTTTTAGCCGGATGTTGGCGAACGTGCCGCGGATCATCACCTCGTGGTTCCCGCGCCGCGAGCCGTAGCTGTTGAAGTCCGCACGCTCGACGCCGTGCTCGGTCAGGTACTTGCCCGCCGGGCTGTCGGTCTTGATCGCGCCGGCCGGGGAGATGTGGTCGGTGGTGACGGAGTCGCCCAGCCTGGCCAGTGCACGGGCGCCATGGATGTCGGTGACCGGGCTCGGCTGCCGCCGCATCCCCTCGAAGTACGGCGGGTGCCGGACGTACGTCGAGTCCCCGGCCCAGGCGAAGGTCTCGCCCGGCTGTACGTCCAGCTCCTGCCAGCGCTCGTCGCCGCTGAAGACGTCGGCGTAGTCACGGGTGAACATCTCCGCGGCCACCGCGGTCTCTACTACCTCCTCGACCTCGGCCGGCGAGGGCCACAGGTCGCGCAGGTATACGGCCTGCCCGGAGGTGCCCGTGCCGATCGGCTCGGTGGTCAGGTCGATGTCCATCGTGCCGGCCAGCGCGTAGGCCACGACGAGCGGCGGCGAGGCAAGGTAGTTCATCTTGACGTCCGGGTTGATCCGGCCCTCGAAGTTGCGGTTCCCTGACAGCACCGACACGACCGCCAGGTCGCTGTCCGCGACGGCAGCACTGATGGCCTCCGGCAGCGGGCCGGAGTTGCCGATGCAGGTGGTACAGCCGTAGCCGACGAGACTGAAGCCGAGCTTCTCCAGGTACGGGGTCAGGCCCGCACGCTCGTAATAGTCCATGACCACCTTGGAGCCGGGCGCCAGGGTGGTCTTCACCCACGGCTGGCGCTCCAGGCCGGCCTCGACGGCCTTCTTGGCCAGCAGCGCGGCGCCGACCATCACCGACGGGTTGGAGGTGTTCGTGCACGAGGTGATCGCCGCGATCACCACGGCACCGTGGTCCACCGCGGTAACAGTGCCATCGTCCAGCGTCACCTCGACCGGACAGGACGGCCTGCCGCCGCTTGCCCGCGTTACCTTCTCCGCCCCGCCGCCGTTCTCGCGCTCGGCAGTGAAGGGGTCCGATGCGGGGAACGTGCCCGCGATGTCGTCGTCCAGCCTGTCGAGCTTGACGTAGGACCCAAGCGCGTTACGGAACGAGTTCTTGGCGTCACTGAGCGCGACCCGGTCCTGGGGGCGCTTGGGGCCGGCCAGGGACGGCACCACCGTCGACAGGTCGAGCTGCAGTTCCTCGGAATACCGCGCGTGAATGGCCGGATCGTGCCAGAGGCCCTGCTCCTTCGCGTAGGCCTCGACCAGTGCGACCTGCTGCTCCGGGCGCCCGGTCAGCCGCAGGTAGGCGAGCGTCTCCGCGTCGATCGGGAAGATCGCGCAGGTCGACCCGAACTCCGGGCTCATGTTGCCGATCGTCGCCCGGTTCGCGACCGGGACCGCGGCGACGCCCTCGCCGTAGAACTCGACGAACTTGCCGACCACGCCGCGGCGGCGCAGCAGCTCGGTGATCGTCAGCACCAGGTCGGTGGCGGTCGCGCCGGAGGGCAGCTGGCCGCTGAGCCGGAAGCCGACGACCTTCGGGATCAGCATGGACACCGGCTGGCCGAGCATCGCCGCCTCGGCCTCGATGCCGCCGACGCCCCAGCCGAGAACGCCCAGGCCGTTCTGCATCGTGGTGTGCGAGTCGGTACCCACGCAGGTGTCGGGGTAGGCAAGCATC
>JASHOV010000342.1 GCA_030038495.1 Streptosporangiaceae bacterium
TCCTTCCGTGCACGACATGCCCACCCGCAGGCCGGCCTGCCGGAGCACGTGATCGATCATCCGCGCCGTCGTAGTCTTGCCGTTCGTGCCGGTAACCGAGATCACCGGAATCCGGGCCGGCGCGCCGGGCGGGTACAGGCTGTCCACGACCATGCTGGCGACGTCGCGCGCCGTGCCCTCGGTCGGCGCGAGATGCATCCGCAGGCCTGGGCACGCGTTCAGCTCGATCACCCCGCCGGGCCGGCCGGGTCCGGGCCGGACCGGCCCGGACCGGACGGAACTGCACAGCGGAGCCGAGATATCGGCGAGCCGCAGGTCAATGCCGCAGATATCCAGCCCGGAGACGGCGGCAGCCCGGCGGCACATGTCGGCCACCTCGGGATGCACCAGCTCGGTGACGTCGCGGCTGGTGCCGCCGGTGGACAGGTTCGCGTTCCGGCGCAGCGTCACCGGCTGTCCAGCGGCGGGAACCGAGTGGTCGTCGAGCCCGAGATCGTCCAGGTGCGCCATCGCGTCGGCGTCGAGCCTGATCCTGGTGAGCTCGCGGGAGTGCCCGTGGCCGCGCCGCGGGTCGGTGTTGGCGATCTCGACGAGCTGGCCGATCGTGTGCTCGCCGTCGCCGGTCACCGAGGCTGGCCGCAGCTCGGCGGCCGCCGCGACCCGGCCGTCGATCACCAGGAGGCGGTAGTCCGTGCCGGCCACGAACACCTCGACGAGCACGGCGTCACCAGTCACGGCCGCCTTAGCGTAGGCGGCCGCCGCCTCGCCTGGGGTGCGGACGCCGATCGTCAGATTCGCGCCGTGGTTGCCGCCGAGCGGCTTGATGACCACCTGGCCGCCGAGCCGCCGGACCGCCGCTGCGGCCTCGTCTGCGGTCCAGGCCACGATGCCGTCGGGCACCGGGATCCCGGCCGCGGCGAGCATCTGCTTGGTCAGGTTCTTGTCGGCAGCGATATCCACCCCGACGGCCGACGTCTGGCTGGTGAGCGCGGCGCAGACGAGCCGCTGGTGCCGGCCGTGCCCGAGCCTCAGCAGGCTTCGGCTGCTGACCCGCCGGACCGGGATGTTCCGGCTCCGGGCGGCGGCGGCGATTGCCGCGGTGCTGACGCCCAGCCGCTCGCGCTCGGTGAGCTCGCTGATCCGCTCCAGCTCCTCCGCCATGGCCGGCGTCCGCCGCTCGAGCACGTCCCGCACGGCCCCCAGGGCGAGGCGCACGAGCGCGGCCGGCACCCCGGAATCGGCCGGCTCGTCCAGCGGGCACTCCATCATCACGTCGTAATGGCCGTCGGCCCCGGCCCACATAGTCCGGCCCAGGTGCACCTCCCGGCCCGCGAGCCCGGACAGCTCGAGCGCGACGTGCTCGGTCACGTGGCCGAAGTAGGTACCGCGCGCCATCGCCTCCAGGAACCCGCCCGGCCTGCCCGCGGCGCAGTGGTGATCGGCCAGCCCGGGCAGTACCGCGAAGAGCCGGTCGGCAAACCCGCCAAAGTCGGTGGTCTCCTTCCCGGTCAGATCGTCGAGTTCGAGCCGGGCCACGCTGACGGGACTGGTGGTGAAGACATTAGGCCCGCTCAGATGTCGCAGGTCAGTGAACCGCACGTCGGCTCCCTATGCTTCGGTTGGGATTGGCGGATGGCAGGCGCCCGGTGTAGTCCCATGGACCGGACGTGCCCGGGATCAGTACTTGTCGTGCGCCGGCCCGATCGAGGGGCTGCGGGTCTCGAAGTCGAATCTGCAGCCAGCCGGAAGGAGGTGGAGCCGCGCGCCGAACAGCGTTATGGGGTCGCAGTCACCCGCCGCGTGCACGACGGTGGCATCCTCGGCGTCCACGACGGTCGTCACCCCCGAGCCCAGAACCTCGAAGCCGCGGTCGTCGGCCAGGATGCCGGTGTTCTCGTCCAGGCCGATGCCCAGGTGATCGGGATCGAGTGCCACCGCGCTGAGCAGCCGCGGCAGCCGGCCGCGCTCGCCGAAGTGCATGTCGATGAGGGCACGCGGCAGCAGGCCCAGGCCCGGTCCGGTACGAACCGACGCGGCGGCGACATCGGAGCCGGCACCGCCCAGGATCATGGTGCGTCCCATCGCGGTGGCGCCCGCGCTTGTGCCCGCGACGATCAGGCCCTCCTCCAGGCGCTGTTCCAGCATGTCGTTGATTCGCGAGCCGACCAGCGTCCGCAGCCTGGACTGGTCGCCGCCGCTCAGGAAGACGCCCGTGGCACTGGCGAGGATCGCGGCTGCCTCCTCGCCGTCGGCGTCCCCGCGGCCGGACAGACGCAGCTCGCAGGTGTCGTCGACGCCGAGCTTGCGGAACACGCGCTCGTACTCGGCGTGCACCTCCTCGGGAACGTCGGTAGCGGTAGTAACCAGGACCATCCGGGCGCGGTCCCCGCCGGACAGCTCGACAAAGCGCTCCAGCAGCCCGGCACCGCAGCATCGGTCCTCGGCGCCGCCGATGATGAGCAGGCGGCCTGGGGTAGCGCCGTAGTCCACGTTCTCGCCCTCGTCCCGGACCGCTCAGGGTCCCTGACGCCTGTGCTACCCGGCGCCACGTTCCGTCAATCTCGGCGCGCATCAATACGCACAAAAACCAACAAATTGGGATACCTGGGCTCAGCCGCGGTGCGCACGCAGGGGCCTGCCCCAGCAAGTGGGAGCTTTACCGTCCTGGGCGGACGGTAAAGCTCCCAGCTGATGCGGTCGGTGGTCTAGGTCTACTGCGAGCCGAGCTGCTGCCGCGCCCGCCGCGGGCCGGAACGGGGCCTCGACAGCTCGTCCGGCAGCTGGAGCAGCGGGTTGCTGGCACTGGCGACCACGTCGCCGGCGATGTCGATCACCTTCCGGCCGCGGCTCCTGGCCGCGTCCCTGAGCTGCTCAAATGCCTGACGGGGCTTGATCCTGTGCCGCTCCGCGAGCACACCGATGGCCTGCTCGACCCGGATGCGGGTCAGCAGCGCGTGCTCAAGCTGGCCGACCGTGGCGCGCAGCCTGCCCGTCTCGCTGGACTGGCCCTCGTCGCCCGATGGCTTGGCCGGGCGGGTCTCCGACATTCCGGTCTCCGCGGCCAGCAGATCGGCCAGGATCATGGCGCAGGTGAGATCGGGCAGATCATCGCTGCCCACCCGCCAGCCATCCTTGGTGCGCCGCACGACCGCATTGTCGGGAATCGCGAAGGCCGCGCCCTCTGCGTCCGGAACCTCAGCGCCCGGCGGATCGCACGGGCCAGCGGCGGCGAGCGCCGCCGTCAGCTCGGCCGCCGCCCCGGTCTTGCGCGCCCGCTTGCCCGTCATCGGGTACCTGCCAGCTCGCCCAGGCGCTGCACAACCGTCTTGGCCGAAGGGTTGGTCAGAGCGCTGCCGTCGGGGAACACCACCGTCGGCACGGTCTGGTTGCCGCCATTGACCGACATCACATACTGGGCCGCAGCCGGGTCTTCCTCGATGTTGATCTCAGTGATCTCAATGCCCTCGGTCGCCAGCTGGCTCTTGAGCCTGCGGCAAAAGGCACACCACGTCGTGGTGTACATGGTCAGTGGCTGCGCCACCCTCGACTCCCTCATCCGCCTGGCCGTTGTTATCCAATGTAACCAACACCTTGGGCTGGCGCGCACTTCCCGGCGCTCCTGCTTGTCTTGGCGGGCGGCCGTCAGTGCCATGCGGAATCATGGCATCCGGTAGCTGCCGAACGAAGGGTGCCGATACCTCGTGCATACCGCTCAGGGCCAGGATTACCGCGAGCCGGCCGCGGCCGAGATCGGCGAGGGCGGATCCGACGCGATCCTGGCCGCGCTGGATCCCGAGCAGCGCCGGGTCGCCCTGGCGGGCCGGGGCCCGGTGTGCGTCCTGGCCGGGGCCGGAACCGGCAAGACCAGGGCGGTGGCCCACCGGATCGCCTACCTGGCCGCGACCGGCCAGATCAGCCCCGGCGAGGTGCTCGCGGTCACATTCACCACCAGGGCCGCGGGTGAGCTGCGGGGCCGACTGCGGCAGCTCGGGATGCTCGTGCCGGGCACCGGGCTGGAGCGAGTCCAGGCCCGGACATTCCACGCGGCTGCCCTCCGCCAGCTGACTCATTTCTGGCCGTCGACCGTCGGCGGGCCGCCGCCGCAGGTCATGGATTCGAAGATCGGCCTGCTCGCGGAGGCGGCCAGGCGGCTTCGGGTCAAGACCGACCTCGCCGCGTTGCGCGATGCCGCGGGCGAGATCGAGTGGGCCAAGGTCACGCAGGTCAGGCCGGACGAGTACGCGGCGGCGAGCGCCAAGGCCGACCGGTCCGCCCCGCTCGACGCCACGGCGCTCGCCCGGCTCTATGGCGCCTACGAGGCGCTGCGTGCCGAGCGTCACCTGGTCGACTTCGAGTCAGTCCTGGAGCTGACGGCCGCAATCCTGGCCGAGCATCCGCAGGCGGCCCGTTCCGTCAGGGACCGGTACGCCTTCTTCGTGGTGGACGAGTACCAGGACGTGAACCCGCTGCAGAAACTGCTGCTCGACATGTGGCTGGGCGGCCGCGACGAGGTGTGCGTGGTGGGTGACCCGCGGCAGACCATTTACTCCTTCACCGGCGCGACGCCCGCCTACCTGACCGCCTTCCCGGCCGAGTTCCCCGCGGCGCCGGTCATCAGGCTGGTACGCAACTACCGGTCGACGCCCCAGGTGGTGACGCTGGCCAACACCCTGGCCGTCGGCGCCAGCAGGAATCCCGGTGCGCTGATCGCGCAGCGCCCGGCCGGGCCGCAGCCGCAGCTCACCGAGTATCCGGATGAGCCGGCCGAGGCGGCCGCGATAGCCAGGCAGGCCGCCGGCCTCATCCGGGCAGGCACACCGGCCAGCAAGATCGCGATCCTGGTGCGTACGAATGCGCAGACCCAGGTGCTGGAGCAAGCACTGGCGCAGGCGGGAGTGGCGTTTCAGGTACGCGGCGCCGAGCGGTTCTTCGGCCGCGCAGAAGTGCGCCAGGCGGTGGCGCTGGTGCAGGCCGCGGCGCGGTCGGCCGCGGCCGATGACGAGCCCGCCGGCCAGGTACGGGCGATTCTCGCGAGCATCGGCCTCACGCCGCAGCCACCCTCCGGCCGCGGCGTGGCCCGCGAGCGCTGGGAGTCGCTGGAGTCGCTGGCCGCGCTGGCCGCGGACTTCTTCTCGGCGGCGCCGCAGGCAACGATCGCCGATCTGGCCGGCGAACTGGCCGCGCGCAGC
>JASHOV010000343.1 GCA_030038495.1 Streptosporangiaceae bacterium
CGCTCATACTCGCCGCCGTGGCCGCGTTCGTCGGCGGCGGGCTGGTAGCCAGGATTACCGCCCGGCCGTTCTGGCAAGGCGCCCTGCGCCAGCTTGTGCTCGCCGGCGTCGCGGCCGGGCTGACCTACGGCATCGGCAGCCTGGTCGGCGGGCGGGTCTGACCGCTCCCGTACCGGCTCACGGCCGAGTCCGGCCGGGCCGGGGCTACCAGGTGTCCGGGCCGTAGGCGTCGCCGGCGTTGCCGTTCGTCGAGGCGAGCAGCTCCAGGTCGGCGTCGACCATCATCGCGATCAGCTCCTCGAAGCCGATCTTCGGCTCCCAGCCGAGCTGCTCGCGCGCCCTGGCGGCATCGGCGCGCAGCTGGTCGACCTCCGCCGGCCGGATGAAGGCGGCGTCGGTGACCACGTGGTCGCGCCAGTCAAGCCCCGCGGCGCGGAACGCGCACTCGACCAGCTCCTGGCCGGTATGGGTCTCGCCGGTGCCGATCACATAGTCGGCCGGCGCGTCCTGGCTGAGCATGAGCTGCATGGCCCGCACGTAGTCTCCGGCGAATCCCCAGTCCCGGCTGGAATGCAGGTTGCCCAGACGCAGCTGCCGCTCGTAGCCCAGCTTGATCTTGGCAACGCCGAGCGACACCTTCCGCGGCAGGAACTCGGAGCCGCGGCGTGGCGATTCGTGGTTGAACAGGATGCCCGAGACCGCGAACATGCCATAGGACTCGTGGTAGTTCTGGGTCAGCAGGTGCGCGTACACCTTCGCCACCCCGTACGGGCTGCGCGGGTGGAACGAGGTGCTCTCGTTCTGCGGCGACTCGCTGACCTGGCCGAACATCTCCGAGCTTGACGCCTGGTAGAAGCGCATCTGGCCGCCGCCAGGGCTGCGCGAGGCGCTGATGCCGGAAAAGACCCGGATCGCCTCCAGCATCCTGAGCACGCCCAGGCCCGTGACCTCGCCGGTCAGCTCGGCCTGCTGCCAGGACATCGGAACGTAGGAAATAGCGGCCAGGTTGTAGACCTCGTCGGGCTGCACACGCTCCACGGCGTTGATCAGGCTGCCCTGGTCGAGCAGATCGCCGCGGACCAGCCGGACATCACCCACCAGCTGGCGGAGCTGCCGGACCCTCGGGTTCGCCTGGCCCCGGATCAGTCCCCATACCTCATATCCAAGATCAGCCAGATGCTCGGCCAGGTAGGACCCGTCCTGACCGGTGATTCCGGTGACCAGCGCCCGTCGTGTCAGTGCCGCCTCCGTGTTTTCCTTCGTCGCGGCAGCTTACAGATATCACGGGAACTAACCACAGGCCGGCTTACGAGTGGGGCGAAAGCGCACGCAAGTTACCGCCTTGGTAATGTTCGCTGACCAGGGGGTCACGCGGGTAGCCCACCGCGGGCGGCCGGCGTCGCATAAGGAGGCGAGCCTGCGTGAGCACCGACGCAGCTGAGGCAGTGCCAGCCAGCGCCGCTGTCGCGGCGGCGGCACCCGGAGCCCCTGCCGCACCTGGAACCACGGGCGCCCCTCGAACCACGGGCGCACCTCGAACCACGGGCCCGCCCGGAGCCGATGACGCCCCGCTCCGGATCGCCATGCTGTCCTATCGCAGCAAACCCCACTGCGGCGGCCAGGGCATCTATCTGCGGCACGTGTCGCGCGAACTGGCCGCGCTCGGCCACCACGTCGAGGTCTTCTCCGGCCAGCCCTATCCCGAGCTCGAGCCGGGCCCGCTGCTGCAGACCGTGCCCAGCCTTGACCTGTACCGGGACGATGACCCGTTCCGCACACCGGGCCTGGGCGAGTACCGGGACTGGATCGACGTGCTTGAGTTCGCCACCATGTGCACCGGAGCGTTCCCCGAGCCTCGGACGTTCGGCATCCGGGCCGTGCGGGAGATGCGGGCCCGCAAGGACGACTTCGACGTCGTGCACGACAACCAGGTGCTGGCCAGCGGGATGCTGAAGATCGCCGAGTTCCTGCCCCTGGTGACCAGCATCCATCACCCGATCAGCGTCGACCGGCGGATCGAGCTCCAGGCGGCCCGCGGCTTCTCCCGGCTGACCAAGTGGCGCTGGTACTCCTTCGTCCGGATGCAGGCCAGGGTGGCGCGCAAGGTCGGCCCGATCATGACCGGCTCGGAATCGTCCAAGGCCGACATCCTCAGGGACTTCAAGGTGCCGCCGGAGAATGTCCGGGTCGTGCCCCTGGGCGTGGATACCCGGCTATTCCACCCGCGCACTGCGCCGCGCGTTCCCGGCCGGATCGTCGCCGTCGCCAGCGCCGACTCGCCGGTCAAGGGCGTCGCGACGCTACTCCGGGCGTACGCGAAGCTGATCACCGAGCGCGAAGCCGAGCTGATCCTGGTCAGCAAGCTGACCCCGGATGGTCCGACCGCAAAGCTGCTCTCCGACCTGGCACTGGATGGCAGGGTGAAGTTCGTGAGCGGCATCAGCGACGAGGATCTGGCCGAGCTACTGGCCAGCGCGCAACTCGCGGTGGTGCCGTCACTGTACGAAGGCTTCTCGCTGCCCGCGGTCGAGCACATGGCCTCCGGTACGGCGCTGGTGGCCAGCAGGACCGGCGCGCTGCCCGAGGTCACCGGCGACGCGGCGCTGCTGGTCGCGCCCGGAGATCCGGAGGAACTCGCAGCCGCGATGCGCGGGCTGCTCGACTCACCGGCCGAGCGGGACCGGCTGTCCGGCCTGGCGCTGAACCGGGTTGCCGAGCGGTTCGCCTGGTCGGCCGTCGCCCGGACGACCGTGGCCGAGTACCGGCGCGCGATCGCCGCTAAGGCGGGCCGGCCATGCTGACCGTCGACTTCGCCCGCCTGCCCGTTAGACCGGGAACGAGGCTGCTCGATCTCGGATGCGGCGCCGGCCGGCACGCCTTCGAGGCCGCGCGCCGGGGCGCCCTGGTGGTGGCTCTCGATATGGACCCGAAGGAGCTTGACCAGGTAGCGGCCGTGGCCGCCGCCATGGATGAGGCCGGCGAGATCCCGGCGGGTGCGTCGATCAGGACGTCGTCGGGCGACGCCACGGCGATGCCGTTTGACGACGACTCGTTCGACGTGGTGATCGCGGCCGAGGTGATGGAGCACATCCCGGCCGACCAGGCCGCGATGCGCGAGGTCGCGCGGGTGCTGCGGCCGGGCGGAATCGCAGCGATCACCGTGCCGGCCTGGCTGCCTGAGCGGATCTGCTGGCTGCTTTCCGACGACTACCACAACGTTCCCGGCGGGCACGTGCGCATCTTCACCCGGCACGAGCTCGAAACCAAAATGGCCAGGGCCGGACTGGTTGTGGGCGGACATCACCACGCGCACGCGCTGCACTCGCCCTACTGGTGGCTGAAGTGCGCGGTCAGCGTCCGCGACGACGCCCATCCGCTCGCCAGCGCATATCACAAGCTGCTGGTCTGGGACATCATGAAAAAGCCGGTCGTCACCAGGCTCGCCGACGAGGCGCTGAACCCGCTGATCGGCAAGAGCCTGGTCGTCTACGCCACGAAGCCTGCCGTGATACGGGCGCCGATTCCGGCCAACACTATTCCGGCCGATACCGTGCTGGCCGACACTGGCCGACCCGCCGCAGCGGCGGAGGGGGCGCATGCCGCAGCCTGAGCGGCTGGCCCGCCCCGTATCAGCCAGCACGGTGTCGGCCAGCACGGTGTCGGCCAGCACAGTATCGGCCAGCACGGTATCGGGCTGGGTGCCCGAGGTACCTGGCATCCTCACCGCCGACCAGATTCTGACCACCGGCCGCAGCATCGCCGCCGAGCAGCAGGGCAGCGGCGCGATCGGCTGGCCCGACGGGCATGTCGACGCCTGGAATCACGTCGAGTGCGCGATGGCGCTGACGACCTGCGGCCTGCACGCCGAGGCCCGCCGGGCCTACGCCTGGCTCGCCCGCACCCAGCACCCGGACGGCTCCTGGGCGGTGTGCGCGGCCGACGGCACCGCCACCGAGCAGCACACCGAGGCCAATCACGCCGCGTACGCCGCGGTGGGCGTGTGGCACGAGCTGCTCGTTACCGGCGACGAGGACTTCGCGGCGCAGATGTGGCCGATGGTGCGGGCGGCGATTGAGTTCGCTGTCGGGCTGCAGACTGCCCGCGGCGAGATCATCTGGCGCCGCCTGGCGGACGGGTCGCCCGACACCTACGCGCTGCTGACCGGGAACGCCAGCATGCACCAGAGCCTGGGCTGCGCCATAGCGCTCGCGGAGCGGGTGGGCGAGCCGCAGCCGGACTGGGAGCTGGCGGCCACGCAACTCGGGCACGCGGTGTCCTGCCATGGCGACGTGTTCGCGGACAAGAGCCGGTTCTCGATGGACTGGTACTACCCCGTGCTCGGCGGGCCGGTCCGCGGCGCCGCCGCCGAGCGACTGCTGAAGGCGGGCTGGGACACCTATCTCGTGCCTGACCTTGGCGTCAGGTGCGTGAGCGATGAGCCATGGGTGACCGGCGCGGAAACCTGCGAGCTGGCAATCACCCTTGAGGCCATCGGCGACAGGGACAAGGCGCTCGAGCTGTTCGAGCAGATCCAGTTCCTGCGCGACCCGACCGGGGCGTACTGGACCGGCTGGCAGTTCGTGAACAGAAAGCACTACCCGCACGAGCGGAGCGCGTACACCGCGGCGGCCGTCGTGCTCGCGGCCGACGCCCTGTCGGGCAGCACCGGCGCCGCGGGCATCTTCCGCGACGCAGGCGCCGACCCCTCTGTGGTCATCGCGGCCGACCCGGCCGCGTGCGGCTGCGACGCCGACGGCTGAGCCCGGCAGCCGGCGCCCCGTTACCCGATACCGTCGGCGGTCCGCTGTAGCACGTGCAACGAGCCCTGCACCCTGACCTCCTTGAACGCGCCGGACCGCAGCGCCCGCCGGTAGACCCGGTACGGTGCCTGGCCGCCCTCGGCCGGGTCGGCGAAGATGTCGTGGAACGCCAGCGCCCCGCCGTGGGCCACCCACGGCGCCCAGCCCTCATAGTCGCAGACGACATGCTCCTCGCTATGCCCCCCGTCGATGAACAGCATTCCGATCGGGCACCGCCAGAGGCGCGAGACGTCTTTCGAGGCGCCGACCACCGCTATGACGTGCTCCTCCAGGCCCGCGCCCGCCACCGCGGCGCGGAAGAACGGCAGCGAGTCCATCCGGCCTGTGCCCGGGTCGACGAGCTTGGCGTCGTGGTGCTCCCAGCCCGGCTGGATCTCCTCCGAGCCGCGGTGGTGATCCACGGTCACCACGAGCTGGCCGTGCTCGCTGGCCCCCGCGGCCAGGTAGATCGTGGACTTGCCGCAGTAGGTACCGATCTCGGCAATGGGCCCGACGTGTGCGTACTCGGCGGCGGTCTCATACAGCGCGAGGCCCTCGTCGGGCGGCATGAATCCCCGCGCCGCCTCGGCCGCCTGCCGGTACTTGTCCGGAATTCGCATGGCGTACAGTCTCTCCCAAGCACGGGACAGGAGCCGCGAATGAGAGTGGAAGTCGACTACGACGCGTGTGAGGCGAACGCGGTCTGCGCGGGCCTGGTGCCCCAGGTATTCGAGGTTGATGACAACGACGATCTGTACATCCTCGTCGATGAAGTGCCGGAACAGCTGATCGAGGGGGTCAGACACGCGGTACGGTCGTGCCCCAAGGCGGCGCTCCGCATCGTGGAGGACTGACACGCACTAGCCGCCGCGACACCGACGGGCGGGCGGCATGAGCGTGCGGGCACACAGACGGTTCACCGCTGCTTGCGGACTCGCCCTCATCTGCGCGGCGCTCGCGGGCTCGGTGCCGGCAGGCGCGGGACACCAGGTCCCGCCCGGCCAGGCGGCCTCCCTCGTCCGTATCTATCCGGACATCCGGGTGCTGCGCTCGGCCGGCGCACCGGGCGGGCTGACGCCGGGCCAGATCCGCACCGCTTATGACACCGGTCCGCTGACGAGGCGCGGTGTCAGCGGGCGCGGGCAGACGATCGTCATCGTCGACTCGTTCGGATCCCCGACGATCGTGCCGGACCTGGCCGGCTTTGACGGCTACTTCGGGCTGCCGGCGCCGCCGTCGTTCCGCGTCCTGCAGCCGGCCGGGAAGGTGCCCGCGTTCCGCCCGACCGCAGATCGCGTGAACTGGGCCGACGAGACAACGCTGGACGTCGAGTGGGCGCACGTCATGGCGCCGGGCGCGAGCATTATCCTGGCCGAGACTCCCACCTCAGAGAACGAGGGAACGACGGGCTTCCCGCAGATAGTCACGGCCGAGAAGTACGTCCTCAGTCACCACCTAGGCCAGGTAATCAGCCAGAGCTTCGACGCCACGGAGCCGACGTTCCCGTCCCGGAGCGCACTCTTGCGGTTGCGCGGCGCCTACGAGCTGGCTGCCCGCGATCATGTGACGGTCCTGGCCGCATCCGGGGACGAAGGCGCCACCGGTTATACCGCCAACATGATCGACCTGTACCCCAGGCGCGTGGTGTCCTGGCCGGCCACCGACCCGCTGGTGACTGCGGTCGGGGGCACCCAGCTCGACCTGCGGGCGAACGGAACCAGGCGCAAGCCCGACATCGCCTGGTCGGGCAGCGGCGGCGGTCAGTCCGTGTTCTTCGCCCGGCCGTCCTACCAGTACGGCGTGCGCGCGATCACCGGAACGCGGCGCGGTGTGCCGGACGTCTCGATGGACGCGTCGTGCAACAGCCCGGTGGCCATATTCGCCACGTTTCCTGGCGGCGGGCCGGATCCATGGAGCACGATCTGCGGCACCAGCGTGGCTACTCCGCTCCTGGCCGGCGTCCTGGCGCTGGCCGATCAGATGGCCGGGCACTCCCTCGGCCAGATCAACAAGGCGCTCTATGCGCTGGCCGCGCGGCATGAGCCGGGCATCGTGGACGTCGTGAAGGGCAACAACACCGCGAGTTTCTCCCAGGATGGCAAGTACTACACCGTGGCCGGGTTCTCCGCCCGCAAGGGTTATGACCTGGTCAGCGGGGTCGGCACGGTGAACGCGGCCTACTTCGTGCCCGAGCTGGCCCGGCTGGCCGGCTGAGCTGGGCCGTTAGGTCAGCGCTCCGGCGGCCATCGCTACGCCGATCGAGATAAGCATCAGGCCCGCAAGCCTCTCGCCGCGCTCGCCCGCCCGTGCGCCGATCCTGGCGCCCAATTCCAGCCCGATCAGGGAGAGCCCGACGCTCACCGCGCCGAGAACGAGGGCCCCCGTGAGGATCGAGGTGTGCGTGCTGCCGAGCGCGAACCCGACGATGAGGTTGTCGATGCTGAGCACCAGCCCGCCCAGCAGCAGCCGCCAGCCGTCGGCCGAGCTGAAACCCTTAGTGTGCGGGCCGCCAACCTGGCCGACCAGGCCGTAGATGCCGACACCGATCAGCATCGCCGCGGCCAGCCAGCGGCCCGCACTGCCGATTGCACCGGCCACCTGATCGCCGAGTGCCAGCCCAATGACGGGCATGCCGGCCTCGAATGCCCCGAACACCAGACCTACGCGGAGCCTGATCCTGGCATCCACGCCTGAGACGCCGATCGCGATCGCCGCGACGAAGTTCGACACGCCAACCGAGATCGCGACCAGGAGCAATGCCAGCATTGAGCCACGCTAGCCGATCCTCGGCCGTCGGGCCGGCAAGGCGAGCGCCTCCGATCCGGCGCACCCGGTTGTCAGGCCTCGCGGTAGCGCCGGGGGATCGTTCCCTCCACGTGCAGCAGTCGTACCCGGTCACTGCGGTAGATGTAGCTCGTGAGCCGGACCGGGCGGTCGGTGCTGTAGGCAGTCCTGTTCACTACCAGGACCGGCGTCCCGCTGACCAGCTTGAAGAAGTCGAACTCCCGTGAGTCGGGCATCCGGGCGCCGATCTCGTCGACAAAACCCTGCTGCGGGTGCCCGAGATCGGCGAGGGTGCCGATGCTGCCCCCCTCGATCGCGCCCGCCTGCTGCAGCGCCGTTCCCTTCGCCAGATCGCTCGGGTAGTAGGAGTTGATGAGCTGCCAGGGCACGTCACCGATGAAGTACTGCGAGCGCCGGATCACCACCTGATCATCGGGAGCGATGCCCAGCTTCTCCGCAACGTCAGGGCCGGCCGGGGCAGTCTCGACGACGAGCCGGACCATCTCGGACTCGTCGGCCGACGGGCTGATTACCGGCAGCGCCGCCGAGGCGTGGGCCTCAGTCGGCGGCGCCTGGGTCCTGGACAGCAGCGCGGTGAAGGGTTTCGCCGGCTCATGCACGAACGTGCCGAGTCCCTGCCGGCTGACCACAAGGCCCTGGTTGGTGAGCAGGGCAATCGCGAGCCGGACCGTGTTCCTGGAGGCCTCGTACTGCGCGGCCAGGTCAGGCTCGCTGGGCAGTCGCTGGCCAGCCGCCAGCACGCCGCTGCCGATCTGGGCCCGCAGCTGGTCGGCAATCTGCTGGTACTTGGGTGCCAACACCGCTCCTCCCGCGGCCGATGCCGGAAAGATTACCTGTTCAGCTTGTTTCAAACGCACCACTCATAGGTATGAGTTGGATGGATGGCACTATACGCGGGGTGCCGTTCACGCCACGGGAGACGCGCCGGCGTAAGTCACCGCGTCGGGGAAGAGGGCAGGATCAATGATGATCATCCTTCTGGTGCTGGCAGCAGCGGTCGTAGGTGCGCCTATCGCGGCCGCGGTGCTCGTATCGCTGGCCAGCCGGCGAGAGGACGCCAGGCACAGCCTGTCGGAGAGGGCGCCGAACTGGGTGACCCGTGCCGCACGCAGCCTGCTGAGCGTTCAGCCACGGGTAGCTGGACCGGGCCAGATGCCGCGGGTCTTGCCGATTCCGAAGGTACCGGAGCCGAGGATTCCGCACGATGAGGACTTCTCGGGCCGGCTGACCGGACCGCACGTCTAGCCAGCCCGGCCGCATCACCCGCTGGCGGCGTGCGCAGGGAGCACAGCCGGAGGGCGTCCGCTGCCGGTCGGTCACCGGGCGCGAGCGATTACTCACCGGGCCTGAGCCGGGTTACGCTGCGGTCATGCTCGTTGCCCTGTGCCAGCTCCCGATCAGCTCGACTCCGGCGGTCAATCTCGAGCGAGTCCGCGCCGCCGCGGCGGATGCGGCGGCCCTCGGTTCCCGTCTCGCGGTGTTCCCCGAGGGCACGCATGCCCGCTTCTCCGCCGACCTGCGCGCGATCGCCGAGCCCGTCGACGGCCCGTTCTGCACGGCTCTGGCTGCCACCGCGCGGTCAGCCCGCATGGCACTGGCGGCGGGCGTCTTCGAGGCCGCGCCCGACGGCAGGGTCTTCAACACCGTGGTCGCCTACGACGGCGATGGGCAACTCGTGGCGGCCTACCGCAAGATCCACTTGTTTGATGCGCTCGGGCACCGCGAGTCCGACACCCTGGCCCCGGGCAATGACCTCGTCATCGCCGACCTCGCCGGGCTGCGCGTTGGCTTCCTGACCTGCTACGACATCAGATTCCCCGAGCTGGCCCGTGCCCTCGCGCTCGGCGGCGCGCAGTTGCTGGTCGTACCGGCCGCCTGGGCGTCTGGGCAGTTCAAGGAGGAGCACTGGACCACGCTGGTCCGCGCCCGCGCGATCGAGAACACCATCTGGGTGGCCGCCGCGGGCCAGGTACCCGACCCGACCGAACCGCCGACACGAGCCGCTACCGGGGTGGGTCGCAGCATGCTAGTGGACCCGATGGGCGCCGTGCGACTGGATCTCGGCCCGGCACCCGCGGTCGCCGCCGGACCGGTCGACGCCGACTACACCGTCACCGTGCGCGAGGCACTGCCGTGCCTGGCCAACCGCCGTGACGACCTGTTCCCCGGCGCATTCGCCCGCTCCCCGGCCCGCTAGCTCGTTGCCCGGCGCTGCTGGGGGGCGCTAGCCCGTTCCCGGCCGCGCTAGCTCGCGGCCAGCGTCCTCGGGCGCTGCCGCTGCCCGACCGCGGTCCTGATTTCCTCGACGTCGTCAGGACCGAGACGGGACAGGAACTCGCGCAGCGTGCGGGCATGATCGCCGCCCGACTGCAGGATCTCGGCCATCAGCCGCGCGTCGTGCTCGGCCCGCTGCTCCCGCGGCCAGTACCGCCAGGCCCGGCCGTGCTTCTCCCGGCGCAGCACGCCCTTGCCGTGCAAGATTGTCAGCACCGTCATCACTGTGGTGTAGGCCACCGGCCGCGGGTAATGCAGTCGCTCGCGCACCTCCCTGACGAGCAGCGGCCGGTCCTGCGACCAGACGACGTCCATGATCGCGCTTTCCAGTTGGCCAAACTCGCGCAAGTCTCGCCACCTCCGCCCGTTCAGCTAGCACTGGCAGCTAAGCACTGGCAGCTAAGCACCGCGGCGTGACCGAGCCGACTGGCCGGGACCGCACCCGCGCCCGCCGGTGGACAACACCAGCACCGAGGCGCGGAAATCTACTCCTGACCGGCGCCAGGCTCCGACGGCCGACGGCTCGCCCGGTGCCGGCGAGCCAGCCACACCGCGATCGCGCCAGCCACGATCACGGCGATGATCACGGCCAGGCCCGTTCCCACCCGGCCGGCCACCACCGCGTACGCCGACCCGGCCAGGTAACCGAGCAGGCTGTAGCCGGCTCCCCAGATGGCGGCTCCGAGCACGTTGTGAATGGAGAACGTCCGGTACCTGACCCCGGCGGCGCCTGCGGCGGCCGGCATGAGCGCCCGCACCACGACGACAAACCGCCCGGCCAGCACGGCGGCACCGCCCCGGTCCCGCAGGATCTGCCTGGCCTTCTCGACTCCGGGCTGCACCCGGCGCAGGCCACGTGCGGCGAAGAGCCTGTCCCCCATCCGGCGGCCGATCTCGTAGCCCACGATCGGCCCGGCGATCGCCGCCACGATCACGATAAGGACCAGCATGGGGAGCGACAGGTGCCCCCGGCTGGCAAGCACGCCGCCGAGAACGACCGAGATCTCGCCGGGCAGCACGAACCCCACGAAGACCGCCGTCTCGCCAAACACCAGCGCCGCGATCACCAGGTAGGCGATCCACCCGGACAGATGGATCAGCTCGTTGGCCAGAGAGCTCACGCCTGCAATCCTGCCCGGTCTGCAGTGGTGCGCGGACCATTTGGATCGGCAGCATAGAGTGCCTGACGACCGCCTCGCCGCACTTGCGTGTAGTGG
>JASHOV010000344.1 GCA_030038495.1 Streptosporangiaceae bacterium
ACATGAGCCTGCTGGAAGAGATCTTCCTCATCAAGCGCATTCCCGGCTGGTCACGCAACCTCGGGACCCGCGCGACCGCCACGCCCAAGCTCATCTTCGCTGACAGCGGGATCGCTGCCCGGCTTCTGTCGGTCGACTCTCACGCGCTGCGCCGTCCCGGCGCCCCTTTCGGCCCGCTGCTTGAAGGTTTCGTGCTCTCCGAACTCGCCCGGCAGCTCACGTGGTCAACCGAACTCACCGACCTCTACCACTACCGCGACCACAACAAGATCGAAGTCGACGCCGTGCTCGAAAACAGGCGCCGCCAAGTCATCGGCATCGAGGTCAAAGCCGCATCAACGGTCAGGACCGACGACTTCACCGGCCTGCGGCGGCTGGCCGACAAGCTCGGCGGAGACTTCGTAGCCGGCTTCGTGCTCTACACCGGCACGGCGACCCTGCCCTTCGGCCCCAAGTTTCGGGCCCTGCCAATCAGCGCAATCTGGCAACTGTGACAAGGCGACCACACCAGGCACTGGACGCGCACCCCGAACGCGAGTACCTCAGAAGAGCCTCTCTCCGGCCAGCCAGCCCGCCCGGCCTGGCCAAACCCACCTGGCTCGGGAAAACGATTCCAGTTCTTGCCGCTCCCCGGCCAAGATCCGGAACCGGCGCGGATCGCCGGATAACTCGAACGCCCAACCGCATCTGAGCAGGTCATGGCCTTACTGATAGTGCTAGGCCATCGGCCTCCGGAGCCGTATGCGCAGGTTCGAATCCTGCTGGGTGCCCTGCCCAGCATCCCGCGCAGAACACCACGATAGAACTGCGGGAGAAACCAGGCACCCGACAGCGTTCCGCCTACGCAGCACCAGCTCGCTGCCCCGGTCAGCAGCAAAGGGCAACGGCCCGGAGACCGTGCGCGCTCGCGCCAAGCCGGCTCTCGCTAGTCCTCCCGGACTCCCACCGAATCCCACCGGTCCCGTTGTGCGGCACTGCCGTCGGCTCCGCCTGCGCGCCCCAAGATCCTGCCGATCTCCGATGGTGGCGGCTTGCGCAGAAACCTGACGATGCCGCGCCAGACTCAAAGAGCGCACGACCCGGTGACCGACCCTGACCCGGTCCGGTCGCGCCGAAAGACGGCAGCGCGGTGCCCGCCCACACTCTCGCCGACCGCTAGGGCTGCAATCGCCTGCTCGAGCGGAGCGTGAACGATCACGCTTGTTCGGCCAGCTCGTCTTCCCCCAAGATGTTCGGCACCATCGACCGCGCCTGGCCGACTCAGGCAGACCGCACGTGGTGTCAGGCTGGCTGGCTACCTCCACGCGGCTACGAGCGCATTGTTTCAGGCTGGCGGACAGGACGACGCTGTGCCGTCGTTAGTGGCGTCAGTGGTGCAGGCGCGGAGGGCGTCGTCGAGGACGGACGGGAGTGGGTGGCGGGTGTGCCAGCCGTCACGTTTGAGCCGTTCCAGTGCGGGGAGCACTGCGGGCGCGGCGAGCGCGGCGGCGGCTTCGACGACCAGGGTGCTGGGGTCGTCGTCCAGGCGGGCCAGCAGGACGGGCAGGGCCCGGGCGTCGCGGCGGCGGGCCAGGCCGGTCAGGGCCTCGCCTCGGGTGTCGTCGTCGGAGTCGTCGAGGCGGGCTGCCAGGGCGTCGCGGATCACGTCGCTGTCTTGCTGCTCGAGCTGGGTGCCTAGGCCGAATGTGGCCCAGTCCCGGACGTCGCTGTCAGGATCGGCGGACAGGGCGATGAGCGCTGTGATGACGTGCTGGCTAGGCGGGTCGCCGGCGGCGGCGGGCAGCGCGGCGGCGACCGCGAAACGGACCTCCGCCGACGGGTGGCCGACGTGGCTCAGGACCGCGGGGAGCGCGCGCGGGTCGGCGAGGTGGCCCAGGGCGGCGACGGCCGCGGCTATGACTTCCTCGTGCTCATCCTGGCTCGCCGCGATCAGCAGCGGGAGTGTGTCGGCTGCGAACGGCCGGCCGGCCGGGTAGCCGATCTGGGCGAGGATGTCGACGGCGAGTACCCGGTCGCGGACGCGGGCAGACCTGACCAGGTCGCGTACTGCGTCGAAGGCGCTCCGGTCGGTCCGGCGGTGCAGTTCCCCGATGATCGCCCAGCGGCCGTCGTCCTCAAGATCGGGAATGGCCGCCGCGCGGCACAGCAGCGACGCCAGCTCGCCCTCCGCATCCGCAGTGCCCATTCATCGAAGGTACAGACGACCCGGCCCCGGCACCGCGCCATTTTCTGCCGTGCCGATCATGACCCGCGGAAGGAACCCAGCATCACCGCCATCCGCCGACCGAACCTAGATGCCCCGGCGGCAGCAGTCCCCCGGCGTCCCGTTCCGTGAGGCTCTGCAAACCCCTACCCGCGATGCACTCCGTCCGCGGCTATGAGCGGGCGCCCTGGCAGGCGCCCTCTGGCTTAACGCATCCGAGCCAGATCCCGTCGGATGTAGCGCAGGTGCGCCCACTCCTCCTCCAGGATCACGCGAAGGCAGTCACCGACCGTGGGATGCCAGTCACCGCCGCCCCACGGGTTCTCTCGTTCTTCCGCGAGCAGTTCCGGCGTGGCCGTGGCCAGGAAGTCGGTCACCAGCTGCTGTCGTTCGGCCCGCACCGCGAGGATCTCCTCGTAGGTCGGCGGGTCGACGCGGAAGATCGACATGTCGAAGCCCATCTCGGCGGCGCCGGTGAAGATCTGGCCGATCTCGTGGAACGGCTGCTGCGCACGCAGGATCCCGCCGCGCAGCCACGCGTCGGTCGCCAAGATGAGGTGCCGCAGGGTCTGGGCCAAGGACCACTCGTCCTCGACGTGGGCATCCACCAGATCCGGCGGCGTTCCCGCCACCGTCTCGCGCCACGCGGACTGCACCGCGACCCAGCCATCGCGCAGGCCCTCGGGCGTCTGCGCCTTCTGCAGCTCGCGGCCCGGGAACTGCCGGTTCAGCTCGGCATCCACCAGCGGCACCACGTCGACCCCGTTGACGAAGAGGCTGCCGAACAACAGGTCGTGGCTGTCGATGTCGAGTCCGTGCACATCGACGCTGCGCATCGTCACACCGCTGACATCGGAGAATCGCAGGGTGGCACCCTTGAAGCTCGTCTCGACGAAGGTTGCGCCCTCGAACTCCTTCGTGCCGGAATAGGTCGTCATGGCTCCATCTTCGCCGATGCCGCGGACGTTCTGAGCGCGAGTTCATCTGGATCAGAGTGCGTCGACAGCGGCAGATGAGTGCGCCCGGCGGCCTACGCGATGGGACACTGAGTTAATGGTGGGCCAGGACGGGCGCGAGATGTTTCAGCGCCTCCCGTTCCCGTTCCCGTTCGACGGAGACGGGTTCCCGGCCGCCCTCGGCGCTGTCATCCAGCGCACAGTGCTCGATGGCAGCGAGCCCGCCAGAGAAGTGATCCACACCCCAGATGGCTCCTGGCTAGTGGGTGACGGAATCAACGACCCCAACCCGCCCGGCGCATCGGTAGTAACGCATATCTGCCATGCGATTGAGCGCAACAGCTCAGTTCGATCCCTCGCGAACATGCCGCCTGGCCACATTGCCAGACGCGAAGGCCCTGGGCGCGAATGGCAGATCCTGATTCTTGAGGGGTGGCCGACGACTAGCGGCAACAGCCGGGAGACGGCCAGTCGCCAGCGGTCGGCAGCCGACTGACGATCTGCCAGCGGCACGAGCGGATGCCGGAGGAACCCGTACGGCGAGCGTTGCGGTGCAGCCCGCCTACATTGACATCATGACCGAAGCTAAACCCAGATCGATCGCAATCTACCGACGGGGACCGGCCTGGATCCAAGGAAGGAAGCTTCGAAACCAGCCAACGCTCCTTGACCACGGACGCTTTCTCGCCATGCTCGAAGAGTCCGGAAGCGCGGTGCATGCGGGCCCGACGTACCGCCTCGATGACGTCCCCGCCGCTGACCCAATAGGGGTTGCGGCATTCCGCGGCGACGCCGAGGAGGCTAGGCTGCTTCTTCGCGACGATCCGGCGCTGCTGAGCGGGCTGCTGCTATGCGACATCCTCGCGTGGCACGTCGCGGATGCATGACGAGCTCGCCGCTGCCATTTGCGCGGTCGTTCCGTCGTCAGCCCGGTTAGGCGGCATGAGAGTGAAACCGTAATGCGGCAGTCGCTAGCACAAAGAGGCGTTGGTGTTTTCAGCCGGCACACGATTCGAGATCGAGGTCTGGCGCTGCTACTCGGCCGTTGCCTGGTCGGGTGGCCCGGCGCTATGGCCGTCACTCTGGCTGCGCCGCCGCGGACCCTGGAAGAGGTTCTCGTTACTGCGCTCGATCTGCTCGGCTCCCTCGGCCCCAAACCTGGCCACCAGGTAACGGTGCCGGGCTCGGCGGTGTCCGCGGATCAGTTCCTCTGCGCGGGCGCGTGCCTTCGCCCGTTCCTCGGCTGTCGGCTCCGGAAGGCTCGCCCACATCAGCACGTCGCGGAAATCGTCCGCGGCTGCCGCGACGAGGTCGAGCAGAGCGTCCATGTCTCCCTTGCTCAGGGCGAGGACGGCACGATGGACGTTATCGGCCTGCACGTCGTCGTACCAGGCGAGAATCTCCAGGACATCCCGGAGCTGCTCGGGTCCGAAGATCGCGCGGGCGAGCTGCTCGGCACCCTCCGACACACCCACACTGCCAAGCATGGTGGTCACATCCGCCCGGCGTCCAGATCAGCTGTCGGCGGTCGCAGGCCAACGGCCCGCTCTGGCCCCGGTCGCGCCAGAAACGACCTCAGCGGCGTCGCGTTAACAGGCTCGTCCGCGCCCGCCGAGCTTCCGATCAGCACTACTTCATGGGTTGCGGTCGCGGACGTAGTAGCCCGCCGGTGCACCGTCGAACTGTCCAGTGCTACGGCAGCACCGCCGGAAAGCGGCGGCCGGAACCGCACGGGCACGGATCGTTGCGCCCGAGCTTCTCGACAAGCTCGGTATTTACGCCGACGATGCGGTCGCCGCGCTTCACGTGGGTCTCGCTAGAGGGAACCCCCTGCGGCGCTTGCTGCTGGACTCAAAAGGACGCCTCGGCGTCGAGGTCGCGATACATGGCTATCCCTCCCTGGCTGGCACGAGCGGCACGATCGTAGCCAGGAAGGACGCCGACGGCGAGCCAATATCTCAGGTCCCCACGGCGAGTGGTCGAGCATGGTCAGGGCGGTCGGTGGCGCGAGTGGAAGTTCTACGGCGCTGGCACTGGCACCCGGGCGGCGGCAACGAGGAGCTGGCGGCCGGGGCGAGCCCCCCGCGGCATTGAGACATCGCAGGTGATCCCAGCGCTCATCATGGGCAGCCCGTCCGTCGTGTCACCAGCCCGATCACGCGCTGCAGGGAGAACCCCATAACCGCTATGCAAGGACAGACAACGGACAGGGCACCGTCCGCAGCTTGACGCAAACCAACTCACGCTGACGAGCAGGCGGCCTCCGCGGCGCGGGCGTGGTGCCGGCGTTGAAACGTCGTAAGTGCAGCGTGGCGGAGGTCATGTCATGGGGCCAACCCGCGATAGGTGACTTGACCTGGTGGGGCGTGAAGGTGAGATGCCGAGCTTCGTCCCAGACCCTTGAGTAGGCATTAGAGCCGATGATGATGCCATCGCGTTCGTTGCGAAAACATCCGGCCGTTTGGCGCAGCGCCGAATTGGTCGTTGCCGGCCGCGCACCTTGAATTGAGATGTTGAATGACCTCAATGTCCGTGAATTGGCCAAAGTTGAACTTTTCCAGGTGCCCCGAAGTGCGAATCATGCTACTGCCCTCTTGCACCGCGCGAGTCAGGCATAATAGCGAACCGTGGTCCAGCGCGAGATAGCGAAATGCGCACTATCCGGAGGCATTGAGAAAATGAAATCGGTTCGGCGCACATGGAAGGCTGCCACGCAGCCACTCGGGCTGCTGGTTGCGGCAGCATTACTGGTGGCGCCTGCGCTCGCCGTCCTGAACGGAGAGCCGGCCCGCGCCCAAGCTACTTCCACCACTCCGGCAAGCTTCGGCTACCCATGGGCGCATGCCCCGGCGGTCAGCGTGACCGACTACGACTGGGGCTACCGCACATGCCCGCGCTCAGACCCAGGGTGCATGCGGATCGTCGGCACGCGGGACGGCGTCAGGTACGGGGAGTCCGACCCGTGGGGATACTACCTGCGGAACTGCACGTCCTATGTCGCCTGGCAGCTCGCGCAAGACGGGGTTCCCGCCCGGTATTTCAACTTCGCCTCGTACGAACTCGGGAATGCCAACCAGTGGCTCGCGGATGCCCGGAGCCCGAGATGGGGCCTTCCGACCGGATCGATGCCTCAGGTCGGCGCGGTCGCAGTCTCGGTGTCTGTAGACCACGTGATGTTCGTGACGGGCATCGAATCGAGCGGCAAGATCACGGTTCAGGAATACAACTACAGTTCCCCCGGCAATGGCGACATTCAGACCAACTCTCCGAGCGCACTAGGCATCAGCGGTTACATCTACTACGAGCACTACGAGTCAAGTAACCCGGGCTCAGGCGGCAGCCTGCTCTAGCAGGATCTCGGATCGACTGACGACGGCCAGGTGATTAAGGCCGCGTGGCGCACGCTCCAACCGCTCCACTGAGCCGCGCCAGGTCGCGGAATCGCGAATCCTGCGCGGACTGCGCGGACTGCGCGCACTGCGCGCACTGCGCGGGCTGCGCGGGCCAAGGCAGCGTCGGCGCGCCCGTCGAGCGGGTTCCTAATCGCGCTCGCTGCGCGGCAGAAGCACGATAACCGGGCTGGCCCTCATACTTGGACGATGATTAGCCAGAGGGATGACCTGCCCGCGTTGGTTGAGGTGGTGTGATGCTCCGGGCAGACCGCCAAGAGTGGGAGGATCAGACGGTGCTGCCACGGCGAACAAGATTCCTACGCGCGCCCCAGAGCCCATAGCCCGCTGGCAGTCATGTGCACGTACTTTGTTGGATGTCCGGCTGACACGACCTTGACCTGAGCGAAGTACTGGCGGCCGTTGTGAGTCCGGACGACCGCGACCGTTACGGCATCACGCGGGTAGCCCCAGGGATAGAACACGGTCGCGTGCCCGAATGCGCTGCCCGAGTCCCAGCGAACCCACGATACACCGGCTAACTCGAAATGAGCGCCGAAGACTATGGTGTGCGGTCGGATGGCAGGACAGCCCCAATGTGGCCCCATGCCGCAGGTGTAGACCACTGGCGCGGATACGGCCTGGGCGGCCGAGGGCCCGCTTAGGCCGATGCCTGCCACGGTTGCGGCTACGAGCGCAGCCCCGATGCTTGCATTTGTACGCACGACTACTACCCCCCAGCTAGCCCACCTGACTACGCAGGGCCCCCTGCGACTTTGCTGGACTAGTCTGCCATCGCCTGGCGCGCCCTTCGCGCACTTCGGCTTAGCGTCGGTGCGCGAGCCGTCCAGCTACAGCCTGACCGACTCGATATCCTCCCCGCCTTAAAGTTGTACGTCGTGGTTAAGTGAAGATCGGGCGTTATGAGCGCGGTCGTTAACGACGATCCTGCTCATTCGCCCCGACGCTGCCGCTGCTTTCTTGGTACGTAACTACAATACATGCCAGCAACATTACTGGAAATTCTCCTTTCGGACGGCTGATGAGTTTCGGCATGGGCTACGAGAAGCTCGAAGTCGGGGCACTCCTCCCGAACGTCAGCGAGCACGAGGACGGGTTGCTGCGGACCGACCCCCAGCGCTTCGCGACGCATAGATAACGAAGTGGGCTGCTTGCCGCAGTGCCTGGTTGCCAACTGCGCGGGTGCTCCTGATGACCGCGGGCCGTAGCGCGCGCGGGCTGTTCACGGGTAACTGCGGTCGCGCGGATGGGATTCGGCATTCCTTTTCGCCTCGGGCCTAACGGGACTAGATTCAGGTCTTTGCCTGGCGCAAGCGGATCTGAATCGAATACCTCGCATATGGGCCGGCGGGCGCGCCGAATGCGACGGCATAGTAACTGAAATATAAGGTCGGCTCGTATGCTAGTTTGCGGAATGCCGGCCAGGTTGTTTCGGCTAGATTGCTTCTTCTGGCTGGCCACGGTCCGTTAGGGGACTGACTAGGGTATTCCGCGGAGATGTGCGCGGCGCTGTCCTGATGCGGCAAGGGGTGGGGGGAATGGCGGGTTCCGGGGCCGTTGATGACGTGATAGTCGTAGGTGCGGGATATTCGGGGCTAGCAGCCGCCTGGGCGCTGGATGGGCAGGGACACTCGGTGACTGTGCTTGAAGCACGGGACAGGGTGGGTGGCCGGGCGTGGACTCAACCGGTGCCTGGCGGCGGCTGGGTGGACAACGGCGGTCAGTGGATCGGGCCGGGTCAGGCCCAGATCCTGCAGCTCGCCAAGGAAGTGGGCGTGACGACGTTCCCCACGTTCCAGGACGGGCGGCACATTCTGGTTTATGACGGGGTGCGGACCGCCTATGCGGCCGGGAGCCCTGGCTCGATGGAGATCCCGGTTCCGGCCGAGGATCTCGCCGACTTTATGGAGGCGCTGGCCGTGATTGATGTGCTCGCCGGCGATGTGCCGCCTGCGGCGCCGTGGGAAGCGCCCCGTGCGAAGGAGTGGGATAACCAGACCGTCGCCACCTGGATGGAGCAGAACCTGAAGACAGCTGGTGCGAGGTTCGCCGTTCACTCCATGGTCGTCGGCTATTTCTCGGTCGAGCCAGCTGACCTGTCGTTACTGCATCTGCTGTTTTACCTTGCGGCAGCGGGCGGCATCGAGGAACTTGAGGCGAGTTCGCTGGCATGGCGTTTCACGGGGGGAGCACAGGAAATACCTGTCCGCCTGGCCGAGAGGCTGGGAAGCAAGATCAGGTACGAGTCCCCGGTGCGGAAGATCGGCCAAGCTGGCGGGACGCTGGTAGCCGAGACCGACACAGGCCGTTATGCAGGCCGGCATGTCATCGTGGCGGTCTCTCCGGCCCTGGCCTCGCGGATCCAGTACGAGCCGCCGACGCCGGCCTCCCGCGACCAGTACACGCAGCGAATGCCGCTGGGCTCGGTGATCAAGTGCCATGCGGTGTACCCGCACGCGTTCTGGCGAGACGACGACCTGAACGGCCAGGTCGTGAGCGACGATGACATCAACTCGGTCTTTGACAACTCACCGGCCGACGGTGCTCCCGGTATTCTGGTCGGCTTCATCGAAGGTGAGGCGGCGCGGCGCTGGCACGACCGGCCGGAGGAGGATGTGCGGCAGAAAATGCTGGACTACTTCGCCGGGCACTTCGGCGAGCGAGCCCGTGCACCACAGCACTTCTATTACGCCAACTGGGGCCGCGAACCCTGGTCACGGGGCTGCTACTGCGGTGTCCCCACACCGGGAACCTGGACGAGCTATCAGGATGCTCTTCGCAAGCCGGTAGGGCGCATCCACTGGGCCGGAACGGAAACCTCTACCGAGTGGGCTCAGTACATGGAGGGCGCGGTTCGATCCGGGCAGCGCGCCGCTGCCGAAGTCCACGAGGAGTTCTCGGCATGACCGGCGCCGACGCCGCCCGGGATCTCATCACCGCCATCAACACCCGGGACGCTGATGCGCTTGCCGGGATGCTTGCCGACGACGTTGTCCTCGAGTACATGACCCTCGGGAAGAGAATCGAGGGGAAAGAGGCCGTCGCAGCATGGTTTGCGAACGCGCAGCAGAAGACCGAGGCCGATCACATCGAAATCAAGCGCCTCTGCGAGGACGGCTCGACGGTTTGGGCGGAGCGCATCGACCGACACCTCGTCGGGGCAGAATGGCATGAGATCCCAATAATGGGCATCCTCGAGATGAATGCGGACGGCCAGCTAACCCTGATGCGCGACTACTTCGATCCCACTCTCGCGCTCTGATTCAGATTGACGAAACGATATTCCGGTCACATCACTGTCACCATAATTGATCGTTCTGTGTCATTCGATGGCAGCAAAGCCATCGGGGCTAGCGAATAATCGGCGTCAGATGTGTCCAGGAGACGCAAAAAAGGTGCTGAGCGGGGCCGACCGCGGCCGCCTGCCTGCACGTCGCGCAAGTCCACTTCGGCGTCCAAACTGGTAGGAGCGTTTACCAACCGTGTCGAATACCTCAGGTCGAGGAGTAGCCAGATGCGGGCCATCGTCCTCGTTGCTGCGCTTTCGCCGTTGCCGCCGATGCATCAAACGGTGACGTGACCTTGCAGAAGCTGATGCCACGTCGTGGCGTCTGCCGGAACGCGCTTCTCACGCAAGCATGTTGACCTGTGGTTTCCCGTCCAGTGCCGTACGCGGTCATCGGCGATCACGATCCTGAATAACGCTCCATAACCGAACACTGAACCCCGGACGGCGGGCTACCAAGCCACTGATCATGCCGCCAGCGGCATGAGTGGACGGTAGCTATGCGGGT
>JASHOV010000345.1 GCA_030038495.1 Streptosporangiaceae bacterium
CTCGATCGTCGTGAACGGCTACGACTCGCTTCCGGTCAGGCTCACGCCCCGTTAACCGGCCCGTGTCGCCGCGCTCATGCAGCGAAGCCCCCGGCAGGACAGCGGTCGACCAAGATCGCATTGTCCTTCGGGAGCTTCGTTGTCAGATCAGTGTGTCATACCTGCGTGCGCCTGGCCGGGCGAAGCAGGTGCGGCGCCGACAGCGCGGCGCCGCCGGGCTGCCGGTCGGTGATGCGCTGGCTCACCGCCGGGATCAGGCACCTGCACGGGCTGGCGCTGCCGACCAGCTCCGCGCTGACCAGGGCACAGCAGCGGCCCGGGCCTCGGCCGCTGGAGCTGCTGTTCTGCGCCCGCCGCGGCCTCCTGGGCGACCCGGAGGTCCCTGGCGTGTTCGCGTTCGGACTGCGGCTGGTGGCCTGGGACGGGACCGGCCCGGACACGGTCGGCATGCCCGCCAGCGCTGGCGCGTTCGGGGTGACCCGGGGCGGCAACCCGCAGCTGCGGCTGCTGGCACTGACCGAGTGCGGAACTCACGCGCTGGCTGACGCGGTCTTCGACGGCACCGAGCGGGCCAGCGAGCAGAAGCTCGCGCGCTGCCTGCTGCGTTCCCTCCAGCCGGGGATGCTGCTCCTGGCTGACCGGAACTTCCCGGCTACGAGCTGTGGGGGCAGGCAGCGGGGACCGGCGCTGACCTGGCCTGGCGGATCAAGAAGAACCAGGTGTTCACGCCTGTGACCTGAGTTCGGCCACGCTAGTGCGCAGCTCAGCCGGCGCGGCTGATGGCCTCCAGGGCCTGGCGCAGGTCGTCAGGTAGCGGGTCTGCCGCGGTGATCGTGTGGTTGCCGGCCTGGATCTGGATCGTGCGGTAGCGGCGGGCTGTCTTGACGAACTTGCGGATGGACCAGCCGGTCTGGTTCTCGATCCAGCGGCTGACCGCGAGTGCGGCCAGGACGATGCTCAGGTGGGCTTCGATGGAGTCGCGCTTGCGGTGGTAGACGGGCCGGCCTGCAAGTCGCTCTTGGACATCCGGAACGACTTCTCAACCTGGAACAGCTGGGGGTAGGCGCTGATGACGAACTCGGCCGTGACCGGCGTCCCGTCCGGGCAGGCCGCCAGGTTCGTGACGTACCCTTTCAGCCCGGCCAGTGACCTGGCCTTGTCTTCCAGTGCCCGGTTCACTTTCCGGGTGCCGCCGGACAGCTGGGCGAACCTGTTCCGCTTGGGCGTCTTGCCGGCGACTGCCTTCTCAGCCTTGGCGACCTGCTCGTCGATGCCGCGCAGCGTCCGCCGCGCCCGGTCGGCCCGGTAGAGGGTGGGCCGCGCGGCGAGGTACCAGCTTGGCTGGCCCTTTTCCGCGCGGCCTCCCGCCGAACTACGCGGGCGCCTTTCGGCGCACGTGGCTCTCTGGTGATTTACGCCGTTGCGGCGGCGGCCTGCCCGTGGTGGATGTGGTCGTGACAGGGGTGGCAGACCACGAGTGTCTTGCGCCGTTTCCTGCTCATGACCTGGGCCCACTGGGGCTGGCCTGATCCGGGCGTGCCGAGGCTGGCGAGGTTGCGGACCTGGTGCACGAGCACCCTGGCCGGTTCCTCGCACAGCTCGCACCTGCGCGCCAGCAGCCGGATGACCAGCTCTCTGCGCGGGGTGGGCAGCCGGGCCGGGATGCGATCGACGATGATCGCTTTCTTACTGCGTGCGAGGGGAATCCCGCCGAACCGGGCGACCAGCGGCGGCTTGCCGTCGCGTTCGATCCTGGCCTCGTAGCACCTTCGCGGCCCATGCGGCGTGGTGATGACGGCCCGGTGCCGGGCTGCCATTTTCCGAACCGAGGACTGGTGCTTGGCAGCCAGAGTTTTCAGCATCGACGTCTGCGCGTCCCAGCACAGGGCGCTGAGCCGCCAGACGTCGCCGGCGAGCAGGTAATACTGGACGATGCCCCGGTACTCGGCCCCGTAGACCCGGACGATGTCATAGTCGTCAAGGTTCTGTATGGCCGCCCGGTGCCACGGCTTGCCATGACACCGGTAGAGCGCGCGCTTGGCCCTGATCACATCCAGCGGCACGCGCAATGAGACCGCCCCGTTGGCAGCCCGCTGTCCCGCGGTGATCTTGCGGTCGGCGTGCTGGACGGTGATCTCAAAGCCCAGATACCTTGCCGCACGAGTGCGGCCGTGGGTAACCAGCGTCTTGGCGGCGTTGAGCTCCAGCGCGAGATCGTCGCGCAGGAATGCCGCCAGCTGAGCCTTGATGACCTCGGCTTCGGCCCTGGGACCGATGAACCCCAGGAGGTGGTCGTCGGCATAGCGGGAATAGCGCAGCCTGCGGAAACCTGGATCATCCAGCTCGCGCACTCCCCCACTGACCGCGACTGACCGCCACAGCACGCTGCATCTGGCACGGATCTGGCACACGTACCCGCGATGACGGCCGACGGTTTTGCAGATGGTCAGCTGTCAGCTTTCGAGCCGTCATCTCTGCTCTGACCTGCCACGGCGGTGACGAGGTTCGAACTCGCGCTATCAGCTTGGGGCCAGACCAGAACGTCCGCTGAGTTCGCGCCGCTTCGATGACGGAGGTCCTGGGCTTTGCGGACGGGCTGGAAGGTGCAGCTCACCGGAGCGTTGCCGCCGGGCCCGGTCCACGGGGTTGTGCAGAAAGTCGCGGTGCGCTCTCAGGAGCTAGCCGTCAGCGGAATCTCTTTAGTAGTGTCTCTGCCCCTCGGCACGCGACCTGGAAGGACCGCGGACCATGACCGAAGCCAGCCCGGCCGTCGCGCGTGAATCAGCCGAGCGGGTCGTGACTGAGCTCTACCATCGGCACCGGCTGGGGCTTATAGCCATGGCGCTGGTGCTGACCGGCGACCGGCCAACGGCCGAGGACGTTGTGCAGGAGGCGTTCGCAGGCCTGTACCGGGCGATGCCGCGGCTGGCCGATCCGGCCAAAGCGCTCGGCTACGTGCGTGCGTCGGTCATCAACGGCTGCCGGCTGGTGCACCGGTCCAGGACCCGGTCGCTGCGGCTGCACAGCCAGTTCCTCCGCCCCGACCAGACGGTGGCCTGGTCCGCGGAATCGACTGTGCTCGCCCGCGAGGAGAGCCGGCTAGCGCTGCAGGCCGTGGCGCGGCTGCGTGGTCGCGCACGGGAGGTGCTCGCGATGCGCTACCTGCTCGACATGTCTGACGGCGAGATCGCCGCAGCGCTCGGGGTCAGCAAGGGCACCGTCTCGTCGACGGCATCGCGAGGGCTGGCAGCGCTCGCCAGGACCCTGAAGGAGCAGTCATGACACCGGGGGAACTCAGCAGAATCGAGGACACGCTGCGGCGCGCGTATGGGGACGTGCTGGACTCTGTCGGGCGAGACGGCAGCTCGCCCGAGCTGATGACTGGTGTCCCGCCGGGGCGGCCGGGACGGAGGTTCGGCCGCCCCGGTCGCGCCGCTTTCAGCCGCCGACTCGTGCCGGTGGCCGCCGCGGCGGCCGTGGCCGTCATCGCGCTGGTCGCCGGGTTCATCCTGCCGGGCGACCTGCGGCCCGCGGCGGCCCCTGCGGTCCATCTGGGCACCACCCGCGCACCGCAGTACTTCAACCCGCTCCGCCCGTACGCGCAGTTCGGATGGCTGCCATCCAGCAGCACTCCGGCCCTTGGTCCGGCCTCCGAGAACACCGGCATACTCGGCCCAAGCGAGATATCGCTTGGCAACCCCATGGGCGCCTCGCTCGCGGTCTACGCGGCAGGCGTCTGCCACGTCACCGACCACACGCTGAACTGCGCCAACTTCGGACAGGCAGCGATACCGGAACCGCTCGGCCGCACGGTTGCCCGGATTGACGGGCACCCCGCCTACTGGACGGCTCCGAAGAAGGTGCGGAGCCCATTTGGCGGCACGCTCCACTCCGCCGGTGTTCTTGCCTGGCAGTATGCGGTCGGCGGCTGGGCAGTTCTTGGGTACAGCGCGAGAGATACCGCGGTGACGATCGCCGATGGCATCCGGTTCGGCTACCGAGGACAACCCGCCATCAGGTTCCCGGTCCAGCTCACGGACGCGCCCGCGAACTGGCAGGTCAACTGTCTGACGACAGGCCTGCTCGGTCACGTCATGTACGCGACGTCAGACGTGGTGACCGCCGGGCGCGTGCAAGGAACGGTCTGCGGCGACTATGGGTCTAGCCTCTACCCGCAGAACACCCCGACCTTCGATGCCGGCGTGGCTAGCGACCAGGGACGCAAGAACGCGTGCGGCGCCTTCTTCCCCTCTAGCACTCATCCCCAGCCCGAGGTGATCAACGGCTACCAGGTTGTCCTCGGTACCCAGAAGACCTGGCCCAACTACCAGCTGTGCGCCAACGATGCAGCCGGCACCTTCGTGTGGATCGCCATCGGAGCGCACCCGACCCTGAGCCCAGCCAGCATATTCGCCCACCACCTGCGGCTGCTCGGCTCGAACCCGGCGAAATGGACAACCAAGCCGATCGCCTGAGCGAGATCTGCTGCCGCCTCGTGCTGTACCTGGGCTGCGACGCGGGCGAGCCAGTCATCGATAGGCCGCCGCCAGCTCAGCGACGCGTGCTCGTCGGGCTCGAATGGGTATCCGCCGACGCGGGCGTCGCCGCGACCTGGACGAGCGCCACGGCTCTAAGACACGAACTGTCATGAACTGGTGGGCCTGCCTGCACTCGCCGCATTGGCGGTGGCACGTTACCTGCTCCGGTTGCTGGCATCGCCGATGATCGCGTGCCGTTGTCCTTATTAGGATCGTGCAATGGCAGCGTCCGAGCGCAGGGACGGGCAGCCAGCAGGCGGCGGAAAGGAATCAGATGACCGGGGCAGACCATGTCGCGGAGGCTTCGCTCGCTGCGGTGACGGACGCGGGCATGCATGCGTTGTGGAATCCGTCGCGGTTCACCGGCATCACCGATTACCAGTCGTGGGAAGACGCGCTGCTCGAAGACGATGACATCGCCGGGCACATCCGCGCCAGGCATCTCGTGCCCATCAGCGTCGGCGGCGATGGCGCGTTCCAGTTCCTTGTCCGGATCGCTGCGCCGGGGCAGGCAGCCACGCTAACCAGCCGGGAGGAGCAGTACCTCCTCGCCTCCTCACAGCCCTACCTCTACCTGTCCGACGGTAGCGCTCACCTCACCGGCATCGAACACATCAGCGCCACGCCCGGTCCGGGCACTGCCGCTCTGCCCATCCCGGCAGGCCCGCGCTCCGTCACCATCCACCTCATTGACTGGGACTCCGAGCCTGGCGCCCGAGACGCCGACGGGAAGCCCGCAGCTACTGCCCTGCCCGACTTCGTTGTCCTGATCAATCCCGAGCGAACGGCTAGCAGCTCCTACCGCACGCGGCTCCAGGCCTTCGACCGGGAGTAGCACGACGAGCGGGGCGAGCTGCATCTGCGGAGTGCCACGCCCGACGCCGGGCGCGACTGGACCGATGACGGTACGGCCCGCGAGCACCGCCAGCTCAAGCATCGCGCTGAGGGCGATAGCCGGATCGTGCCCGTCCATCCCGAGTTGACGAGACTGCTTCGTGATCACCTTCGACGTTTCGCTACCGCCCCGGACGGCTGCCTGTTCAGCGGTGTCTGGGGTGGCGAGCTGCCGACGATCACATACCGGCGCGCCTGGATCAAAGCGCGCCAGACCGCACTAACGCCTTCCGAGCAAGCTTCTCCCCTGGCCCGGCGGCCCTACGACCTCAGGCACGCCTGCCTCTCGACGTGGCTCAATGGCGGTGTTAACCCCACCCAGGTCGCCGAGTGGGCGGGCCACGGCGTGGACGTACTGCTGCGGATCTACGCCAAGTGCGTCGTGGGCCAGGACGAGCTCGCGAAGCGCGCATCAGCGAAGCCCTCCGCCAGGGCTAACTTGGGCACGTATTGGGCACAGCGACCTGCATTTCGCCGCCCAGGACCGCGCACGGCCGCACAGGGGGCGAGGCGGCAAGTTCACTAGAACTCTGCATAGCCACAGGTCACAGGCCTAGTGTCGGCCGGGCTGGGCCGATGGCGGGCGGGCCGGGCGGTGCATGATCCCGGGGAAGATCGTCACGGACCTGGCTGTCGCGGTGGCGTTAGGCGGTGACTGCCTGCCGACGCGGCAGTGCTGCGCGCCGAGCCGGCCCTGTTCGGGCCGGTGGCCTCCGATCCCGGTGATCTCCCGGATGGTTGCGCAGCTGGCCGGCGACGCGCCTGCCGCGCTGAAGGCGATCCGGGCAGCGCGGGCTGCGGCACGGGAGCGGGCCTGGCAGCTGGCCGGGACCGCGGCACCAGGCGCGGCCGGATGGCTGGTCCTGGTGGACATCGATGCCACCATCATGACCGCGCACTCCGATAAGGAGCAGGCCGCGCCGACGTGGAAGAAGACCTATGGCTTCCACCCGCTGACGGTCTTCGCCGACCACGGCCCTGACGGGTCCGGCGAGCCGCTGGCCATCATGCGGCGGCCAGGGAACGCGGGGTCGAGCACCGCCAGCGAGCACATCGAGGCGACCAGACTGGCCCTGGCCCAGCTGCCGCGGGAACGAC
>JASHOV010000346.1 GCA_030038495.1 Streptosporangiaceae bacterium
TTCCGCATGTGGCCCGTCGCAGAAGGCACGGTCGGTCAGCCAGCCGGCGGCGACGCCGAGCTCACCCGGCCCGGGCTCGCCGAGACGGAACGCCACCCGGCGGGCCGGGCGGACCGCGCCCGCACCCATCGCCGCGGAGCGCGGGTCCTCGGCGTTGCTGATCGCGATTGTGCCGGGGGCGAAAATCCTGGCCTTGGCCGCGGCGTAGGACTCGATGTCGTCGTGCCAGTCGAGATGGTGAGCGGCCACGTTGAGTACCACCGCGGCCAGCGGGGCCACGGTCGAGCTCCAGTAGAGCTGGAAGCTGGACAGCTCCACGGCCAGCACCGGATAGGGCTCGGGCTCGGTGATGGCGGCCAGGATCGGCGTGCCCACGTTCCCCACCGCGAGGCTGCGGTGACCGGCGGCGGCCAGCATTGCCGCGAGCATGCGCACGGTTGTCGTCTTGCCGTTCGTGCCGGTGATCCCGAGCCACTGCTGGCGGGAGCCGTCGCCGAGCACCGGCCGCAGCCGCCAGGCCAGCTCTACGTCGCCGATGACCTCCAGGCCCGCCGCGGCCGCGCTGGCCAGCAGCGGTGTGTCAGGCCGCAGTCCGGGTGACGTCACCACCAGGGCCGTCCCAGCCGGCACCGCGGCGCCGGGACCGAGCTCGCCCGGGCCCAGGCGGACCGCGACGCCGGCCTTTTCCAGGATGGCAGCGGTCTGCTGGCGTTCCGCGTCGTCCCGCGAGTCCACGGCGAGGACATCGGCGCCACTGCGGGCCAGCAACTCGGCCGCCGACTGGCCGGTGATCCCGAGCCCGGCGACCACCACCCGCAGGCCGGCCAGGCCGGCCAGCCCAGGCGCGGCCGATCCGGCCATCAGGTCTGCAGCCATTCGGCATAGAACAGGCCGAGGCCGAGCGCGATGCACAGGCCGCAGATCAGCCAGAACCTGATGACAATGGTCGTGTCGGACCAGCCGATCATCTCGAAGTGATGATGCAGCGGGCTCATCTTGAACACGCGTTTACCCGTCGTCTTGAACGACGCCACCTGGATGATCACCGACAGCGTGATGATCACGAACAGGCCGCCGAGCAGGAGCAGCAGCAGCTGCGTCTTGGTGCAGATGGCCAGGCCCGCCAGCACGCCGCCGAGGGCGAGCGAGCCGGTGTCGCCCATGAAGATCTCGGCCTTGGGCGCGTTCCACCACAGGAACCCGAAGCAGGCGCCGAGCACCGCGGCGGCCACGACCGCCATGTCCAGCGGATCCCTGACGCTGTAGCACGGCGGTGCGAGGAAGTTGGAGCAGTCGTTGCGCTCCTGCCAGATCCCGATCAGCACGTAGGCGGCGAGGACCTGGACCGTCGCGCCGGTGGCCAGTCCGTCCAGGCCGTCGGTCAGGTTCACGGCGTTGGAGAATCCGGCGATCAGGATCACGACCCAGATCACGAACGGCAGCACGCCGATCGTCGGCCCGAAGTCGCGCAGGAACGACAGGCTGGCGTCGGCCGGAGTGATCGCGAAGCCGTTCGGGTGCTGTAGCACCTCCACCGCGAAGATCGCGCCGACGACCGCCTGGCCGGCCAGCTTGGCGCCGCTGCGCAGGCCCACGCTGGTCTGCCGGTAGATCTTGATGAAGTCGTCGATGAAGCCGACCAGGCCCAGTCCGGTCATCAGCATCAGGACGAGCACGCCCGAGACCGTCATCGCGTCGCTGGTGGTCACATGACCGATCACGTAACCGACGAGGGACGCAAGCACGATCACGGCACCGCCCATGGTCGGCGTGCCGCGCTTGGTCTCGTGCGTCTTGGGGCCTTCTACCCTGATGGGCTGGCCGTAGCCGCGCCGCTTCAGTATCCGGATAGCGACCGGCGTGCCGAAGAGGGCGCACAGCAGCGACACCATGCCGGTGATGATGATTGTCCTCACCGGTCTGCTGCCTCCTGACCTGCCGCTGTCTCGTGAGCAGAAAGCCCTGCCGGAGCCTGCTCGCCGTCGAGCGGGCGCTCGCCGGTCAGCGCGAGCGCCACCCGCTCCAGCCCGATCGAGTGGGATGCCTTCACCAGTACGACGTCGTCGGCCCGCATTCGGCTGCGCACGGCCCGCACGGCGGCGGCCGCATCCGGCACGTGCACCAGCTCGCCGCCCCAGGTGCCGACCGACTTGGCGCCGGCCAGCATCGCAGCCGCCCCGTCACCGACGACGATCAGCGCCGCGACCCCGGCCTGCGCCGCCTGTGCCCCGGCCGCCTCGTGCAACTCGCCGCTCTGGTCGCCGAGCTCGGCCATCTCGCCGAGGACCGCGATCCCCCGGCCGCCGCGGGCCATGCCCGCCAGCGACCCGATCGCGGCCCGCATGGCGTCCGGGCTGGCGTTGTAGGCGTCGTTGATCACCGTGATGCCGCCGGGCAGCGCCGTAACCTCCATCCGCCAGCGGCTCCTGGCCACCGCGGCCGACAGCCCCGCGCCGATGGCCCCTGTGTCCAGGCCGAGCTCGTGCGCGAGCGCGGCCGCGGCCAGCGCGTTGACGATGTTGTGCTCGCCGTGCAGCAGGAGCCGCACGGGCGCGGACCCGGCCGGCGTGACCAGCGTGAACCGGGGCCGGCCGAGCTGGTCGAGTGACACCTGCTCGGCTCGCACGTCCGCTGCCGCCGACCGGCCGAAGGTCACGACGCGCGCCGCCGTCCTGGCCGCCATCGCGATCACCCGGCGGTCGTCGGCGTTCAGGACCGCCACCCCGCCGGCCGGCAGTGCCGCCGGCAGTTCCCCCTTGGCCACCGCAACCTGGTCCACGCTGCCGAACTCGCCGACATGGGCGTGCCCGACGCACAGCACCGCGCCCAGGCGCGGCGGCGTGATTTGGCACTGGGCGGCGATGTGCCCGATGCCCCTGGCTGACATCTCCGAGACCAGGTACCTGGTCTGCTCGGTGACCCGCAGGGCCGTCAGCGGGTGGCCAATCTCGTTGTTGAACGAGCCCGGCGGCGACACCGTCGGGCCGAGCCGCTCGATCAGCTGAGCGGCCAGGTCCTTGGTGGTCGTCTTCCCTGCCGACCCGGTGATCCCGATGATCGTGAGCTCGGGCACCCGGTCGACCACGGCCCGTGCCAGCCGACCCAGCGCCTCCGGCACGTCGCGGACGAGCAGCGCCGGAACTCCCACCGGCCGGGTCGCCAGCACGGCGACCGCGCCCGCTTGCGCCGCCGCGGCGGCGAAGTCATGGCCGTCCACCCTTTCGCCGGGCAGCGCCGCGAACAGGCTGCCAGCCGACGCTTCCCGCGAGTCGATGACGACCGGCCCGGTGACCAGGGCGTCCGGGTCGGGAACGTCGGCTAGGACCGCGCCGGCGAGGTCGGCTACCTGCGCCACCGGCAGCGGGATCACGCATCCTCCGGGAAGGCAGTTGCTTCTGGAAAGGCAGTCGCTTCTGGAAACACGGGCGTCGCACCACTGCGCCAGTCGCCGTGCGGGCCGCCCGATATCGTCGCATCCTCGGCCGCCCGGCGGCGCAGGAGGGCCTGGCCGGCCACCTCCCGGTCGTCGAAGGGGATCACTGCGCCGTCGATGTACTGGCCGCGCTCATGGCCCTTGCCCGCGATCAGCACCACGTCACCTTTTCCCGCCGACCCGATGGCCAGCCCGATTGCGGCGCCCCGGTCGGGTTCGACCGTGACGTGCGCCCGGTCGGCCTGCGGGACCTGCAGCGCGCCGGCCAGCATCTCGGCCAGGATCTCCAGCGGGTCTTCCGATCGGGGGTTGTCGCTGGTGAGGATCGCCTGATCGGCCAGCCGCGCGGCGGCCGCGCCCATCAGCTTGCGCTTGCCCTTGTCCCTGTCCCCGCCGCAGCCGAGCACGATCGTCAGGTTTCCCTGGGTCACCTGGCGCAGCCCGGTCAGAACGGCCTCCACTGCGCCGGGCTTGTGGGAGTAATCGACAAGCACGGCGAAGTCCTGGCCGGCCTCGACCCGCTCGAGCCGACCGGGCGGGCCCGCGCAGGTGCCGACCCCGGCCACGGCAACCGCCAGGCTCACGCCCGCCTCCACCAGGGCGACGATGGCGCCGAGCGCATTGGCCACGTTGAAGCGGCCGGGCAGCCCGATCGACGCGTCGGCCTCCACCCCGCCGGGCCCGATGACGCGGAACGTCGAGCCGTCCGCGCCGGAGCGGACATCCACGGCCCGCCAGTCCGCGCTGCCCCGGTCCTCGGCCGAGAAGGTGGTGATCGGGATCGGCGCGGAGGCGGCCAGGTCGCGGCCCCGGTCGTCGTCGACGTTCACCACCCCGGCGCCGGCGTAGCGCGGCGTGAACAGCTCGGCCTTGGCCGCGAAGTACTCGTCCATGCTCGCGTGGAAGTCCAGGTGGTCCTGCGACAGGTTGGTGAAGATGGCCACGTCGTAGTGCGTGCCGGACACCCGCCCGGCCACCAGCGCATGGCTGGATACCTCCATCGCGGCCGCTCCGACGCCGCGCTCGGTCATCATTGCCAGCAGGGCCTGCAGGTCGGTGGCCTCCGGCGTCGTCAGTTTGCTGTCCAGCACGGCCGCGCCGATCCTGACCTCGATGCCGCCGATGAGCCCGGCCTGGTAGCCGGCCGCCCGCAGGCCGGACTCGAGCAGGTAGCTCGTCGTGCTCTTGCCCGCGGTCCCGGTCACGCCGATGAGCAGCAGTCGGCTCGACGGGTCACCGTAGATCCAGGACGCGACCTCCCCGAGCCGGGCCCGCGGGTCGGCGACGACGAAGACCGGTAGCCCGGCCCGGACCGCCGCGTCCCGTCCTGCCGGGTCGGTCAGCACGGCAACCGCGCCGGCTGCCGCCGCATCGGCGCAGAACCGCGCGCCGTGCACCGAACTGCCGGGCAGCGCGGCGTACAGGTCGCCGGGCCGCACCGCGCGGGAGTCATGCGTGATCCCGGTCAGGCCGGGCCCGGATTCCAGGCCCGCGGCCTGCTCACTGGTCGGGCGCAGTCCGAGCAGCGCCGCGAGCCCGGCAAGTGGGCGGGCAGGCACGCGTTCTGGACGTAGGGCCGCTGGCACGGGCTGAGGGTACCTCCGTTCACGGTGGTTCTCACCACGGGGCCGTGAGCCTGATGAAGGGCGTTCTGGCATAGTCTGGCTGGATCTTCATCGTCTGCAGGGCAAATCGCATCACATCGTAGAAAGCAGGGCCGGCAACCTCGTCTCCGAAGTAGTACTTGCCTTGCGGGTCCTGAACGTTGACTGCGACGACAAGCTGCGGGTTGTCCGCCGGTGCGATTCCGATGTAGCTCGACCCATACTGGCAGAGGTCACACTTGCTCTTGCTGGGATCCGATACCTGCGCGGTTCCGGTCTTCGCCGCCACCGTGTAGCCGTCGATGAGCCCGTAGTCCTCGCCCGCCTGGGCGTCGACCCCCGGTACCTGCTCCAGGATCTTCATCAGCTCCGCCGCGGTCTTCGGCTGGATCACCCGGCGCGTCGGCGAGGGCCGCGCCGCCCGGAAGGCTCCCGTGCTGGTCGTGGTCCCGGCGATGAGCGTCGGCTGCACCCGTACTCCCCCGTTGGCAATCGTGGCGTAGACGCTGGCCATCTGGATCGCGGTGACGGCGACGCCCTGCCCGAACGAGTACTCGAAGTTACTGTCCCCGTAGTAGTTGGCGGTGCCGGGCTTGGCCAGCAGGCCCGCGCTTTCATCCGGCATGTTCAGGCCGCTGGGCGAGCCGATCCCGAACGCCCGCAGGTAGTCGTACTGCTGCATCGGCGTGATGTGCTGCACCACCTGCACCATGCCCACATTGCTGGAGTGGGCAAGGATGCCGGCGATCGTGTAGCGCACCGTCGGGTGCTCCTCGGCGTCGTGGAATTCGTAATAGGTCGCGCCGTTGTTGCTGACCTCGATCGAGTACGGGATCGTGTACGGGCTCATCGGGGTCTGATGGCCCTTTTCCAGCGCGGCCGCCACGGTGACGGACTTGAGCGTGCTGCCGGGCGCGAAGACGTTGGCGGTACCGATGTTGACCGTGTCGGCGAGATTGGTGACGTCGGCCGGGTCGTAGGTCGGCCACTGGGCCATCGCCAGGATTGCGCCCGTGTGCGGCTGCATCACGATGATGGAGCAGTTCCGGGCGTGGAACTCGGCAACGCGGTCCTTGCACTCCTGCTCGGCGGCGAACTGGATGTCGGAGTTGATGGTCAGCCGCAGGCTCTGGCCGGGCACGACCGGAGTGGACTTCGCCTCGGTCAGCGGGATCGGCTGCTCGTCGGTCCCGTCGACCTCCACGTCTTCGCTGCCGCTGCGCCCGGCGAGCGCCGAGTTGTATTCCGCTTCGAGCCCGGTCTCGCCCTGCAGGGTTCCCTGAGGATCGGCCTGGGTCTGCCCGACAACGTTCGTGAAGCCGACAATGTCGGAGGCAAGGTCCCCGTTCGGGTACGAGATCGAGTAGGTCGGCTTCAGCGTAAGGCCGGGCAGTTTCATCGCAGTGATGCGGTTGGCGGTGGCCGGGGCCACCCCGGTGGCCAGCAGCGCGTACTGGTTGCGCGGTCCGCCGGCGTCGAGCCTGGCCAGCAGCACCGCCGCCGGCTGTCCCAGCGGCCCGGCGAGCTGGGCCGCCATAATGGCGCGCTCGGGGACCGGGATCTGCATCGGGTCGGCGATGACCCAGAACGTCTGCACGGTCATCGCGAGCACCGTGCCGTTGCTTGTCGTGATCGAACCCCGGACTGCCGGAATCGGGATCGTCTCCATGTGCTGCTGCTCTGCGGCGGTGGCGTACCTGGTCGAGTCCATGCCCTGGATCTGGAACAGCCGTCCGGCGAACACTGACATGACGAAGGCCACGACGAGCAGGGTCAGGTTCAGCCGCCGCACGGGGCTGACACACCGCAGCACGGGGCGGAGCGATGGTGGCGCCGCCCTGCGACCAGGGGCCGGCCCATCCGATGGCCGGCGCTGGCGCTGGCGGGCGCCAGCGGCCGGTGCCCCCGCGATCCTGACCGACCGCGGGGGCACCGGCTGCTGA
>JASHOV010000347.1 GCA_030038495.1 Streptosporangiaceae bacterium
CAGGACTCCGGCCACCAGGAAGCTCCCGTGCGCGAGCCACGTCTGCACGGCGTGGTTGCGGTTGGCAAGATCGAACAGGGCGGGTACGTGCCAGGCGATCATTACCAAGCTGAAGGTCACGACGCTCACCCACGGCCGCAGGAACCAGCCGACGACCGCGCGCAGCGGCCGCGTCCACCTCGCGGTCGTCACCTCGCCGGTGGCGCCGGGGCCGGGGTGCCGGGGGAGCGCGGCAAGCAGCGGCTGCCAGGGCGCGCCCGCCACGATGAGCGTCGGCGCGGCGAACATCAGCAGCAGGTGCTGGATCATGTGCACGAAGAAGTAGTCATAGGACCAGTAGTCGATCGGCGACTGGACCGCGAGCAGCACGACTGCGAGGCCCGCGTAAAACCACGACGACCGCAGCCGCCGCTGCCTGGCCTGCTCCGGCGGTGACCTGCGCGCCAGCCTGGCCAGGCCGATCTCATGCCCTATCGCCAGCACGATCGCGACGATCAGGAACGGGTCGAACGACCAGTGATCCGTCAGCCAGCCCATGTCACTCCGCTCAGCTCGACGATCCGTACGGGATCTGCACGGTGATCCGCTGCACCTGGAGCCACGCGCCCGCCGTCAGCTGCCACACGGCAAACCGCTCGCCGCCGGCCGTGAGGGCCTGCAGCTGGCCGGCCGGACCGAGCGCCAGCGTCGCGGTCCCGGCCGGCAGGGCGGGCAGCGTCCGCCAGCTCCCGCCGGGCCCGGTGATGGTCAGGCCGCGTCCGTCGGCCAGCACCAGCGCCGCGCTGCCGCCGGCCCCCATTTGCAGGGAACGAGGCACTCCGGCGCCGGCGCCAATGGCCGCCGAGACGGTCCAGCTTCCCGAGGCCGACCAGGCGGCGAGCACTTGCGCACGGGACGCCGTCCGGGCATAAAGCAGCGCGGTGGTCCGGCCGGCCTGTGTGGTCAGGCCGAGCACGGTGACGCGGTCGCCGGGAATCGCCGGTCCGACGGCCTGCCAGCCGTCAGCCTGCTGCGCGAAGATGCCGTCGGCGCCTGGCCGGGAGCAGTCGCCGGCTACCTCCGGCGCTCCGGCCGCGGTGAACCCGACCGCGGTCAGGGCGGTCAGGCCGCAGGCACGCCCGGCCGGGCTGTCGGCGATCGCCCGCAGCGTGGCCAGTCGCGACCAGGTCGCCCAGGTCCCGAAAACACTGCCCGGGCCGGCCCGCAGCACTTCGCCGGATCCGGTCAGCGCGAGCAACTGGCCGCCCGGCCCGCTCGCGAGCGCATCCGGCACGCTGGCCAGACCGGGGCTGACGGGCGCAGCGTTCTGGGACCAGTCCGCGGCCGGGCCAGCGGCCACGGCGAGCGGCGAGAACGTCAGATCCTGGCTCGGCCCGAACCCGGCTACCAGCCCGGTGCCGGCCGCGGCCATCATCATGCCGCCGTTGCTGGCGACGCCGAATGGGGTGGCCAGCTTCCATTGCGCCGAGCCGGTCGACCGGGCGAACAGTTCCCAGAAGTTGTTGTGGCTTGCGGCCGAGCCGCCCATCTGGACGACGGCCCAGCCGGGCTGCCCGGCCCCGCCCAGCGACGTGGCCAGCGGGATGCTCGTGATCGGTGCCGACTGGCCGGATCCGGTTCCGCCTGCGGTCGTGCTGCCGCATGCGGCGACGATGACCGCCAGCGCGGTCATCGCGACCGCGCCCGCGGCGCGGCGCGGCACGTTCACCGGGACCCCAGGTACTGCCGGGCGACGTCGCTGAGCTCGACCGCGAACGACGACACGGAGCTGGACGTTCCGGGCCCGGGGTCGAAGTCGAGCTCGGCCCTCGTGTGGCCGGCCGCGTCGATCACGTAGGCGACGTCGGAATGCGCGATCATGCCGCCGGCCGGCAGGATGTCGGCGGCTACCGCGTAGTTGCTCCAGGTCTTCTGGAGCTGCGGGAGCGTGCCGGTGAGGTACAGCCAGTTCGGCAGGCGCGACAGCAGCTCCTGGTTGTCGAACGCCTTCGTATAGGCGAGGCTGCGGTAGATCGGGTTCGCGACGATCGCGACGAGTTCCACCTTGGACGCGCTGCCGCTGAGCAGCTGATCGGCTACCCGGAACTCCTGGGCGATCACCGGGCAGTCGGAGGTGCAGACCGGGTCGAGGAACGTGAGCAGGACTACCTTTCCGCGCAGGCTGGCCAGGCTGACCTGACGGCCGTCCTGGCTGGTCAGGCTGAACGGAGGGGCCGCGTAGTCCAGCGGGGCGATGTTGCCGTCGATCGCTTGCGCGATGATCGGGTCGGCGTTCGGGCTCGCCTGTGCGAGCATCATCGGACCGGCGCCGATCAGCACGATCGCGGCCGCCCATACGGAGAGCACGGCCCGGATACTGGCCCCTCCGAATACACGCGCGAGCGGCGCGGGGTCGAGCCGGAGACGGCGGCCCGCCGACACGGGCTCGGCGACCGCGGGCTTTTCATCCGCGGGCACGGCTTCGGCGGGCACGGCTTCCGCGGGCACGGCTTCCGCGGGCACGGCTTCGGCGGCGGGCTCCGGCAATGGATGCCGCATGGCCACGTACCCGGCGGCGGCAACCAGGGCGAGCGGGATCATGCTGTTCGGATCCGTGCCAAGGCCACCGAGGAAGCCCAGGTCCTGCACCAGCACCCAGGTGGCCAGCGCGAGGGCGCCACCCACCGCGAACGCGGGCCGGATGAGCTGAGGTCGCCCGCTCAGCAGCGCCGCGCCGATGGCGGCCAGTGCGACCACCACGATCAGGTTGATCGCGAACCCGTGGCCGGCGTCGAACGACTCGAATCCGGTCAGCCAGGCGGACAGGAAACGAGGCTGGGGCGTGCCCGCCATCGACGCGACCATCGCTGACAGCGTGGCGGGCTTGCCGTGCACCGCGCCCTGCCAGAACCCCCGGCCCGGCCAGGCCTGCAGCACCGCCATCGCGACGAGGAACAGCCCGAGCCCGGCCAGGATCTGCTGGCCGAGCCGCGGCGTGCGCCAGTACCGGTCAGGCAGCGCGATCGCTATACCCGCGACGCAGTAGATCAGCGCAGCGCCGGGCGTGCCAAACAGGATGCTCGAGCCGGGCGCGAAGATGCCGCCGAAGGACTCGCCGAAGACCCAGACGACCAGGCCCCAGCCCGCGCTCACCAGGCCCGCGAGCCGGGATATCCGGCCGGCCGGCGCGAGCACCAGCCAGATGCCGATCCCGAGCTGAATCCAGACTGCCGCGGCGGCGGCCTGGATCGGGTGATAAGACCAGCTGGTCCCGGCCCAGTTCACCACGTGCTGCACCCAGTGCGGCGAGCTGGCCGCGGTCGGCTCGATCACGTTCGAGGGCATTCCGGCGGCCATGGCGGGCTGCGCCTGCAGCAGGCCGTCGAGTATCCACACGAGGCCGAATCCGATGCGCAGGAGCTTCCGTCCGGCCGGCTCGGCGAGCGCGGTCGGGCGCGCCACGCCGCGGACCGACGGCACGAATTCCCGCACGCTGACCCAGCCCAGCGCCAGCACCGCGAGGATGAGCGCGATGAGCAGGCCCTGGTGCAGCAGCGCCCGTCCAAACGCCGCGACAATCGTCTGGTTGGTATCGCTGAGACCGGAATTCATCCCCGGCATCGGGCGCGCCTCCTTCTCTTCCGGTCAGCCGGGCAGTTGCAGCCTGGGCTCATGCACGCCGAGTGACCGCATCGCGGCGTCGACCACGGAGTTCACCGCCGCACCCTGCCGGTTCAATACGGCCAGGGCCGCGGTCAGCTGGGCCTCCGCCCGGCTTCGCGCCTGCGCGCTGGACGTCGACAATACATTGGCCACGTCGTTCTGTACCTGCTCGGCATCGGGCGCGGCCCAGTTAACCAGGCCGGTGACCGCGCCGGCCAGGCGGTAGCTGTCCAGCGACTCGGATACCTGAACGGTCTGCAGATCGTCGATCTGCTCGTTGTTGGCCGGGGCGCAGTTCGCCGATCCCTGCTGCGCGACGCTGATCCCGGCGTTCACGTCCCCGGCCGTGGCGTCGGCACCGGACTGGACCAGCCGCAGTGCCTGCAGTGACTCGCTGACTCCGGCCGCGCATGACTCGATGTCGCTGGTCACCTCTTGCAGGAAGCCGCGCAGGTCGGAGGCCTTCTCGGCCTGGCTCGGCTTATGTACGAGGCCCACCAGCACCGCGATCAGCAGCAGCGCGACCCCGACCAGGTAAATCCACTTCGACATTCGCCGCTGCGGCCACGCGCTCGTTCGGATGGGGACATAGGGCGGATCCGTACGGACCGGCGGGTCGGCGTGCACTGGGTTCAGCCTCCATCGAGGGTCGTCGTCATCGTCGGCGTCGCTGACCCCGGCACGGGCGTCCCCGGCACGGGCAGTAGCAGCTCGAAGGTGCTGCCCTCGCCCAGGACGCTGCGCACCCGGACGTCACCGCCGTGGCCGCGGGCGACGGCCCGGACCAGCGCGAGCCCGAGCCCGGTGCCGCGCCGGCCCGCCCGGCCGGATCCGGTGGCGAACCGGTCGAAAATGCTCGCCAGCTCCGTCGGAGCGATGCCCGTTCCTGTGTCACTGACCACCAGCCGGGCGCAGGCCCGGTCCGCGCCACCCTTGCCGTCAGCGCCACGGGCGCGGTACACCGACAGCCTGATCATGCCGCCAACCGAGGTCTGCTGGACGGCATTCTCAAGCAATGCGTCCACCGCCAGCTGCAGCCGCTCGCGATCGGCATACACGGTGACCTGGTCAAGCTGGCCGACCTGCCAGCTCCGGTCGGCGGTCGGCCGCCAGCGGCGGATGATCTCCCTGGCCAGCAGGTCGAGGTCGACCGGCTCCGGGCGGAGAAAGTCAGGGTTCTCCGAGGCGGCGATGAGCAGCAGCCGTTCGCTCAGCGTCCGCAGCCGGTTCAGCTCGCCGACGATCACGTTGATATCGCGCTTGTCCTGGTTGTCGGCCAGGTTGCGGGCCAGCAACTCCGAGTGTCCGAGCGCGATCGTGATGGGCGTCCTGAGCTGGTGGGAGGCCTCCTGCAGGAACCGGCGCTGTGCCGCGAGCAGCCGCTCGTTCTCCTCGCTGACGCGCACCCGCTCGGCGTTGGCCGCCAGCCGACGGTGACTGTGCCACATCATCACCCAGAACATCGCCGCCATGAGCGGGACCTCGGTGAGCTCGTCGGCCGGCTGCGCGCCGCGGCGCACGTCGAAGGCGATGGCCGCGAACGTGGTCGCGATCATCGCGGCCAGGACCCACAGGGTCGGCTTGGTGTTCCTGATCCGGAAGCTGTACAAGAGCGCGAACGCGATCCAGATCAAGTGGAACGGGATGGCCTCCCACCGCTCGAAGATCACGATTCCGGCCAGGCCCAGGATCCACAGCACGACCCAGGCGATGTCCAGCCATCCGGCCCAGGCCTCCCAGCCTGCGGGATCGGCTGCCTGGCCGGGAAGCGCTCTCGCCCCCGTGCTTTCCGCGACGGTGCTCCCCGCGGTAGCGCTGTCGGCGGCAAGAAGAAGCGAGCCGGCGGTGGTGCTGGCCTGCTGCCCGATCCTCGCCCGGTCAGGAAGCGAGCCGATAACCCGCACCACGCACCGTCTCGATGAGGTCGAACCCGAGCTTGGACCGCAGCCGCCGGATGCAGACGTCCACTACGTTCGACCCGGGGTGGAAGTCGATGCCCCAGACCGTGGCCAGCAGCTGGTCCTTGGCGACCGACTCGCCCGGATGCTCCATCAGCTCCCTGAGCACCATGACCTCGAGCCTGGTCAGTGGCACGGGGCCCACGCCGGAGTCGGCCTGCAGCCGGCCGAGGTCGAGCACGAGCTGGCCGGCCCTGAGCTCCTCATGCAGCTGGTGGTCGTGCGCGGGCTCACCGCGCAGCTGGACCCGGACCCGGGCCAGCAGCTCGGCCAGCGAGAACGGCTTGGTCAGGTAGT
>JASHOV010000348.1 GCA_030038495.1 Streptosporangiaceae bacterium
CGCGATCGCCGACCGGTCCGCCGCCGCCCTGGCCCAGGGCGACCCGGCTCTGGCGGCCGTGGCGGACTGAACCCGGGCCAGCTACGACGTCCGGCGACCGCGCGTCGCCCCGGCCGCGATCTGGCGGTCGGCGGCCGGGACGGGTCGCCGGCGACGGAGCGCCGGCCCGTGCCCTTCAAGGGGCCGGGCCGGCGTTCTAACTGGTCGCTCTGGCCAGCCATAGCTCTCTGGTATCCGAGCGCTCGATCGTGCCGCCGAACTCGGCGTCAATCAGCTGGCCGAGGCAGGCCAGCAGGCCTGCACGGTCGGCAGCGTCGAATCCCAGGACGTTAGAGAAGGTGCGGAGCAGGTCGAGGTAACTGGCCGTGGAGTAGCGGTTTACCTGCTCGTACCGGCGGTGCTCGACCGAGGCGAAGCACGGCGAGTCGTCGAGTTCCTGGCAGGTCGCCGGCAAGTCGGCCACGACCGGCGGCACGAAGCCCGGCTCAGTTTCCGGGTCCCACCTTTCGTAGCAGACCTGGCTGCGCAGGTCGAACGGGTCGCGGTGCGTACCGATCCCCCAGTGCGACTGGATGATCGCCAGGTGGCCGCCGGGCCGGAGCGCCGCGGCTGACTTGATCACCCTGATGCCGGGATCGACCCAGTGGAAGGCGGTAGCCGAGACCACGAGATCGAATGGCTCAGGCGGCAGGTCGTAATCCTCGAACCTGCGCTCAACCACCAGGGCATCCGGATAAGCCGCCAGCTTGCGGCGGGCGATGGCCGCCAGGTCTGCGCCCGGCTCCAGTGCGGTGATGGTCAGGCCCCGCTCAGCCAGCGGCAGCGTGATCTGGCCCGTACCGCAGCCGATCTCCAGGACATGATCGCCGGCCCGAACGCCGGTGAGCGCAAGCAGATCGTCAATGAGCGGCTGCGGATAGAGCGGCCGCGCCCGATCGTAGAGCGCGGCGACCTCGTTGAACGACTCGGGCCGGCGGGTCATCTTCGCCTTCCCGCTACGGCACGGTGCAGACGGCCCCGGTGTCGGCGCCGGACACCAGCGCCGCGTACTTGGCCATCGCGCCGCTGGTGTAGTTCGGCGCGGGCCGCTTCCAGCCGGCCCGGCGGCGCTCCAGCTCCGCGTCGTCCACGCCGAGCTCAAGCCGCCGCTCGACCACGTCCAGCACCACCGGGTCCCCGTCGGCTACCAGCGCGATCGGCCCGCCGTCGTAGGCCTCGGGCGCGACGTGCGCCACGCACGCACCGAACGTCGCGCCGGAGAACCGGCCGTCGGTGAGCAGCATCACGTCCTTGCCCAGACCGGCGCCCTTGATCGCCGCGGTCACCGCGAGCATCTCCCGCATGCCCGGCCCGCCCTTCGGGCCCTCGTACCGGATGACGAGCACGTCGCCCTTGCCGACCTTGCCCGCGGTCACTGCCTCGAAGCAGTCCTCCTCGCGCTCGAACACTCGGGCACGCCCGGAGAACCGCAGCGTCTCGATGCCCGGCGTCTTCACCACGGCACCGTCCGGGGCGAGGTTGCCGCGCAGCACCGCGAGCCCGCCGTCCACCTTGAACGCGTCCCGGACCTGCCGAACCACCGACCCGTCCGGCGCCGGAGCGTCGGCCACGTTCTCCGCGAGCGTCCTGCCGTTGACGGTGAGCGCGTCCCCGTCGATCAGCCCGGCGGACAGCAGTTCGCGCAGGATGACGGGAACGCCGCCGACCCGGTCCAGCTCACTCATCACATACAGGCCGGACGGGCGCATCGACGCGATGACCGGCGTGCGCCGCGATACGGCGTCGAAGTCATCCATGGTCAGGTCGACCCCGGCCTCGTGCGCGATCGCCAGCAGATGCAGCACCGCGTTGGTCGAGCCGGCCGTGGCCATCACCACGGTCGCGGCGTTGAGGAACGCGGCCCGCGTCATGATCTGCCGCGGCCGCAGGTCCGCCGCCAGCGCCTGGACGACGGCGGCGCCGGTGCGCCGGGCCAGGCCGGTGCGCTCGGCCGATACCGCCGGAGCCGATGCCTCGCCCGGCAGCGTCATGCCCAGCGCCTCGGCGCAGGTCGACATCGTGTTGGCCGTGTACATGCCCGCGCACGACCCGGCGCCAGGGCACGCCGCCTGCTCGACCTTGAGCAGGTCGGCGTCGGACATCGCGCCGGCCGAATGCTCGCCGACCGCCTCGAACACGTCCTGGATCGTGATCGACTTGCCGTGCGCCCAGCCCGGCAGGATGGTCCCGCCGTACAGGAAGATCGAGGGGATGTTCAGCCGGGCGCAGGCCATCAGCATGCCCGGCAGCGACTTGTCGCACCCGGCGATCGTCACCAGCGCGTCGAACCGCTCGGCGTTCACCATCAGCTCGACGGAGTCCGCGATAACCTCGCGGCTGACCAGCGAGGCCTTCATGCCCTCGGTGCCCATCGAGATGCCGTCCGACACCGCGATCGTGCCGAATTCAAGCGGCACCGCGCCGGCCTGGCGCACGCCCTCCTTCGCCGCGGCCGCCAGGCCGTTGAGGTGGACGTTGCAGGGGGTCACCTCGTTCCAGGAGGACGCGACCGCGACCTGGGGCTTGGTCAGGTCTTCCTCCGACAGCCCGACGGCACGCAGCATCGCGCGCGCCGCGGCGCGGGACGGCCCTGTCGTCAGCGGGCCGGAGCGGGGGCGGGGCAGGTTTGAGCTCATACAGCCTCCGAGATCTCGTGCCCGGCCGCCCGATGGGGGTTGCCGGGCTGTGCTAGTTGATCATCAGTCAGGGCTGCTACCTCCATAGCCGGCGCACCCGCGCGCAGCAGCCCGTACACGATGCCGTCGGCCAGCGCCTCCCAGGACGCGGTGACGATGTCGTCGGACACGCCCACCGTCGTCCACTCGCCGTCGGCGTCGGCCGAGGTCAGCATCACCCGGGTGACCGCGCTGGTGGCCGCCCGGCCGTCGAGGATGCGCACCTTGTAGTCAACCAGGTGAATGCCGGCCAGCGCGGGATAGACCTCGCCGAGCCCGCGGCGCAGCGCCTGGTCAAGCGCGTGCACCGGCCCCACGCCCTCGCCGACGGCCACCACCCGGCCCGCGCCGTCAGAGCCGGGTCCGAGCAGCAGCCGCACGATCGCCTCGCTGCGGTCGGTGCCGTTGGCTCGCTCGATGACAGCACGGTAGCCCTCGAGCTCGAACCAGGTCGGCAGAACGCCGGCGGTCTTGCGCACGAGCAGCTCGAACGA
>JASHOV010000349.1 GCA_030038495.1 Streptosporangiaceae bacterium
GGCGGCGTACTCGCGGCCGGCGCCTCGGCCGCGCTGACCGACCTGGCCGAGACGCTCGAGGCGCCCGTCGTGGTCAGCGAGAACGCGCGGGGCGCGATCGACGCGCGGCACCGGCTCGCCTTCGACGGCGTGGCGCTGCGCGCCTTCCGGGCCGACGCCGACCTGGTGCTCGCGGTCGGGAGCCGGTTCCTGACGACGTTCGGCAGCCAGCTCGACACCGGCCCGGCCCGGCTTGTGCTGCTCAATGCCGATGAGGCCGACCTCGGTGCGCCCCGTTCCCCCGATCTCACGATCCACGCGGACGCGAACCTCGGCCTGCGGGCCCTGGCCGCCGCCCTCGGCAACCCGCGCCGGCCGTCTCGGACCGACGAGTTCGAGCGCGTCCGCAAGTGGCTCGACGACTGCCTCGCCGACATCGCGCCCCAGCGCGAGTACCTGGCCGCGATCCGGTCCGCGCTGCCGGACGACGGCGTGTTCGTCAGCGAGTTCACCCAGGTGGGGTACGCGGCGAGCGCCTGCTTCCCTGTGTACCACCCGCGCGGCTACATCGGCCCCGGCTACCAGGGCACGCTCGGCTACGGGTTCGCCACGGCCCTGGGCGCCAAGGCGGCCGACCCGGCCCGGGCGGTGATCTCGGTCACCGGGGACGGCGGCTTCTCCTGGACCATGCCGGAACTGTCCACCGCCCGGCGCTACGGGCTGGGCCTGGTGACCGTGCTGTTCAACGACGGCCACTTCGGCAACGTGCGGCGGATCCAGAAGAACCGCTACGGGGCGCGGTACTTCGCCAGCGATCTGACCAACCCCGACTACCGCCTGCTGGCCAGCGCGTTCGGCATCGCCTTTGCCCGGGCGGAAGATCCGGGAACGCTGGCCGGGGTGCTGCGGGACGCCGTGTCGGCGAACGAGCCCGTCCTGGTGGAGGTGCCGGTCGGCGAGTTCCCCTCGCCGTGGCACCTGATTCATGAGGGCATCCCCCGGCCGGCCCCGGCCGACGAGGCCCGGCAGGATGATCACCATGGCTGATGCCGGGACCGAGCTCGAGTCGTGCGTGACCACGCGGCACGCGATCGACCTGCCGGACGGGCGGCGGCTCGACTACCAGGCCACCGCGGGCACGGTCCGAGTCAGCCGGGACGACGGGAGCGCGCTTGCGGACGTCTTCTATCTCGCCTACCGCGCGGATACCGGCGCACCGCGGCCGGTCACGTTCCTGTTCAACGGCGGGCCCGGATCGGCAAGCCTCTGGCTGAACGTCGGCGGATTCGGGCCGCGGCGGGTGCCGACGCTGACCCCGCACGCCACTCCCCCGGCGCCGTACGAATTCGGCGACAACCCGCATACCCTGCTCGCGGTCAGCGATCTGGTGTTTCTCGACGCGGTGGGCACCGGCTTCTCCCGGCTGGCCAGCGGCGGCCGCACCGACGAGGTGTGGGGCGTCGATCAGGACGTCGACGTGTTCGCCCGCGCCATCCTGCGCTACCTGACCATCACCGGATCATGGCAGGCTCCGCGCTACCTGTTCGGCGAGTCGTACGGCACGTCGCGGGCGGCCGCGCTCGTGCACAAGCTGCAGAACCTCGGGGCCGACTTCAACGGCGTGATCATGCTGTCCACGCTGCTGAACTGGGCCACCACCCAGCCCGGGCTCGACCAGTACTACATCAACCTGCTGCCCAGCTACGCCGCGACCGCCTGGTACCACGGTCGGGCTAACCACGGGCGCGCTAACCACGGGGGCGCTAACCACGGGGGCGTGCCGCTGGCGGAGTTCCTGGCCGGCGCGCGCGAGTTTGCCGGCGGCGAGTACGCGAGCGCGCTCCAGCGCGGCGACCTGCTGCCGTCCGCCACTGAGCGGGCCGTCGCGGCCCGGCTGGCCGAGATCACCGGCCTGGACGCCGGGTGGCTGCTGCGCAGGAAACTGCGGATCGAGATGGAGGACTTCCGCCGCCAGCTGCTGGCCACCGACGGGAAGCTGATCGGGCGGTTCGATACCAGGTTCGCCGCCGATCACCAGTACGTGATCGGCACCGGCGCGTTCGACCCGGCCACCGACGATGCCGCCACCGCCGGGGTCAACAGCGCCCACCTGTCCGGCTTCCATCAGCACCTGGCCGCCGACCTTGGCTACCGCACGGATCTGCACTACCGCCCGCTGCACAACATGACCATCGCCGCGGCCTGGGACTGGCACCACAAGGCCCCCGGCATCGACGCGCCGCTCCAGGTCCCGAACGTCGCGCTGGACCTGTCGGCCGCCATGCGCCGCAACCCGGCGCTCCGCGTCTACATCATGGGCGGGGTGTTCGATCTGTCCACCCCGTTCGCCGGAGCTGAGTTCGACATCTCGCACCTGTTCCTCGGCGAGCGACTGCGCCGCAACGTTCGGTTCAGCTGGTACGAGTCAGGGCACATGACGTTCGTCGACGAGAAGGTGATCCCGGTGATGGCCAGCGACCTGGCGCAGTTCTACGCCGGCGCCACCTGACCGGCCATGGCCGCGGCACCTGACCGGCTACGCCGAGCGGACCTGACCGACCTGATCGCCGGCCGGGACCTGCGGATCAGTGGAGTCCCGCACGACGAGCCGGCACGGCACGATGTGCACGCCATGGGTCGGCGAGTCGTTGATCGCGGCCAGCAAGTGCTCCGCCGCGGTCCGGCCGACGTCCTCCAGGCACATGTCAATACTGGTCAGCGGCGGATCCGAGCCGAGCGCCATCGGCGTCCAGTTGTCGAAGCCGATCAGGGCGATGTCCTGCGGAACCCGGCGCCCCAGCAGGCGCAGCGTGTCGGCCACTCCGCGGGCGATCTGATCGCTGCCGCAGAAGATGGCCTCGACGTCGGGCGCGGCGCGCAGCAGAATGTGGGCGCCCTCGCGCCCCCACCGCTCGCTCCACTCGCCGTAGAGCACGTCGTTCGGGGAGAAAGTGCCTCCGGCGCCGATGACGGCCTCGCAGAAGCCGCTGGCCCGCTTGCGGGCCGCGAGGAAGCGCTCAGGGCCGGTGATGTGGCCGACGCGCGTCCGGCCGCACTGCAGGAAGTGCCCGGCCGCAAGCTGGCCGCCACCGTAATCGTCGGGGAGGATGGCGGGCTCGTCGGTGTCCAGCGACTGCGTCATCGCGTAGACGACTGGTATCCCGAGCGTGACCCCGATGCTGGGCCGCGGCTCGATCCGGCGCCCGGTCACGATCAGGCCGTCCACCCGGCGGCTCAGCAGCATGTCGAGGTACTGCCGCTCCCTGGCGGGGTCGTCGCGGGTGTCGCACATGAACACCGAGATCTGGCCGGCCCCGAGCGCGTCCTCCGCGCCCAGCATGACCGGGATGCTGAACCGGCCGAAGCTGTCGGTGGTGATGACGCCGACCGTGTACGTTCGCCCGGCCAGCAGCGCCTTGGCCAGGACGTTCGGCGCGAATCCCAGTTCCCTCGCCGCCGCCGCGACGCGCTCCCTGGTGGCGACGCGGAGCTTTCCCTGGCCGTTAAGCGCCTTGGATGCCGTGCCGATCGAGACACCGGCCTGCGCGGCGACATCCCTGATCGTCGGCCGCCGCCCCTCGGACCCCGGTTCTGCGGAAGGCAAACGGTTGCTCCCCTTCTGACACCTGCTTGTGCCCTTCTTATCGCATCAAAATAGTCCGTGTACAGGCCTTGACTGCCTGGTTCTCCGCACTCTAGCTTCTGAGGAAAACCTATTCCTTATGCGCACCGCGCCGGTAAGCACGGGCGCGTCGCGCCGGTTAAGCACTACTAATGCATCGATGAACGCCAGTTTCAACCGATCTACGGCAGGAGTTCGGCGAGTGGCTGACACCGAGACCGTAACGGCGGCTCGCGGGCCCGCCTACCCCACGACGACGGCGGCAGTGGCCCACCGGCCGCTCGGCGGCCGCGCCGTGCGGCTGACGGGCGGCCTGCTCGCGGATTGGCAGCAGCGCAATCACGTGGTCAGCCTGCCGCTCGCGCTCCGGCAGCTCGAGGTCGCAGGCAACCTCGACAACCTGCGGCTGGCCGGCACCGGGGTCAACAGCGGCTATCGCGGCCCGGCGTTCATGGACTCGGATGTCTACAAGACCCTCGAGGCGGTCAGCTGGCAACTTGGCCGGGCCGATGACCCGGCCCTGGCCGAGTTCGCCGCCGACACCACAGCACTGCTCGCGAAGGCCCAGCAGGACGACGGCTACCTGAACTCCTACGCGCAGGTCACCGGCCGGCCGCGTTACGCACGGCTGGAGACCAGCCATGAGCTGTACTGCGCCGGCCACCTGATACAGGCCGCGGTCGCGGCCAACAGGAGCTTCGACGGCGGCGCGCTGCTGGCGGTGGCGAGGCGATTCGCCGACCACCTGGTCGGCACGTTCCTGGGGCGCCAGGCCGGCCTCGACGGCCACCCCATCGTCGAGACGGCACTGGTGGAGCTCTACCGGGAGACCGGCACTGCCGCATACCTGGAGCTGGCCAGTCAGTTCGTCGACCAGCGCGGTCACGGACTGGTCGGTGACTCCGGCTTCGGCAGCAGGTACCTGCAGGACTATCGGCCGGTTCGCGAGTCGACGGTGATGGCCGGGCACGCGGTCCGGGCCCTGTACCTGGAGAGCGGCGTCGTGGACGTGGCGGTGGAGACCGGCGATTCGGAGTTGCTGGCCTCCTCGCTCGCCCGGTGGCAGGACATGGTCGCCGCGAAGACGACGCTGACCGGTGGCATCGGCTCGCGGCACTCGGGTGAGGCGTTCGGCGACGCCTACGAGCTACCGCCCGACCGGGCCTATAACGAGACCTGCGCAGCCATCGGCAGCTTCCACTGGAACTGGCGCCTGCTGCTGGCAACCGGCCAGGCGAGGTACGCGGACCTCATGGAGCGAATCCTCTACAACGGGTTCGGGGCAGCGGTATCGGCGGACGGGCACCGGTTCTTCTACGTCAATCCGCTGCAGCGCCGCGACGATCACTTCGAGGACGACGACCCCGGCCGACGCCGGGAGTGGTTCTCGTGCGCCTGCTGTCCGCCGAACATCATGCGCCTGATCGCATCACTGAACCGCTACGTCGCGACGATCTCCGGCGACGCGCTGTACCTGCATCTGCTCGGCCAGGCCCGGGTCACCGCGCCGGTGACCGACGGCGTAATCAGCGTCGACGTCAGCACGGACTACCCGTGGGACGGCTCGATCGAGCTCACGGTCGTGAGCGCACCCGCCAGCGAGTGCGGCATCGCCGTGCGGATCCCGGCCTGGAGTGCCGGCGTCTCCGTGCGCCTGAACGGCGAGCGGCTGGCGGCGGAGCAGGGCGAGCACGGCTACCTGCTGCTGCGGCGGACGTGGCAGCCCGGTGACGTGCTCGCCTGCTCGCTGGACATGCCACCGCGGCTGACCTATCCGCACCGTCGGATCGATGCGCTCCGCGGCACCGCCGCGGTCGAGCGCGGCCCGCTGGTTTACTGCTTCGAGCAGGCCGACCAGCCCGCCGGGCTCAGCGTCGAGGACATCGCGCTGGGCAAAGGTGATCTGGCCGGGCACGCGCTCACGCTGGCCGAGGTGGGACGGACGGTGGTCGTCGAGGCGGGCGCGGCCATTCTTCCGGCGGCACAGCTTCCGGCGGCACAGCTTCCGGCTGACGACCGCAACCAGCTGCCGTATCGGCCGGAGCCAACCGGGACCGACCAGCACAGCGCTGCGGCCGGGCGCAGCCCCGTCACTGCCGTGGCCATTCCTTATTTCCAGTGGGACAACCGCGACGGCCAGGCCATGCGGGTCTGGATGCCATGTGACCGGCCCGAAGACCGGGCCACCAGTCAGGACCCGGCTCCGAGCCGGGCCCCGTTCCCCGCACACGACTCATAAGACCCCTCGACGAGGAGGTTTGCCGACATGCACAAGCGCGACCCGCGGCCCGCATCAGGCCGCGATCACGGCAGCGAGAAGGAAAGGCCGATGACCATGACCCGCGCCCGTACCAGGCGGCCTGCCGTACTCGCAGGCGCCGCCGCACTAACGCTGGCGACGCTGGGACTCGCCGCGTGCGGCTCCAGCGGGCCCGCCGCCACATCCAAGGCGTTCGGGGTGGACGCGACCGGCGTCGTGCACTTCTGGGCTCGCCAGGCGACCGACGGCCCGGCGATAGCGCTGGTCAAGGAGTTCAACGCGACCCACAAGAACCTGAAGGTCGTCTTGCACCTGACCCCGCCCAACGACGACACCAGCCAGCTCGCCACCGCCATCCGGGCCGGCTCGCCGCCGGACGTGGTCGGCCTGAACGACATCGACGTGCCGACGTTCTCCCACGAGGGCGCGCTGATGAACCTCACCAAGTACATCGACGCGCTGCCCTACAAGAGCTCGCTCAGCCCCGGCCACCTCGCGCTCGCGACGATCGGCAACCAGTACTACGGGCTGCCGTACCTGGCCGACCTCTCGGTCCTCTGGTACAACAAGAAGCTCTTCTCCGAGGCCGGGCTGAACCCGAACGACCCGCCGACGACGTGGGCGCAGGTCGAGGCCGACGC